>CAISVF010000501.1 GCA_903888765.1 uncultured Verrucomicrobia subdivision 3 bacterium | reverse complement strand
GAGAAAAAAGGATTGCTGGAAAAGAAAGATGGGCAGGGAGAAAAAAAGACGGCAATCCACTACTCGAAGAAATAACGGGGGAGTGTGGGGGCGTTGTCTTGTGTTGTCTAAATCACTCCGTTGCGTCCTGGCCCATTATGGCGAGTTCTGGCCCTATTCTGGCCCCCTATTGGGCATGGTGGTATTATTCAGGATTGACTGAAATTGGTTTTCTGTGTTATCTACAAAACAACATGACGTTGTGCCCCTGATAGTCAGAGAGGGAAATCTTGCCACCGCCGCTGGTTGCGGCGGTGAATTTCGGGGCGGGATCGCCCACCTTCAATTTGAGTTCAATGGCTTTGCCCATAACAAGTCCCTGAATAAACACCGGTTTACAAAAATTTCAACTCCTCGTTTCATTTTTTTTGGCTGGCAGGCTGGAGGGATGCGTCCCGAGTTGCCGCGTGCCGTCCCAAATATACAGCAAACCCGAAATCCCGGTGAAAAGGCCCGCCCCCAGCAGCAGATATTCCAGCCATACTCCATACTCCTCCTCGGACCATTTTAGCAGAATCCACAACACGACGGTCATTTGGAGCACGGTGGCTATTTTTCCCGTCAGGCGGGGACGCACGGTGATTTTGCCCACCGTCAAACGCACCACCACCGCCCCCAAGGCCAGCAATAAATCACGACCGATAATAATGCCAGTAAGCCAAAGCGGAATCATGGCTAACCGTGGACGATGATCTAACGTCAGCACCACAATACCGGAAACCAGAAGCAATTTATCGGCGAGAGGGTCGAGCACCGTACCCAGCTCGCTCCACTGATTATAACGACGCGCTACGTACCCATCCACACCGTCAAGAACAGCCGCCAGCGCAAAGGAAAAAATGGCCAGACCGCGGTGCAATTCATTACCCGTTTCCACGAAGTAGAGCACCTCAACAACAAAAAACGGAATCAACAGTATCCGTAAAATGGTGATTTTATTAGCAGTCGTCACAGCCAACGAACGCTAGCATAAAAATGTAAATTCCGCACACAATCATTTTCATCCCGTGATTGCAGTTGAAATTTGTCGGGGTTGTATCGGATTACCTCCACCTGTTTTGAGGGTTATCGTTAACCGTTCTGCGGCGAGCCGGCTATAATAGCGTTTTTAGACGCAAATCCACGCCCCACGTTGAAAATCAAATCCAAACGCCGACAAAATCGTCGATATTCCTTAAGCGCCCAATCACTATTTATCCATGGACAAGATTATGGGAGTCAATATTATCGGATTCACCGAAAGTGGTTCGCTTACAATGAAGGCCTTTTATTTAGTTCGAGCTTCTGCCGCCCCCGTTGATTACCGGAGTCGGGGCAACTGTTTCGCTGATCGGCCTATCTTGGACTTGCGGAAGTTTGGTCAAAGCGGCAACCAACCAAAAGTTCTTGCCGGGTTCCCAAGAGGATTAATCCTATTGCTCGCTCTGCTGGTGGCCTTGGCGGGAGGGGGATGCGAAACTTTTCAGGATTCCAGTCTGACTTGCGACCTCTGGCGAAAAGATCCCACCGCCACCGCCTCCGATAGAGCCAAAGGCAGTGATTACCTCTACGGCGGATGGACCCGCGCCGGGCTAACGCCCCTGGCCGTAGCTGGAGATGCGACAATCATTGGAGTCGGTATGGGAATTGGTTGCATGATTGCTGGTTTCGCGGAAGCCTGCCGGGAAGGTGCCCAAAACGGAGGATCAACAGGTTACTGATGACGATCGAGGCTATGCCTGATAGATCCCCAAACAGTCCATCTGCCGGCTCATGACATCATCACTTGCTGCTGGTTTTATATAAACACCCGCATACCCAGTCCAAGAAAAACGGCAAGGCCAAAAAAATCCCAACGCCAACCTGGGCAGGAGCAAGGCGGCCAGGATCGCGATGATGGCAATGACCACGAGCAATTCGATGAGCGTGAAGGCGCGAGGAAATTTTTTCGCAGTGGTCATGATCGAAATTCTGTTTTTAATTTTTAGGTTGTCGAGCGTTATCAGGCTGGCTCCGGCAACAAGACGCGGGGCGACGCGAAACTATTTCACCTTTTCGACAATGAGCATTTCCGTCTTCTCGCGGGTGGAACTCAGTTGGAAGCCAGACTCTTGCAGTTGGTCAATGATCGCTTGAATGGTGTCCGGCGTTTTAACTTTGTGCTCCCAGTCTTGGTAATACCAAGAAAGAGTCAAATCATAACCGCCAGAAAGCCCGGTCCGGTTAAAGACTGGCGCCTTGAAAAATACTCTCTCCAGTTCATCCACCAATGCGTCAGCGGATTCGTCTTTCAAGGTCTCGACCATTTTCTTTGTCTCCGGATCATATTGGTATTCGGTATGGTTTTCCGGTTGCGGGCTTTTACTCACACTGACACTGGCACGCAGCTTGTCCGGGTGGCTGGCTTTCAACACCCAAACCTCGGTTTCAATCACGGCTTTGTGCGCCACCATGCCAAATTGTTTTTCGATTTTCTTCTGCAAGGCCAACTTGGAACCTTCCGGCAGATTGGCGATGACATCGTATCGCCCTTCCGGCTCCGGCCCCGAGAAAACCATGCGCGTGTTCGGGACGCCGTAGATATCACGGAGTATATCCCTGAAGCTTGCACCAAGGCCGATCCGCTGGTCTGCCTTGCCGGGCCACCAATGCCCGTAAATGTTTGAGTTTTTCGTTGGCAGGATGGTAACTTGTGGCGGTGTTTTATCGAAAACATCTTGTATTCTCCAACCGCTCGTAAAATTATTTCCATTCCTCCAAGAATCATTTGCCTTGAAGTGACTAACACTTACTTCGGCTGCCCCCGCCATGAGTATTACACTCACCCCGGCAACAGCCACCGTTTTAATTTTTGTCCATGCCATAATTTTTAAGGTTCCTTTCACAAGGGTTGTTATTGAGGTTGTTGTCGCCGCGCCTTTGGCGGCGATCACGGAAACTTTGGCCGCCAAGCCCACAGGTGCGGCCTGACCGGAATTGGCGGAGACCGCCCCGGCAATGGCGGCGGCGGACAGGGCGACACCGCGCCGGGTGAAAAATTTCCGCAGCTTTTCCAGTGCGCGCGCCACGCGCTTTTGCGCCGCGTCGGCGTTTAGTCCCAGCGCCCGGCCCACCTCGTCCAGCGGCTTTTGCTGGTAATAGCGCAGCACGATGGCGTTGCGGTCGGCTTCGCTTAACTGCGCCACCGCCGCGTCCAGCAGCGGCGCAATTTCCGGCCACGCATCTGGTTCGGGTTCGTGCAGCAGGGATTCCATGTGGGCCTCCGTTTCGTGTTGTTGGCGGCGGAGTTCGGCCTTGAGCGCATTGCGGGCGGCATAATGCGCCGTGCGGCAGAGCCAGCCGGCCAAGACGGTGTCTCTACTCAATTTGCCTGCTTTGCGGGCGAGCAGGATGAACACGGCCTGCGTGATCTCCTCGGCCAGATGCGGGTTGCGCGTCTGTCGCAAGGCGGATGAATACACCAGTGAAATATGACGTTCCACCAGGGTCGCGAAGGCGGTTTCCGAACCTTCATTCGCGTGGGCGGCGAGCAATTCTTTGTCTTCCAGCATACGCATCTGTTAAGCAATGTCCGCTCGCGGCGAAATCCGACAGATTATTTTGAGAAAAGTGAGGTCGCTGGTTCTGGGCGGGCTCCGGCAAAAAAGTCTCAGGGCGACGCGAAACAATAATTTTACTTTTTGGGCACACTGATTTTTGGTCGAGCTTGCCTCACCATTTTGGCTAATTGTAGCATTCGCTCATTTGTTATGGAATACCACTCGTCGTTGATACTTTCGTAATTCACACTGCTGCCATTCGGCAATCTAAACCGGTAATCCAATGCTACCAATGATGCCGGGACAGGAATGAGTTTCAAATGGTTGCCTCCAATGTCAGTTTTTTGAATGTGCAATTTGCAAATGATATTTGTTTCCAGCTCTTCTGGGGATTTACCATTGAGTATTGGCGTGTAACCATATAACACAGCATTTAGCGGGAAACTGATGCCACTATAATTCGT
>CAISVF010000500.1 GCA_903888765.1 uncultured Verrucomicrobia subdivision 3 bacterium | reverse complement strand
GCAACTGAAGCGAAAGAAGCTGTGGGAGCCCGGCTCTCCCTTTCTTTATGACCTGAAGTTTGCGCTTTTCAGCGGGTTAAAGAAGATCGATGAAGTGAAAAGCTATTTCGGCTTGCGCAAAATCACCATTGAAGGTCGCAAAATCCTGGTTAATGGAAAACCAATCTTTCAAAGGCTGATTCTGGATCAGGGTTTTTATCCCGATGGCCTTTGGACCGCACCAACGGATGCGGCGTTGAAAAAAGACATCGAGCTGTCCCAGGCCTGCGGTTTCAACGGAGCCCGCCTGCATCAGAAAGTGTTTGAGCCAAGGTACCTGTATTGGGCGGATAAACTTGGGTACCTAGTATGGGGTGAATATCCTAACTGGGGCTTCAATAACAAGCCGGAAGGTTACTCCGCCTACGTGAATGAATGGACAGAAATTCTCTTGCGTGATCGGAACCATCCGGCTGTCGTCGGCTGGTGCCCGTTCAACGAGACCGACCAGGATGCGGCGGAAATACAACAGATGATCTGGAATATTACCAAGGCCATTGACCCGCATCGTCCCGCGCTGGAAAGCAGCGGCTGGGAGCATACGCTGCCGCATCCGGAAGTTCTGGATGCTCACGATTATGAGGGCAATCCCCAGAAACTCCGCAAAACCTGGCTGGATTATTTTGCCAAACCAGCAACCGGCCGGATGTCCGGCGACCAGCGGCATTCACGGTTCGACCGCAGTGTTCCCTTCATGGTCAGTGAGATTGGCGGCATCGGCTGGGCGACCGAAGGTGGCTGGAGCTATGGGAATGGCCCCAAGACAACCGACGAGTTTTATGCCCGCTATCAGGGAACCCTTGATGCCTTGCTGGACAACCCCAATCTATTCGGCTTTTGCTACACGCAGTTGACTGACATCGAACAGGAAAGGAACGGACTTTACTATTACGATCGGCGCCCCAAATTCGATGTTCAGAAAATTCATGACCTCACCGCGCGCAAGGCGGCGTATGAAAACCGCCAACCTGTGACCGGCCTGTCCCCATGACCAACAATTGGACAAAGTTAAATTCCTCCCAACAACAAAAATGAACACCTGCCCAAACCCGAAAAAAATCACGCGGCGACAATTCCTGGCCACCACCGCACTGGCCGTGGCTGGGCCGAGCATCCTGAGCAGTTGTGCAACCTCCGGCAAGCTGCGCTCATCACCAAACGGGCGAGTTAACCTGGGGGTGGTGGGCTGGGGCATGATGGGGCCAGACAACACTGACGCCTTTTTGCATATTCCCGACTGCCACGTTGTCGCGGCGTGCGATTTGGACGCCAATCATCTGGGCGACGCGGTAAAAACCATCAATGAGTTTTACCAGAACAAAGATTGCCGCGGGTATCACGATTATCGCGAGATGATGGCGCGCAAGGATATTGATGCCGTGATGCTTGCGGTGCCGGACAACTGGCATGCCCTGGTCGCCACCGAGGCGGCGCGGCAGGGCAAAGATGTTTACGGTGAGAAACCTCTGGCGCGGACCATTGCCGAGCAGCAGGCAATTGTGCGTGCGGTGCAAAAGCACAAGATCATCTGGCAGACGGGTTCCTGGCAAAGGTCAAGGCCATCTTTCCACAAGGCGGCAGAGATTGTTCGCAATGGAATGATTGGCAAGGTCAATCATGTCGAGGTGGGTTTGCCCAGTGGTCATACTGATTTCGCGGAGACCGGAAATTTCATGACCGCCTCCGCGCCTCCGCCGGAACTGGATTATGAACGCTGGATTGGTCCGGCCAAAATGGAGTCTTACATCAAGGGCAGGGTACACATGAACTGGCGTTGGAATTACAACATCGGCGGCGGACAGCTACTGGACTGGATCGGGCACCACTGCGATATTGCTCATTGGGGTTTGGGCTTCGACCTCGCCGGGCCGTTGGAGATTGAGGGACATGGCGAGTTCCCGCCGCCGGGCTCGGTCTGGAATACCTGCACGAAATATCGCATCGAGTTGAAGTATCCGGGCGATATCACCATGACCATAGCTGGTGGTCACGACGACATCAAAATGGGGACCAAGTGGATTGGAACCGAAGGCTGGGTCTGGGTGGATCGAAGCGGGTTCGAGGCGTCTAAGCCCGAATGGAAGCGCTGGAAAGCCGTCCCGGATGAACTGCGCTTAATACCCTTGAAGAAATCTTCCAGCCATCATGGCAACTTTATTGACTCCGTGAAATCCCGGCAGGCAACAATTGCTCCCGCCGAGGTCGCGCATCACTCGGCCATACCTGGTCATCTTGGATTGATTTCAATGCTTGTGGGGCGGAAACTGCAATGGAATGCTAATACCGAATCAATTATCGGTGACGCGGAAGCCAGCGAATTGCTAACCCGAGGCTATCGTCATCCGTGGAACCTGGGCTAAAAGACCCAACAACCTTCAAAATAGTTAAAAGCGATGATCTGTTGCCAACCTCAACCGGCTAAACCCGGAAAGCGGAGCAAATTATTGACGGCGCATTACTTCATGAGCTTGCTGACTTTTACAGCTTTTGTGGGTGAAAATTCGCTTGCCGCAACGAAGACCCGGCCAAACATTTTATTTATCGTCAGCGATGACATGGGGTATGCCGACGCTGGATTCCAAGGCTGCAAGGATATTCCCACGCCGAATCTGGACCGGCTTGCCGCATCAGGCGTGCAATTTACCAGCGGCTATGTCAGCGGTCCCTACTGCTCGCCCTCGCGTGCCGGCCTAATGACGGGTCGCTATCAGCAACGGTTTGGACATGAATTCAATGTGGTCGGCGGCACGGATGGCTTGCCGCTGACTGAAACCACGATTGCGGATCGCTTAAAAACCGCGGGCTATGTTACCGGGCTGGTAGGAAAGTGGCATCTCGGCGGCCTGCCCGCGATGCATCCGCTGCAGCGCGGCTTCGAGGAATTTTACGGTTTCATCGGCGGCGAACATAGTTACTTGGCCAGTGCCGGTATCATGCGTGGAACGAATCCGGTTGAAAAAATCGATTACGCGACCGATGCCTTTGGCCGTGAAGCGCAATCGTTTATTGAGCGTCACCAGGCTGAATCGTGGTTTCTATACCTCGCCTATAATGCGGTGCATACGCCGATGCAGGCCACCGATGGACGGCTGGCCCAATTTCGCGGGATAACCGACAAGCGCCGGCGCATCTACGATGCGATGCTGCTCGCTATGGACGAGTCGATTGGTGGGGTTTTAAAAAAGCTTGCTGCGACCGGCCAGGAAGAAAACACGATTGTTTGCTTCATCAGCGACAATGGCGGTCCGACCATGCCCGGCACCACGATTAACGGCTCGCAAAATGATCCCTTGCGTGGCTCCAAGCGAACGACTCTGGAAGGCGGTATCCGCGTTCCCTTTCTTATCTCATGGAAAAGCCGCCTGAAACCGGCTGTATACACCCCGCCAGTGATTCAACTGGATCTTACTGCCACCGCGCTTGCCGCCGCCGGTGTGAAAATCATACCCGAGTGGAAACTCGACGGAGTCAATTTGTTGCCTTTTCTTTCCGGCGAGAAAGGTGGTTTGCCGCACGACGCTCTTTACTGGCGTCTCGGGCGACAAATGGCGATTCGCATGGGTAACTTAAAACTCGTGCGTTATGATAAAAATGCGGACACGCTCACGGGTAAAGATCAGCCTGCCACCGATGCCAGACTTTACAACCTCTCCAAGGATATAGGCGAAACCAGCAACCTCGCTGCGGTGCAGCCCGACAAAGTGGAGCAGCTCCAGAAAAAGTGGAATGCGTGGAATGCAACTCTCGTGCGACCACGGTGGGGCTACAATATAGTGGACGACGATGGTATGGAACCGGGCGGTTCGCCGAACAAATAAATTGACTGTTTATTCTGGTGGTACGTCGATAACAATCGCGCAATTTGCGTGAGTGAATGGAAGTTGTGCGCCAACCAGCAAGGCCCTACAAAATTGTAGGGTTTATTCTGACCGCTAAGATACCGGCAAGCTCGTGGCAATGCATCCTGATCGGAAAATACTGGATCAAGCAGGGAGCGAGCATCTGGAGGAATTTAACTCGGAGGAGATTCGCCATTCAGGCTGGATACAGTAAAAATGTTTTCGCCGCTTAAAAAATTGTGCCGAAATGATATCTTTGATGGTGTCACGATTCTGCCGGCGACCGCTTCTCTAGCTGGCGCAAAATGCAACATTTTATTACGCAAAATGGCACTAGCAGGGTCGCGAATTTTTATTAAAATTAGTCATTATGAGCTTGAATGTGAACGCAAGTGTCCGAGCCTCTGGACTGATGAAAGCTAACGCCGTGACGGGTTTGTCTGATCGGAAAGCGTTCACGCTGATTGAATTGCTCGTGGTTATTGCCATCATAGCCATTCTTGCGGCGATGCTGCTGCCGGCTTTGGCCGCCGCAAAATTCAGGGCCAAAAATCTTCAATGTCTCAATAACGAAAAGCAAATTAATCTTTCTGTGCAAATGTACAACGGCGACAGCCGAGGTACTCTATTGGGTTATCAGGCAAATTACACGTGGGTTGGGCAACTCCAGACCAATTATAGCGCTATTAAAGGAGCTAGATTCTGTCCCATGGCTCCTGATCCTGCACCCTCGGCTTGGAAATCGCCGCAAGCAGATACTGCCTTAAATACGGCCTTTGGCACAGCTGACTACCCTTGGAGTTTGGCTACTTGGATGAGCTATCTTGCTGATGGAAGCTATGGCTACAATGCCTTCGCTTACACCCCGGCGGGCGCGGCCACCGGCGCTCCGGCTACGGGCTATTTCCTTAAAGATACTGCCATAGCTCACCCCAATAATACGCCGTATTTCTGCGATTCCATCTGGGTCGATGGCTCTCCCGATCCGTCAGACGCGCGTAACTCTGATTTATATAATGGCAGTAATCCGGGCAATGGTGGCATGGGGCGCTTCGAAATTTGCCGCCACTGGGGTAAAGCTCCAACGGCAGCCCCGCGGAGGTTTAGTCCAACCGCTGTGCCACCTGGTAATAATAATGTCAGCTTCGCCGATGGGCATGTTCAGCCTGTCAAATTAAACGATCTGTGGACATTATATTGGTCTAAGACCTGGCCGCAATGATTTCCAAACCGGTTTGTTTGGTTTTGATCGAGGCAGACTTTAGCAACTGGATTTGTCAATCTCAGCCACGCTGCGGGAAAGGATAATTGATTAATGGACGGCGGGGTATGCTGCCCGTGATGAATTCAGGTCAAGGTCCGGAAAAAGGCACTTCAACTATGACCATCTTTGTCGAAACGGGTCCCGCCAGAGTTGGCCGGTTGCCTTTGCCGATAAACCCATTCTGCGCCATGTTTTTTGAGGCGGCGGGCAGAGTCACGGTCCTTGCCAAAGATTGCAAGGAATTTTCCAACCTCAACTGCGTCATTCATCCGCAAAAATGCTCGAGAGCATTCAAAACAGAAATACTGGCATGATAGCAACCACTCCAAAATCGATAATGGTTGGCATCATCGGGTTTTTGGGCGTGCTGACCAACCTGATCGGCGCGAATCCCATTGTGCCTCCTGGGGTTTATATCGCCGATCCGTCCGCTCATGTTTGGCCGGATGGCAGACTTTATGTCTACGGCTCTACGGATGAAAAGCCGAATCATTTTTGCTCCTACCGACATGATGTGGTCTCAACAACTGATTTGATCCATTGGAGCATCGTTACCAATGTGTTTTCTTCCGGGGATCCAAACAACCAGGTTCCCTACGCCAATGCTCCGCTGTTTGCTCCGGATTGCCAGTATAAAAATGGTGTCTATTACCTTTATCACTGCATGCCGGGAGAAGTGTCTGAAGGCGTAGCCACCAGCGATTCGCCCAACGGGCCGTTTTTTCGCTCCAAGAAAATTGAGTTAAATGGATTGGAAGGAATTGACCCCTGCGTCTTTCTTGACGATGACGGGCAGGCATATTATATCTGGGGCCAATTTGCTGCAAAAGTGGCCAGGTTAAAACCCAGCATGACGGAATTGGACCCCGCCACCATTCATGACAATGTGCTTACGGAAAAGGAACATTTTTTCCATGAAGGCGGCTACCTGGTCAAACACGTTAAAACTTATTATTTTGTCTACACTCATATGGGCCGCGGCAGCCGGCCCACTTGCCTTGGCTACGCTACAGGCACCTCACCCTTTGGTCCGTTTACCTATCGTGGTGTTATTATTGACAACAATTATTGCGATCCCGGGAACTGGAACAATCACGGTTCACTTGTCGAATTCAAGGGGCGCTGGTATGTTTTTTACCACCGCTCGACGCAGGGCAGCTTTACCATGCGCAAAACGTGCATGGAACCTATCACTTTCAAGTCGGACGGTACCATTGACGAAGTGGAGATGACTACGCAGGGGGCCTCTGGTCCGCTGGATTCGTGTGAGAAAATGGAGGCTGAGCGCGCCTGTCTGCTGCATGGCAATCTCCGGGTTCAGTCGCTCTCTGTCAGTAACGATATGGTTGCAGGAATCTGGAAGGGGGATCGGGCCGCTTATAAATACTTTGATTTCGGTGCCGGCGTGGACCGCTTGACCATCCGGGTTGCCCCGGGTGCAAAGCCTGGCTTCATTGACATCGCCACCGACAGTCCATGGGGCAATTCCATCGGAGTGATGTCCGTGCCGGGCAATGGCGACGGCCATAACTGGCGGGAATGCTCCTGCGACATTCAGTCAGTGAAAGGAATCCACGCGGTGTGGTTGCGTTTCGATGGCGAAGGAAAAGACCTTTTCAAAGTTGACTGGTTTCAGTTTCACCGCCATTGACTGGCGAATGATTTCTTGCTTTGCTGGCTGACATGATTAATCAAAGCCTGTGAATTGAGAGTTTTTATTGAAAAAAAGTCTTCCGTCGCTTCGGTTGCAAACCGAAATAAATTTATTGTAAAAATTACCGCAAAATGGCACAAAGTATAGCGCAAAATGTCACTAGAAAAAGCGATGCCCGGTGATAAAATTCATTTGTTGTCTAAAATAAAACCAGCTCTAATTCCTTAAAAAAAGTTTATAACCCGGTGCAAGTCGTAACAAATCCCCTATGAAAATGAAATCCACTATCAGCTCAACCTTGGCCATGCTGGCACTTCTTTTCGTCAGCCAAATGGCTTTTGCGCAAACCACCTTTTACTGGAATGCCACTAATGGCATCAGTGCCAATACAAACTGGAGCAGCAGCGCCAACTGGTTGCCAAATTCAGGAACCCCAGGCTCCCTCGACACGGCATTTTTTACCATCACCAACTCGGTGCCAGCCATAACCGGAGCTTCCAATATTGTCAATAACGTGGTTACCAGTTCGACCGCGGTAGCCAATTTGTTGTACACCAACTCCTACGTGGCGGGTGCAAATCCAGTCAAAATAACCAATTGGAATGTGACGCTGATTCCTGCCGGGGTCACACTCACAGCCAACAATATGATGGTAGGCCATCCCATTAGGGTCCTCGATACCAATATGACTTCGGTTGCAATTATGGGGGCAGGCACTTTGGCGGTTAATGGCAATGTTCAGGCCGGCGACAATGGGAGCACGAAAGCCATCAGCGGGCAATGGCTGGATCTTTCTCATTTAAGTAACTTTGTGGTTAACGCCACCAGTGGCATTTTTATGCTGGGCGGCAATCAACGCTGCGCGGAAAACATGAATTTTGCAGGGGCAAGTAATAATGTCACGGTAGCCTCCATGTCTCTAAACTCGGGGCCCAACACGCAATCCGCACTTGTCGGTGTGGTAAATTTGGGCTTGGGCACCAATATTTTTAATGTTGATATCGTTACCAACTCGGGCGGCCGAGACACCAGTACGCTTCAATTTAGCGGGCCGAGTGGAGGCTTGCGCATGCGCGGTGTCGCCGGTACGGAGGGGTCTCGTGTATCCACCTACATTGTAAACAATCAAAATAATTGCGGCAGTACCTTTTTCACCGCCGGAACCAATTTTTTTAACGGCCATCCGCTGGATATAAAGATCGGTACCTTGTTCGTTGAAAAGAATGACAATAGTGCGGGATCTACCAATGCCAACGGATACGGAGTTGTGAGTTTTGATACCGGCACGATTGATGCGACGACGATCAACGTGGCGGGATCGGCCGGTGGAACTGGAATCATTAATCTTGCGGGATCGGCCAACGAAGGGGCGGCGACTGGCTTAATTAACATAGGGGCGAATGGAACGCTGATTGCGGGTTCTGGTGGTCTGGCTTTAACCTTTAATAATGGCGTGGCGAGTTTCGCCACCGGCGTGGTCAGCATCGTCAGCGGCAAATTGATTTGCAGTAACAGCATAACCAAATCGTCATCTGCTTCTTCTGGGGTAATCAATAATCTGGCGGGAATCATCAACATGGTGGGGGGAAATATCGGTTCGGCGGCGGTTCCTCTTGACTCGTTGACCCTCAGCAATTCAACTCTTGGCTTGGCGATATCGAACGGAAACACGAATGTCTTTGTGAATTCCTTAACTGAGTCTGGTACCACTGATTCCATTAAAATTCTCTCGCTTCCGCTATACACTAGTTATCCTGTCACCAATACCTTGATCACCTGGGGTAGTATCAGTCCGAGCCCATTATTTACGCTGGGAGCCATGCCCTACAGTCCTTATGCAACGAGTGCCATCACGAATTATAGTGGTTACCTGGTTGTAAATGGAAGTAGTTTGCAGCTCATTGTGACGAATGGTCCGACTTCTTACATCATAGCACCCAACATTACCGGGCTGCCGCAACCAGTGACGCGTTATACGGGTTATCCGGCAATTTTTTCTGTCACCGCCGCTGGCTATCCCTTGTCGTATCAGTGGTATTTCAATACGAACACCCCGATTTCTTCGGCTACTAACGCGTCCTTCAATATAGCCAGCATATCTGCGGCAAATGTAGGCTATTATAGTGTTACGATAACCAACATTCTCGGTAGTGTCACGAGCACGCCAGTTCTCCTAACAGTAATTGGGGCCACGAACTACGCCGCTGAGCAAGTTGCGGGTGGTCCCGTGGCCTATTGGCGGTTCAATGAAACCAATGGCAATACGGCTTATGATTATGCCGGCGGCTACAATGGCACCAATATTAATATCTACTATGGAACTAACGGCCCCAACACCGGCAGTTTGCCGGTAAGTTTTCCGAACTTTGAAAATTCCAACTTGGCGTATGTCTTTGACGGAATAGGAAATGGCAATGCTACCACCAACAAATCTTGTGTGGGACTGCCTGGGTTTAACCTCAATCCCGGCGCTTTCTCGATTGTGGCTTGGGTTCTGGTTAATCAGAACAGCCTGTCCTTATCGGCATATTACAACGCCGCCATCATGTCAGGAGGTAACAATACCTGGCGACTCCACCTGTCTGACGGTGGCGACCCGATTTTTCCGGGAGAGCATCTAGAATTTCTCGATACCGGCACCGGTAGTTCCGGAGCTGTGAATGCCGGAGTGTATGGCCAAATCAACATCAATGATGGCAACTGGCATCAGGTGGCCACCGTGTATGACGGTGCCAACATTAGTTTGTATGTGGACGGCACCCTCGATGTTTCCGCAAATCAGACTGGCAACATAGCCATTGATTCGAGCCTTGTGTGCATCGGAGCTCAAAATGTTAATGGTGGCCAGGCCTGGCCTGGCCAAATTGATGAAGTAGCAGTCTATAATCGTGGCATATCCGCCGCCGAAGTCGCCGACCTTTACCAAGTGGCCACAAACACCGCAACGGGCTTTCCGTATGTCTTGGTTCAACCCAAGTCAAAATCCGTGGTGGTGGGCAATCCCGCCACATTTAGTGTTGTTGCCGGTGGCGGTCCGGCTTACACCTACCAATGGTATCATTCTGGTACCAACCTGCCGGGAGCTACGGCAAGCACCCTGACAATTCCGTCACCTGGTTTTGAAGCCGCCGGCAATTACTATGTGAGCATTGCCAACAGCGTCGGCAGCACAAACAGCCAGGTGGCCAGCTTGACAGTGGTTCCATTTACCATTACCCAACAACCGGTTTCTCAAACCGTTTTTGCCGGCAACTCGGCGACAATCTCGGTGCAAATTCTGGGGAATATATCCACCGCGCCGTACAGCTTTCAGTGGTATTTCGATAACAGCCAGATTCCGGGGGCGACCAGCAGCAACTTGGTAATAGCCAGCGCTTATTACACTAATTCCGGCACTTATGCAGTGGTCGTCACCCCCGGATTCGGGCCTTCGATTGCGAGCAGCAATTCCATCCTTACCGTGGCGGCGCCGATCGAGTTTGCCAACTTGACCAATTACCTCATGCTGCATCTGCCGTTCGATGGAAACTACAATGACACATCCGGTAACGGCAACAACGCTTCACCGGGGGGCTCGCCAACTTTCGCCTCCGGCATTCTGGGCCAGGCTGTTTCTCTTTCGTCCAGTAACGCCAGTGGTTCCTACAACTTCGTATCGGTGCCTGATGCGGCCGGCCTTCAGTTCGGGCCGACAACGAGTTTCTCGGTCTCTTTCTGGATTAAGACAACTTATTGGTTGCATGACCTGCCCATCATCGGCAATGCCCTAAACTCTACATTTGAGCAGGGCTGGGTATTTTCTTTGAACGGCACTGCGAATGGTGGACAAATCGAATTGTCTCTTGCATCCACGGCTAACTCGGGAACCTATTTGCATACCTTTGCAGCCAGCCCGATTATTAGCGATGGCAATTGGCACAACGTCGTGGGCGTGATTGATCGGGCGGCGAATCAGGCTACGGTCTATGTAGATGGAAAATCGGTGGGCAGTTACTCGATTGCCGGTTTGGACACACTTTATTATGGCTATCCAATAACCATCGGCCAGGATCCCAGCGGTAGCTATGCTTATACTGGCAACGGTGCCATTGACGACGTCGGTATTTGGAGCAGTGCTCTCACCGCAACCCAGGCAGAAAGTGTCTATTATACCGAGTATAATGCCCATCAGAGTTTTGACACGCATAGTCCATTCTTTTTAACGATAAAAGATCAGGGCAATGGTGCATTAGGATTAATCTGGCAGACCGGCACGTTGATGTCGTCCACGAACGTCAGCGGTCCCTATGTGCCTGTGGCGGGTGCAGCTGCGCCATTCTATCAAGTGACACCATCTCCGACGAACGCCGGTTTGTTCTATCGAGCGGTCTTGCCATGATATTCATTTAAATTTATTTGGCGGGGGCGACCGGGAAGCTTTTCCCGGTCGCCTTAATTTTTGAACGTTGCCATAAATGCGGAAATGTATTTCGCCAAATTGTGGTATTCTGTTGTAAGTTGAGCAACATGGAATTGGAATGCTTTAGATATTTGATGTCACGAAAGAAAATTTTTTATGGATTAGTGTTTTTAGCCTTGCCGATCTACCGCGCTATAGCCGATATTTCCGCGTTTGGCAGTCAATCTCCGATTCCAGAGCTTTATGCGGATATTACCAACGGCGGTTTCACTGGCGTGGCTGTTCCGGAGTCACCCGATCCGCTGGTTGGTTATCAGTGGGTAAATCCGCAGCCGACTGATGCTTTGCAGCTTTACTTTCTCAAGCCGAAAGTTGTATCGGCCGATCAGCCGGGGGCTTTTGGAAATCTGACATCCCTGACGGGTAACAATCCGGACGTAACGGTAAAAGGCGAAGGCTCCATCCGACTCGATTTTGGCCGGGAAAATGCCGCCTGGTTCGAATTTGACAGCCCGGATTGTCAGGGCGGTGTTGAAATGAGTATTAGTGAATACAACGAGCCGGGAATGGAGAAGACTGGTGTACCGGCAAAACACGGCCACACTTATCGGCTGGAATTGAATTCGGAACTTTACGACGGGATGCGTTTTGCCTGGATCCATGTCAAGACAAACCGCCAACCGTGGCACATCACCGGGATTCGGGCGGTATGTCAGGTGAAGCCGACCAATTACCGCGGCAGTTTTTCCTGTAACGATCCATTGATTAATCGCATCTGGTATGCCTCGGCTTACACCGTAAAAGTTGCCATGTGCCAAAATTATTTTGGTTCAATCCTCATGGATCGCGGAGACAGAATCTCATGGACAGGTGATGCTCATCCCGCGCAAGCAGCCGCACTCGTGGCGTTTGGTAATTACGATTTTATCAGGCAAAACCTCGACAACACCTCCCGGCAAAGTGATGGTATCAAGAGCTATTCACTTTATTGGATCTTGAGCTTGCTCGATTATTATCATTACACGGGCGATGCGGCTACATTGGAAAAGTATATTGCCAACTCCTGTGAGAAGCTCAATTCTGCGTATAATCACTTCGGGAAAGCTCCCAAACTGAAATTTTATGGCTGGGACGAACGGCTTTGTGCGGGATTTGAAATCTGGTTTCGCTCTTGTGCGGAAGCGCAGTCCGCTTATGAAATGCTTTCCATTCGTGCCTGGCGAGAATTTGCGATAGCCATGGCTAATTTGGGGCGGAAAGACTTGCAAGAAAAATATGACCGGTATGCCAATGAGAAGATGGCTGAACTCCGGTCAAACCCGCATTGGTTTTCAGATTTCGGGCTACATGCGGCGGCGGACGCCACGACAACCGGACTTTTAAGCGGCACTGAACAAGCCATGCTGTGGCAAAAGGAATTCAACAACCGGGTAAGCCGGCTTTCTTTTTCTCCCTTTAATCAATATTTTGTTATTCAGGCGATGGCACGAATGGGGCAATATGATGCTGCCTTGAGTTCGCTCAAGGATTTATGGGGCGGCATGATTAAGTACGGTGGCACCACGACATTTGAGGTTTATCGGCCATCCTGGAATGCGGTTATTGGCCCGAATGATGCCGTACCCAACTCACAATGCGGTATTGTCAGTCTTTGTCACCCGTGGGGCGCCGGCCCGGTTAAATGGCTGAATGAAATAGTTCTTGGCATCGTTCCTACGACGCCGGGTTTCAATACCTATGACATCTTGCCTCATTTAGGACGGACCGTCACGCGCGTTACGGGAACCACCCCAACGCCACTTGGCGAGATCCGTGCGAGTATTAACGTCAGTTCAGGCGAAGCTGCATTTTTCACCCCTCCAGGATCAATTGGCCGGATTGGCCTTCCCAAGGTGGAAAAAACGGTCACCCGAATTTTTGTGAATGGCAAAATTATTTGGGATGGCATGTTTCATCCAGTGCCTGGCATTGGCGGTGCCCTGCAGGATTCTGAATTTGTTTATTTAACTTCCGTGCAACCCGGCGAATATTCAGTCTCCGTAAAATATCGCGGTAAAACGCCCCGATACCAGGAAACACCGGAAATTTATGCCGCCAAGTTCATCGGGCAGGATGCCATCACCAGAGGAAACTGGGGGGGCGTTTACGGAAAAGATGGCTATGTCTTGTGCGATTACAGCGGAAATGGCGGCGACTTGACATCCCTGCCGCCGTATGTGGACTCGGTTGAGTTTTTTCGGGCATTTCCTGATGCCGGTAGGCCTGATAACACGATGTGGACCAATGAAACCACCGATTGCCGCGCACTGGCCGCGGATTCCCAAAACCGATTGCCCCGTAAAGCCGCTTGCATTTCGAATAGCGATCAGACGATGACGGCCACCATTCGCCTTGGCATCCCCAGAGATTATCAGGTCGCGTTTTATTTTGTTGATTGGAACCATCAAGGCATGCGTCAGGCTATTGAGATGTTCGACGCCAAAACACTGGCATTGGTCGCTCCAGTGAAACTCGTGAATGATTTTGCGGGTGGCAAATATTTCGTTTATTCATATAATAAATCCGCCAAGTTCAGGTTCAATAAAGTTCGTGGTGCCAGGGTGACGTTGAGCGGAATCTTCTTTGATTCGAAAGTGGGCATACGCAAACCATAATACATCATGAAACGATATAAATTATGGAATTATCTGCTTTCGATCCTCCTTGGGCTGCTGTTTGGTGTCGGGCTGTCCGGGGGTGGTGTGCTCCCGATTGGCTCAGCTCATCTTCCGAATATTATTTTCCTGATGACTGACCAGCAGCGCTGGGATTGCCTCGGTGTGGTCAATCCGCACATCCGAACTCCCAACCTTGATCGCCTCGCGAAGCAGGGAATTCTTTTCCGCCAGGCGGTGTGTCAGGCACCGATGTGTGTTCCCAGCCGCTATGCGATGATGTTCGGTCTCTACCCGTCGCAGCTGGGCGTGTATGCGAACAGCGACAGTTTGCCGGACAGCGCTCTTCCCTCGCGTCCGCTGCCGCAAATCCTCCGGGACGCTGGCTATCAGACTGCCGGATTCGGCAAAACGCATTGGCGGGAAGCGATTCCATCCACGCGCGGTTTCGAGGTGCGTGCGATTGGCGAGCCGCGCAAATCGGTTGCTTACGAGGCGGGAGCTTTGATGATAGACGACGACAATCTTCCGGGACTCCAGCGCTACTTTGCCGAAGTGGCCAAATTTGGTCCAGGCGAAGAAGGCGTCGATGGCTATATTGGTTCTATGACGAAGATTCCTTTGCGGGACCATCGTGACGGGTGGGTTGCCGAGCAGTGCCTTAAATTTCTGGATCACGGCGTGGACCCCAACCGGCCGCTGTTCCTTTACCTTTCATTTCTTAAGCCTCACGCGGGTATGAACGTGCCTCAGGAATTCGAGAAACTTTATGACCTCAACACAATTCCCGACGTTCCTCAACCGCCGTGGAGCGAGGAACCAGCCACGCACCTCGCTGCCTATGATGCCGATCCGCAGGCCGGCACCCGCTATCAGGAGTGGCGCACTGCGTGGGAAAAGATGACGCCGCTGGAACGGCGGCAAACCACCTTGCGATATTATGCCAATTGTTCCTGGCTGGATACCTACTTTGGCCAGGTCTTGGAAAAATTGAAAAAATTGGGTCGGCTTGACAATACGCTGATTATCTTCACTGCGGATCACGGGGAGATGATGGGGGAACGCAATTTTCGCTTCAGCAAATACTGCCTCTTTGACAGCAGTGTTCGGGTTCCCTTGATCCTCTCCGGTTCGCTGATTCCTGAGGCAAAGCGGGGCATGATTGATGACCGTCCGGCAGAGCACATTGATTTGGTGCCAACAATTATGCATGTCCTTGGTGATGGAGCCAACCCCATGCTGCCGGGGCTGGATCTTTTAAGCGAGCAACAGCGCACCGGCTCTTTCAGCGAGTTTCACGGCGGGGTATCTGACCCCTATCGGCTGGCGCCGGCGTACATGTGGCGCAAAGCCGATTGGAAACTAATTCAATTTCTGCCGGGGCAATTGACCAACGACGCCTGTTTGACCATGCCGGTTAAGGGAGAACTTTATCATTTGACCGACGACCCACATGAATGGAATAACCTATACAACGACAATAAATATGGCGCCGTGCGCGAACAATTGAAAACTGAGCTGCTGATGCACCTTGCGTGTGCCTGGGGGAGAGGTCCATTTTCCACCGCGCAACCAGTCACACCGGTGCATCCAAAAGCGTCGCCGGGCAGTAGCCATCAAAAAAACTAGAAATGATTGCCCGTTATTTGATGAAAAATATAAATTTCATAGGCCTGCTGATTTTTTGCCGGCTGCTTTTTCCAAACTTAGTCGAAGCCGAAATCACATCTTCGAATTATGTGGCTTGGCGGCATTCCGGGGTGTTTTACATTATTACCACGCCCGATGGCGCGAATTTAAGGTCCTCGGCGGTGGTAAACCATTTTCCTTTGCTGTTCAGATTGAGCTCAGATTTCTTTGAGTTTAGTCAGGCAAAACTACACGGAGAAGACATTCGCTTTACGACGGGAGCCAGCGCTTCGCTGGCTTATCAGATTGAGGAATGGGATGTCGCCCACGGCACGGCGAGCATTTGGTTGCGCGTGCCCGTCATCACCGGCAACGAACGACAACAGCTGAAAATGTTTTGGGGCAAGTCTGATGCGAACAGCGAGTCGAGCGGCACCAATGTTTTTAACGAGTCTAACGGGTATTTAAGTATCTGGCATATGAACGAGCCAGTCCAAGATGATGCCGGAACGGTGGCTGTTACCAGGAATGACGGCACCATGCCCAGTTCGGGAGTTATCGGTCAAGCGAGGCATTTTGCCGGTGAGCAAGGTATTTCGGCCGGCGAAAATATTACCAATTATCCGTCGGGAACGGGGCCCATGACCACTGAAGCATGGTTTAGAGCGGAAAAGCCAAATGTTAACATTGTTGCATGGGGCAGGGAGCAAAGACCCGGAAAAGTCATGATGAAGGTTCTTAGTCCACCTACCATTGGCATCCATTGCTACTTCGCCGATGTAAATGGTAAAAGTCCCATTGGCATGAACCAATGGTATCAAGTGGTACATACTTACCAGAACCAGGATTCGCGGGTCTATGTGAATGGTCAGCTGGATGGGGTTTCTACTCCCGTGCTGGATATTCCCAAAACATCGGGGCTCTGGATGGGGGGGTGGCATGACGATTACAATTTCCGTGGCGAGATTGACGAAGTGCGGATTTCCAAAGTGGTTCGCTCTCCCGACTGGATCAAGCTGCAATATGAAAATCAAAAACCCCGGCAAACTGTGGTCGGACCGTTAGTCCAACCAGGCAATTCCTTCTCGGTTTCGCCGGAAACAGTCACAGTCATGGAAGGCAAGAGTGTTACCCTGTCGGCAAAAGCTGGCGGCGCGCAGAAAATCTATTGGATACTCAAGCGCGACAATCAAGAAGCTGTTGTCGCCGTGGACCGGTTTCATTATATCTTCAATGCTGGACGCATAGCTGGAGACCAGACTTGCGTGCTTCAGCTTAAAGCAATTTATGCAAATGAAGTAAAGACGAGGGATGTGGCTATAACGATAATGGAAGATATTCGAGATCCGGTTTTGACCCTGAAAGCACCGGTCACTTGGAACGGACGCGAAACGATTGAAGTCGTGGCACAGATCGCTAATCTCGATGAAATGCAAGCGAAAGGAGCCGGGGCTTTGAATTACGCCTGGAGCGCTAACGACATTGCGGTCGCCAGGGAGATTACGCCAGGAAAATTGATTCTCAAGCGTGCCCTGAAAAGCGGACCGATGACAGTCAGTTTAACGGTTGACAACGGCGGTAGCCTTATTACCAATTCTATTACAATTCAGGTTAATGAACCTAAAAACGAACTTTGGGTTAAGCGGACGCCTGCTGCGGACGAAAAGCCTGAGGACAATCAGTTTTATGCCCGCGATGACCACAACGAAGGCACACTCTATTACCATGGAGTTCTGCCGTCCGCGGCGGATTCGGTTTATTTGAAGGTCTATGCTGGCGATGCGATATACCAAACCAAGACCAGTCAATTGTCAGCCGATAAATCCTATGCATTTTCCGTGAAGCTCAAGTCGGGACTGGTTAAATACAGTGTAGAGTTTGGAACGAAGATCGGGAACCACGAAACAGTGGTGCAAACGGCAACTAACCTGGTCTGCGGCGATGCCTACCTGATTGATGGGCAATCGAATGCGGAGGCAGTCGAGTTTGGCGACAAGAATTATCCCTTTACCAGCGATTGGATTCGGAGCTTTGGCTATACGGATGGCAATCCTGAGTTTGCGCGCCTGAAAATCTGGGGCAATGCCGTGGCGCGGAGCAAGCATGGCAAGTTGCAAATCGGTTATTGGGGATTGGAACTGGGACGGCATTTGGTTGAGGATCAGAAAATGCCGGTGTGCATCATCAATGGCGCGGTCGGCGGTACTCGCATTGACAAACACCAGCGGAACCCTTTCGAACCCGAGGATGTGGATTCGATCTACGGACGACTCCTCTGGCGCGTCGAGCAAGCCAGACTCACGGATGGCATCCGCAGCGTGCTCTGGCATCAAGGCGAGAATGATCAGGGCGCGGACGGCCCCACCGGCGACTTTGGGTGGAAGACTTACCGCCAATACTTTTTTGACATGTCGGCTTCCTGGAAGCAGGACTATCCGAACATTCAACATTATTACCTTTTCCAAATCTGGCCTAAGTCCTGCGCGATGGGCATTGATGGATCCGATAATCGGCTGCGCGAAGTGCAGCGGTTATTGCCGAAGGCGTTTTCCAACTTGGGCATCATGTCCACATTGGGGGTTACCCCACCGGGGAGCTGCCACTACCCGCCAGCCGGTTATGCGGAAATTGCCCGGCTTATCTGCCCGCTCGTGAAACGGGACAACTACCATGTAGTCTTCGCCAACCCCATCACCCCGCCTGATCTTGTTCGCGTTTATTACCCAACCGAGAAGAAGGACGAAATCGTCATGGAGTTCGATCAACCTGTGAAATGGGGCGATAACTTGGTGAATGAGTTTTATCTCGATGGCGAGAGTGGACTGGTGGTTTCAGGCAGCCGGTCGGGAAATAGCATTCTACTAAAATTAGCCGCCGCCTCATCAGCTAAATCCATTACCTATCTTGACAGCAAGGATTGGAGCCAGGAGCGTCTGCTCCGGGGCGAAAACGGTATTGCCGCCTTGACCTTTTGCGAGGTTCCCATTTTGTCGTTAAAACCAGCCAAATAATGATGAAATTTTACGGCAATACTCTCTTTTTTATGAAATTTAACGTAGTCGGCATTAGCTTGCTTTCAAGCCTGTTATTCATTACCAGCACTTGGTTGGTTGTTGCTGGTCCCAAAGTCAAAGTGAATCCGGATTTGACCAAAGGCGATACTCAAGGCATGGATCGCAGCCAGACTTGGAATCTGGGGCCGACCGGTCTGCGCGGATGGATTTACACGCATCCGGAGAGTTATATGGACAGCGTGCAGGGCCGCATCACGACGGAGAGCCGCCAGATATTCGTCACGGCTGTCGCCAAAAACACGCCCGCTGATGGCGTGCTTCAGGTGGGCGATGTTATTTTGGGTGTCGGTGGCGAACCATTCAGCAACGATGCTCGCAGAAGTTTTGGACAAGCAATTACGGAAGCGGAAAAGGAGGCTAATGGTGGCATTTTGAAGCTAATTCGTTTCCGGGCCGGTAAAAATGAGAACGTTGAGCTCAAGCTTAAGGTCATGGGCACCTATAGTGATACGGCACCTTATAGCTGCTCGAAGTCGAAGCAAATATTGGATGAAGCCTGTAAAGCCTTGGCGAAGGAACCGCTGGAACAGGATTGGAGCGGGGCTATCAATGGTCTTGCACTGCTGGCCACGGGCAATCAGGACTATTTGCCGAGGGTGCAGAAATTTGCCCGCGAGATGGGATCGCCCACGTTAAAACTTCAATTGAAAGAGGGAATGGTGGTGTGGGACTGGGGTTACCGGAATCTGTTTCTTTGCGAATATTACCTGCAAACGGGCGACCAAGCCGTGCTGCATGCCATCGGTCAATACACCATTTCACTTGCCAAAGGTCAGAGCATGTATGGCACGTTCGGGCATGGTATTGCGGTGCCGGCCGCCGATGGAAAACTGCACGGCTCAATTCCCCCATACGGACCGGTTAATGCCGCCGGGCTGATCGGCAACCTGGCGATCGTCATGGGACAGAAATGCGGAATAGCCGATCCAGAAATTGATGCTGCCGTGGAACGGGCTTCCAAGTTCTTCGGCTACTTTGTGGACAAAGGGGCGGTTCCCTACGGCGAACATGCACCTTGGCCATATCACGAAAATAATGGCAAGAACTCCATGACGGCGCTCCTGTTTGCGCTCCAAGCTAACCAGATTGAAGCTGCGAAATTTTTTGCGAAGATGGCTACGGCGGGATATGCCAACCGCGAATATGGCCACACAGGGCAAGGTTTTAGTTATTTATGGGGAGCATTGGGTGCCAATGTGGGCGGACCCGATGCCGTGGCCGCATTTTTCAAACAAGCTTCCTGGCACCTCGACTTGGAGCGTCGTTGTGACGGATCGTTCACTTATGACGGCGGGGAGCAGTATGGTCCGGGTGAGAAAACCGAAGCGGAAAATTTTTACTATGGAAGCCCAAATTATTCTGGTCTTAGTCCCAATGCCACTTATGTTTTAACCTATTCGTTGCCGCTAAAAAAACTGTTCATCACAGGCAAGGAGGCGAACCAGGCAGACTGGTTAACCAAGCAAGAAGTCAATGAATCCATCGCTGCCGGGCGCTTCGACCTGGATCGTATAAAGATGAGCGTGCCGGAGTTAATGGCCTCATTCAGCGATTGGTCGCCAGTTGTGCGCGGCTGGGCGGCAGAGGAGTTGGCCAGGCGTCCCGAGTCGAAGGCGATGGTGTCTAAATTAATAGCCTTGGTGGAAGGTAAAGACGCGCACCTGCGTCAGGGAGCATGCGAGACTCTCGGATATATCAAGGATCCGCAGGCATTGCCAGTATTGGTCGCCCTCCTAGATCATCAGGATCGCTGGCTCCGGGTCAAGGCGGCGGAAGCGCTCAAGAAATTCGGTGATTCGGCGCGACCAGTCTTGCCCGGCATGCTTGAAGCAGTGGTTAAGATTGCCGAACCGCCCCAGCCGGTTGCGTGGAACGATCCTATTCAGATTGCCCAGGGACAGTTGGCCGAAGCTCTGTTCGGCGGCATGTTGAAAAAATCCATTGACGGAGTTGACAAGCAGGTGATGTATCCGGCAATTCAGGCCATTGCCAGGAATCCCGACGGCATGGCGCGGATGCACTTGAAAGAAATTTTTGAAAATCAACTTAGCGTGGAGGATGTCATTGCACTAGCACCGAACATATTGGAAGCGGTCCGGACACGTTGTCCCGCTGACACAATGTTCGGAAACGAGATTCGCATGGGAGCCTTCAAGGCTCTGACCAAATATCACTTCAAGGAGGGCATTGCGGCCGGAGTCATCTTTGCCCAGACGCAAGGCGGACATGGCAGCGAAAATCGGACCGGTGAAATAATGCGCGAAATCATTGGTTATGGTGCGGCCGCCCGCGAAGCCGTGCCGGGGCTAAACGAATTGATCGTTCAGTTCAACGAACAGTGCCGGCAGGGGAATTATCCCGCCGGTGAACTCAATGACCGGCGAGTCAACGCCGTGAAGGACGCCATCAAGGCCATTGAAACCGCCAAGGATCAGCCGGAATTGCGCACCATCACACCCGCACAATCATAAGCTTGACCCAAACAATAACGAAATTGCGCTACTTATTGCGGCCCGCCGCCGGATCTGGCTTGGTTTGGTTGACTTTATTCGCGTTCAATCCGACCATAGCGTTTCCGGAAGCGGTGGGTCTAGCCCAGCCGATCGAATCGCCGGAACAGCATGAAGCCCGCATCCAATGGTGGCGCGATGCCCGGTTCGGGATGTTTGTGCATTGGGGGCTGTATGCCGTTCCCGCCGGAGTGTGGAAAGACAAGATTCACGCGGAAGGTTATTCCGAATGGATCATGTTCGGTGAGAAAATTCCTGCCAAAGAGTATGCACAACTGGCCGGCCGGTTCAATCCCGTGAAATTCAATGCCCATGCCTGGGTCGGCATTGCCAAGCAGGCCGGGATGAAATACATCGTTGTGGGAGCCAAACACCATGAGGGTTTCAGCATGTTCAAATCCAAATTGACCACGTATAACATCGTTGACGCCACGCCATTCAAGCGGGATATTACCCGCGAATTGTCGGACGCTTGCCATGAAGCGGCCATTCCGTTTGGATGCTACTATTCAATTGACCGGGACTGGTATCGGCCCCTGGGACCTGGCAATAGCTACAAGCAGATGAATGTTTGGGATTACCCGCATTCGCCACCAGAAGATTTTAATCGCTACTTCGATAACTTTGCCAAGCCGCAGGTTGAGGAACTGCTGAACAATTACCAACCGGCTGTCCTCTGGTTTGATGGGATTGACATGATGAACAACGCGCAGGTCGGCAATCTTTACCAAACCATCCGCAAGCTCGGGCCGAACTGTTTAATTAACAGTCGAATTCAAGGCTGCCGGTTTCCGAAAGCGATTCCGCCTCCCTACTGCGATTATATTTCCACCGGCGACAACGAAATCGCCGGTAAACCCTTGGGATTCGAATGGGAAAATCCCGGCACCCTGAACACAAGTTACGGATACAATCAGAACGACACTAACTGGGTGAACGCGCAGGAGGTGGTTTCCCGGCTGGTGGAGATCGTCAGCAAAGGCGGCAATTACCTGCTTAATGTTGGTCCCACCTCCGAGGGAGTTATTCCACAGCCCAGCGTTGACCGTTTGATGGAGGTTGGAGCATGGATGAAAGTGAATGGAGAAGCCATCTACGGAACTTCGCCGTGGAAGATCTTTCACGAGCAAGTGCTGCTGAACGACAAGACTTTTAGATTCCCAGACAAAAATTCCGCAGCCAACGTTGACGTTCGGTTCACGGCCAAGGAGAATTCGGTTTATGCCATCTGCTTGGCTTGGCCGGAAAATGATTTGCTTATTAAGTCGCTGGGAAATTTTGATTCGCGCAGTAAGCGCGTTGCGGCGGTGCGCATGTTGGGATCAACTGAATCGGTGAAATGGCAACAAACTGCCAATGGTCTGGCCCTCACAGTGCCGCAAGAGAAACCTGGCCACTATGCGTTCGTGTATCGCATTGATTTCAAGGTGAAATGAGATGAGGATGATTAAGCGTGATCTCATGTGTCTTCCTGTTATCAGTTTGGTGTTCCTGCTGAAAGCGTCTCTTCTTGCGCAGGAACCGAACCTGTATAAAAGCAAACCGGTTGGGCATGAGAACAACAAACAATTGGCTGCGATTGCCTACGAAACCAACTTGAAGCTGCATATAAACGACCGCAACTTCCTCGTCTTGCCCGGCTTGGTCGCCGATAAACAGAAGCAACGGATTGATGTGATGGTCGAGAGCACGGGACTGGCTCAGCATGCACCCTGTGAATTTACAATTGTCGGTTATAACAGCGAGCACGGCTACGAAACGCTGCTCATTGCCTTCGCGCAACCCAGTGCGGTTAGTCAGGCGCTCCAGTTTATCGGCAAAACTCCAGGCCAACCGTTTGAACCTGATGCGTTGAGATATTGGGCCAGGGGCGAATGTTTTGAGCTGAGCTTGGTTAATGGTGGCGAACCACCGATTCGATTAGAGAAGTTGTTGCTCGACCGGCGAACCGATAAGACTTTCCCGGAAGCAGGTTTCCGCTTTACCGGATCAAAGTGGATGACCGATCCCAAGCATCCCGGCCAGAGATCCTTCGCCGCGGACGCCTTACAACCAATGGCGATTGTTTCCCTTTTCAATACCACTTACTCGGTGCTGGAAGTTCCCTATGCTGCCACCCAGGGAGAGGTTTACCAGAACATCAGCGTCAACCCCGAACATCATTTTTCAGAAGGTAAATTGCTTAACCTGATTATCGAGCCTGTCAAACAGGAAGATGCCAAAGGAGTCAAAGACCTTGTTTTGAGTGTTTCGGCAGGCCACCCCTCAACCACCAATCTTCTCCTCGGCCTCGCACGTCTTAAGAATCTGGCATTCGAACTCAAAGAAGGGCCGCAGTTGCTGAATGAACAGCCGTCCATCAGTTCGGTGATGCAGGCGCTGGGCTTATGCGATCGCAAGAAAAACGAGTATTATCTCACGGTCAGTTTCGGGAATGATGTGAAGTTAGGCGAAGCTCAGGCGCTCGCGAGCATTCTCTCCATCATGGATAGTGAGCGGGGCGTGAGGGTTGAACCGCCACCGCAGGGACAAATTCACTACCGCGCGTTCAACCCGGACAGAAATCTTCTGGACCGGGACAAAAGAATGTTTCATCCTTGGGAATTATATTTGTCGGAAAAGGACGGTGCGGTATCGGGCAAACTTCTTGCGATCCATTCCTTTTATGCCAACGGCGGCTCGCGCACCGAACTGAAGTCAACCGGGCGCATTGTTTCCGACTCCCGGACGCTAGTTCAAGCACTGGCGGCAATGGATGAACAGGCGCTTAAATCCTGTCAACAGGCTGGATTGCCCGTAATCATGGTCTTTGCTCCATCATACCTAAAGTATGGACAACTAGCCAAGTTCCTTGAACTGGCGTTGCCTACTCACAAAATGGTTTATGTATATTTGGATGAAACAATGCCGCCAATTTCCGAATTGAAATCATGACGAACGCGAACGCAAGAAAACCAACATCAAGATAACCATCAACCAACAAATGAATCTTACCTGCGCCAAAAGCATGCTGATCAGCGGCAGTTCGCGCTTTCACCATGTGTCCTTGGTCCAGAGCGCTTTGGTTTTGGGTACGTTGCTTTGGCTGTTTTCCGCCGCCGACACTAAAGCTGAATCGCCGACAGATTCCAATACACCTGCTCCGCTCACTTACAAGGCTGACTGGCGCTGGGTGAAAGGGGCGGTCTTTGTTCCGACCAGGTATGTGAACGAAGCCCAGCAATGGGATGAATACGATCCGGTCATTAACGACCGGGAGTTGCATTACGCTTCGGTCTATGGATTCAACTGTGTGCGCGTCTATCTGCACTATTACATTTATCTGAAGAAGAAAGCGGCGCTGCTTTACAACATCGAGGATTTTCTGACGCGGGCCAACAAATATGGCATCAAGACTGACTTTGTATTTTTTGATGACTGCTGGCAGCAGCCAGCGCAGGAGATTCTTTCGCCGGATTACCAATATCCCGCACCAATCTTTGGCGTGCATAACAGTCGCTGGCTGGTTTCGCCCGGCGAAGAGGTTTGTAAACATTATGCGGATCACGCGGACCAGCTCAAGGCTTATGTCCAGGACATCGTCAACGCCCATAAAGCCGACCCGAGGATTGCCTTTTGGGAAACCTACAACGAGCCTAATGATAAACCGGAAACAAAACGATTGCTGAAAGATGCTTTTATCTGGATTCACGAAACTGGCACCGCTATTCCAGTCACCGCAACCGGCAAAGGCTTTGTCGGCGAGCCGTATTCGGATTTTAGATCGTGGCATGAATACGGCAGTTACCAATACACCGGTACGCCCGATTCCCTCAACTCAGAATGCATGAACCGCAAGACCCAGTCCGTTCCCGGCATTGTCGAACATTTCAAAGGCAAGCCCGGTTTCATTTTGTGGGAACTGGGGATCGGGCGCGATAATTGCCGCTTCGCTTGGGACGAAAATCGCGAGCACCCGCGCACGAGCGAAACCACTAAACCATTTCATGGCGTGATTTATCCCGACGGTCATCCCTGGTCGGTGAATGATGTCAAGGCATTGCTTGGCACGGATGGTTTTGCCAGGGCACCGCTGTTTGCCGTGGAATATTACAAGGACGCAAAGTTTGGCCAACTCGCCAAAAAATCTGTGACCCCGATGATTGATTTTGATCTGGGAACGGAACGTGGTATCGCTTCGCCCGATGCTTCTGCCGATGTGCCACCGGAAAATTTCTCTGTTCGCTGGACCGGGATCATTAAGCCACCAATTCAAGGATCGTATACTTTCTACGCCGACGGCGATAACCAGGTTAGGCTCTTTGTGAATTCTCAATTGGTCCTAAACAAGCAAACCAGCGAGCGGCAGGAGGTTTCCAAGGCAATCAAACTGGCCGGCGGACAAGCTTTCCTTGTCAAAATTGAATATATTCACGCTGCCGGCGAACCAAACTTGCACATAACTTGGTCTGGTCCGGGAATTGAGCGTCAAATATTGACTCCCATAGACAATGCAAGCCTCCATTGAAAAGCGCCCGATCGGTCATCAACTGAGCATAAGGCGGCGCAACAGATCATAAACGTCCGTGGCCTCTAAATCAGTTGACGGGATGTCATTAGCTCGCCCTGTTATTGCGACCGGATATTCAGCGCGGTTGACGGGCAGGGCACCATGGGATCCTCTTACCAGGTTCGCATCGAGCGGCACGATGTCCATGAGCATCCGCATGCCAAGCCGCTTTTGCAACAGCCGCCAGGCGATGTGTAGTTTCGGCAGGCGAAGCGCTGGATTAATGAAAAGTTCCGCTGGGTCGTAGCCGGGCTTTCGGTGAATGTCCACAGTGCGTGCAAAATCCGGCGCCCGACAATCCTCCAGCCAGTAGTAGTAAGAGAACCATGCATCGTGCGCAGCTATTACCACCAGGTCCCCGGAACGCATGTGATCCAGGCCCGCCGCCAGCTTTCCTTCAGCGTCCAGAACTTTGGCTACACCGGGAGTCTTCTCCAGTAAGGTGCGGACCTGGTTTAGCAAGGCCGGTGTATTCAAGTAGATGTGCGCAAATTGGTGGTCCGCCACGGCGAACACCTGACTTGCGCCCGGGTCGAGCAATTCACTCCCGAGTTCATCCTTAATCGCCAGCCAGCCGCTTTCGCGAAAAATCCGATTCAGATGAACCGGCTGGTGCACCGCCGATATTCCGTATTCGGAAAGCACCAGAACATCCACCGCTTGTTTGGCAAAGAAGTCGTGTAAATCGCCAAAAATTGCGTCTATTCGCTTGAGGTCACGGGCAATTTCCGGATGCCCCGGACCCAGCCTTTGCAGATTATAATCGAGGTGCGGTAAATAGATGAGATTCAAGGTTGGTGCGTGCCGGTGCTCTATCCATTTGGCCGCCTCGGCGATCCAGCGTGTTGCTGTGTCGGGCGCGCCCTGCGGAGTTTGTCTGCCGGCGGCTGGACCCCAGAAACCGAAAAATGGAAATTCTCCCAAGTCACGTTTGATCTCCGGGCGCAAATTGTAAGGCCACGAGTAAATGTCAAAAACCTTTCGCCCATCGGCGGGATAAAGCGGTCGTGGCGTGATCGAGAAATCTGCCGTGGAATACATATTGAACCACCAAAAGAGCTGCGCGCAGGTGAATCCGGGTATTTCAGCGCGCAGGGCATCCCAGATTTTCGGTGACTGCACCAGCTGGTTCGACTGTTTCCAGAAATGCACCTCAGCCAGCTCGCGATTGAACCAGCCGTTGGCCACAATGCCGTGGTTGCGCGGCAGTAGGCCGGTAAGATAATTTGACTGAGCCGTGCACGTGACGGCAGGCATGGCCGGGCGGATGCACGCGAAAGAACCCGCTTGGCGGAAGGCGTTCAGTCGAGGCGTGGCCGAGCAGAGCAACGACTCGCTCAAGCCCACGATATTGAGAACGGCGAGTCGTTTCATCCGGTACAGCCTGCAATGGCCAGCGCACCGGCCCGTGCGCGCGCCGCCTGGCGTTCCCCTAATTGGCGTAGTGCCGCCAGGATAGCTGGCCGCTGCATTTCATGAACCTCGACACCTTGGCCAATTTTGCCCAGTAGTGTGATCGTTAGTCGGCCGCCAAGGTGTTCCTGGAATTCCGCCAGACCATCGAGCAGTCGGGGTTGATTGGTTTCATCGGTGTGCCGTAGTTCATCGACAAATAACTCGAAGCCGAGATTTTCGAGCAGGCACAAAACCCGCTCGGCGGCCTCGGCGGTCAGCAGGTCAATGTTCCTGGAATAGAGAACATCCAGCGCCAGTCCGATGGCGACCGCCTCGCCATGGTGGATGCGGTAGTCGGAAAGTTGCTCCAGCTTGTGCGCTGCCCAATGGCCAAAGTCGAGTGGCCGGGCCGAGCCGAATTCAAAGGGATCGCCCGAACCGGCGATATGCTGCACATGCAATTCCGCGCAGCGGTGGATCGCCCAGCGCAATGTGTCCGGCTCAAAATCACGCAGTGCCGCCGCCTCACTTTCCAGTGCTGCAAAGAAATCAGCATCGCGAATGCATGCCACCTTCACCACCTCCGCGTAACCGCAGCGCAAGTCGCGCGGCGGCAAGGTGGCCAGCAAAGCAAAATCATTAATGACCGCAAAAGGTGGCGCAAAGGTCCCGATGAAATTTTTTTTGCCGAATGCATTGATTCCGTTCTTCACGCCCACCCCGGAATCCGCTTGGCTGAGCGTGGTGCTTGGCAAGCGAATCAGGCGCACACCTCGATGCGCCGTCGCCGCCGCCAACCCCGCCATATCCAGCAATGCGCCGCCGCCAACGGCAATAATCGTTGAGTGCCGGTCCAGGTGATGTGCGTCAATTGCTGACTGGATTTGGCTGACGTGCAAATAGGAGTTCTTTACCCGCTCACCGCCTTCGATCACCAGCGGTTCACCTGCCAGTGTAATCGCTTGAGCGTGGGCGGCAAAATAGGTGCGAATGTCCGACAACAGCGTTGGCCGGGCTTTGGCGAGAGATTCATCAACGATGAGCAATGCACGGGCGGGGAGCGGGTCTTCGCTTGCCGCCAACACATTTCGGAACAATATATTTAGAGGCGCGAACACCTGGTCTGTGAAAAAGACCCGGTGTCGCCAGCGAACTTCAATGGTGTGTTCGATACAACGCACGATTTAATGATGCCGCAGCTCTGGCAAAAACTCGATTTTATTATTGGAAATGGCAGTTGGATCAGGTTGCCGGAACGCGGCGCTGTAGCCAGAGGGTCAAACCAAAGAGCGCAGTCCACAGGATTGCGTGGGGCAAAAATGGTGCCACGGCGGCCACTTGTACCCAGTCCGCCAGCACTATGGCTGCCAGTAACCTTCCCACTGCTCGACCCGTTTGCGGCTCGGGTCGCCATAATTGGACAATGGTGATTCCCAGCCAGACGATGAACGTCACCAAACCGATTGCCGTTGCCGCTACGTTCTTGGCGCAAAGGTGCAATCCGATCGGTAAAACCGGCATGACGAGCAGTAGGGCTGGCCATTTCGGTGGACGGCTGATTCCGTTCTCGTGCCGTGCCAGCAGGCTAATGCCGAAAATATACGCGGCCATGCCGCCCGCTGCTGCTAGCACGCAATGTGAGACTGTGCCAGCGACGGCAATGCCGGCGAAAATATATAGCAGCGCACGGCAACCGGCCATCAATCCGAGGGTGAAGAAATGCCGCTTGTGCCACAAGTCGTAGGCGACGATGGCTGCCAGCAAAGTCAAAGCGCAGATAAACGCTCGGCCACCCAGGGCTGCCGCCAGTAGCAACCCGGCGAGAAGCAAAGCTAAGCTCCAGGCCCAAACTGTGCCCCGCGTGATAATGCCGCTGGGGATGGGGCGTTCCGGCCGCTGGCAGTGGTCAAAATCCGCATCGCAGGCGTCATTTAGGAACATGCCTCCGAGATAGAGACTGCTGCCGCTCGCTAAAATCAGCGCCAACTTTTTCCCTTCGCCACCACCGGACAGAATTCCGGCAGCCAGGCAATTGGACCACACGGTGGGTAGATTGGAAACTCTTCCCAGCATCAGTAAAGTGCGCAGGCGTGGCATAAGCATGCGTCAGCTTTTTTCCAGTTTATTTTCCCGCAGTTGGTTGAGTGTCCAGTCATATTCAGCTATAAGTTGATCTTCGACGCGGCCTTTGCGGTAGGCTGCGGGCATGACTTCCCAGGTGTAAGTTTCTATTTCCAAGTGTTGGCAAAGCGTCGGATTCCGACCGAGCAGGCGCAACACTTCTTTGAGGTCTTCACTCGTATTTTTAAATTCATTTTCTGGTTCGGTCTGGAGCGGGATGTGGAAATGTACGCGCCATTCCTCGTCGGAGAAAGCCACCTTGCCTGCCGCCGCCGCCAATGCGGCGTCAATATCTTTGTGCCGGTTGAGTAAGCCATCGGCGCGGCGGCCGATGACCTGGTGCAAATAAATCCCGTCTTGAAATTGTGCGAGCCGCTGCCGCGCTGGGGCCGTGGGGGCTAGCCGCAGGGCGTTGCTCAAATGTAGCTTGCTCAAACGGATTCCCTGCCGCGTGAAGGCTTCGATTGCGTTCGCCGGTTGCTCGAACTCCACCGCGAAATGGCAGGCGTCGTAATTCACGCCCAGATGGCGAAGCAGGCGAGGGTCGTTAGGGCGGTCTGCCGCCAGCGCGGCAAAAAAGGCGATGGTCTCGGCGGTGTTTTCACAGAAGCCGAACGGCTCCGGTTCCAGGCCGAGATGTAAATCCTTGCCGGTTTCTGCGCTGAGTTTGGCCATGTGTTCCACGCACCTCCAAAGGTTGGTTCGCATGGCGCGTTCCTGTTCTGGGGAGTGGATGAATTCTTTGAAGGATCCTGGTAGCGTGCTGACACTGCCCGCCATGCCGCTGGGCACGAGCGTGGCGAGTAAATCGAAGAGGCGGTTGGTGTAGGCCAGCCGTGCCGGTGCCGTCCAGTCCGGCGCATAAACCTGTTCCTTGACGCGTGTGCCGTGAAAGCGTCCAAAGGGAAAACCATTAATCGTGAATACATAGCAATCGTGGCGTTCCAACCAGCGCTGAAATTCCCGCAGCCGGGTTGGGTCCGACAATTCACGGGACGCTACGTCGCCGAGGCGCAGGCCGATGGCATAAGGTGCGTCCGGGCAGACGGCTTCTTTCACAACGAGCGTGTGCTGCTCTAATGCCGAAAAAGTTTCTGCCCAGGTTACGCCGCGATGCACGTTGGTGCAATAGGCAAGGTGGAGGCCGTGGTTGAGGCGCATGCAGCAGGAATTTGGCCGGTCACATCGCCGGTTTGAATTTAGGGCATTGGCTCAGAAAACGTAGCGGATTACCGAAAATGGCTCGGTCAACCGCCTCGGTAGCATGGCCGCGCCGGCGCATTTCCAGGGCGGCATAAGGCACCGCCAGCGGCACGCTAACGCCCCAATCGCACGCGCTGTTCATCCAGAGTTTCTCGCTGCCGTAACATTCCAGAATATCCACTGCCCGGGCGGCAGTGCATTTGGTTTCGGGATAAAGCGTCATGCCGGCCCAAAAGCCCTCATCGAGTACGAGGTCCACGGTATGTTCTTCGACATGGTCAATGATACAGCGCTCTGGCTGAATCCGCCGGTCGTTTTTCAGTACGTCGAGAATCAGGCGCGTGCCTTTGAACTTGTCTTCGAGATGTGGCGTGTGCACCAGGATGAGTTGCCCGGTGCGGGCGGCCAGATCCACGTGCATTTCCAGCACCTTGAGCTCATTGCGAGAATTCTTGTTGAGTCCGATCTCGCCGATGCCCAGTACGTTCGGTGCGTTCAGGAATTCTGGGATCAGGTCAATGACCTCGGTGGCAAGTTGCACATCTTCGGATTCCTTGGGATTGATGCACAACCAGCAGAAATGCGGCACGCTAAACTTGGCCGCGCGTTTCGGTTCGTGCTCGGTCAACTGTCGGAAGTAATCGAAGAACCCTTTGGGCGAACTCCGGTCATATCCGGCCCAAAAGGCCGGTTCGCAAATCGCGGCGCAACCGGCCGTCGCCATCGCCACATAGTCGTCGGTTACCCGGCTGACCATATGGGCATGAGGTTCAATATAACGCATGAGCGGACGAAACTATGATGGATGGCCGAGTTAACTAATTCCGGACCATGCCCCGCAAGCACTTTTGCCCGCTGCCTTTTCGCTCGGTTCGATGGTAGGATCGCTGAATTTCAAAAGTACCCTGCGAGCATACCCCGCGTCATCGCTTTGGAGTTCGGTTATTGCTTGCTTGAGCGCTTGATAGCGAAAATCAACTTCGCCTTCTGCGCGATTAACGCGATCCATAAATGCTGCCAAATCAATGACCCGTGCGCGCGCTTCAAGGAAATACAGATCCAGCAATTGACTACGGTTCATAGGGCTCAATCCTACGTCAGAGGGTGGTGGACGCAACATTTTTCCAACCTTCAGCGTGAATAAAAATCTGACGCAAAATGGGGCTATTTAAAACGCAAAATGGTAGTCGCCCAAATCATCCGGCTATTTTAACATCCTCAGCGCTCATTGGAGCAAGCCGACTTAATACCAGTGTCATTCGATCATAATTACCATTAAAATGAAAGCATTTGCCCAATTCGCTTCAATGTTGTTGAGCCTCTGGCTCAGCACCGTAGCTTTTTTCTCAAGCGCGGCTGTTACACCGGCGGGTCAGTCCGTGTCAGGGAAACTCGTCGCTCCTAAGGCTGCGGATCTGCAAGCAGCCATTGCCCGCGGTACCGTCTTCCTGCTTAAGAACCAGAACTCCAACGGCTGGTGGTCCCCCTCCGAGCAGCCAGCCGTGACGGCCTTGGTGCTCACCACCTTAAGCTTCGATCCTTCCGGTCGCTTCTTGCAAAATCGTTCGTCGGAGCTGGCGAGGGCCTACGACTTCATTCTCACTTCCGCCAAGCCGGATGGCAGCATTCAGCGTGCCGGGCTGGCCAACTATAACACCGCGCTGTGCCTCATCGCTCTTGCGTCGGCTCACGACGACCATTTCACACCCGTCATTCTGGCTGCGCGTCATTATCTGGCGGGTTCGCAAATTGATTTTGGCGCGAAAGGCACGAATGATACGCCGTTCGATGGCGGAATCGGCTACGGCAGCAAGTATCAGCATTCCGACATGAATAACACGCTCATGGCCATCGAAGCCATGCGCCTGTCGGAAGCCGCGCTGGTCAAGGACGCGCCGGGATTCACCAAACTGGAGTCTGATGTTGATTGGGCCGCAGTGGTTCATTTCCTCCAGAATTGCCAGAACCTATCTTCTGTTAACCAGGCGGACTGGGTGTCTGACGATTCCCGAGATCGTGGAGGTTTTGTTTATTACCCGGGTGTTAGTAATGCTGGCGCAGTCACTAATACCGCGACCGGCCGTGTCGCGCTGCGTAGTTATGGCAGCATGAGTTATGGAGGCTTGCTGAGTTATATCTATGCTCGCGTGGATAAGCACGATTCGCGAGTTGTCGCAGTGTTGGACTGGGTGCGCGCCAACTACACCCTTGCGGAAAATCCTGGCATGGGCCAGCAAGGTTATTACTATTACTTGCACCTGCTGACCAAGGCGCTCGCCGCTGCGGGCTTGGATAAGTTGCAGCTAGCCGATGGCAGTCAGGTTGACTGGCGGGCTGAAATCGCCAGCCAATTGCTCAAGCTGCAAAAGCCTGACGGATCGTGGGTCAATCCCGAAAAGCGTTTTTGGGAAACGGATCCGGTGCTCGTCACCACTTATGCCGTCATGGCGCTTGAGATTCTTTATGGCCATGCAAATCATAATTGATTATCCGCCTCGGGAATATTTACATTTTTAAAAAGAGTATGCTGAAATTAGAAGTAAGTTTGATCGGAATGCTCGCCGCCCTCGTCCTTTGCCAGCCGGGGCGTG
>CAISVF010000499.1 GCA_903888765.1 uncultured Verrucomicrobia subdivision 3 bacterium | reverse complement strand
TGTCCTTGCCCAAAAAATTGCGGCAGGCATGGCGGGTTCGTTTCCCGGCGTTTTCCTTTTTCAGCTTATTTCAGCACCGTTAGTTGCTCTGATTTTATTGACCATTGCTGGCATCTCTCATTTGGGTCAGCCGCCCGACATTATCATCGCTGTTATAGCACCGTTGGTAGTGCTATTTATCATCGCCATTCCAGCCGTTGCATCCTTGCTTGGGTTTTACACCGGCTGGCGAGTTGCTTGGGAGTTGGCCGCCGGACGTTCAGCTCGCGAGTTCTTGCGGACAGATCGCATACTTGCACCGGTCGTCAGCTTTCTTCGCAGACGGCTGCCATTTGTGGAGGCTTGGTTATGAGCCGTTGGCGCTGGCCGTTCTGCGGTTCACGTCGCGAGTCCATGGTGTCTTGCGTTATCCAGCATCACGTTCTCAAATATGAATTTTCCATATCGCAAATTTGAAGGCACCGACCTTTGGAAAACGATTGGCACCGCGCTTGCAGAGTTGGAAGAGAATCGGGACTTTCATCTGACCACAGCGCGCCAATATTTTGTTGGCTATCTGTGCAAACAGCTTGCTCGGAAGAAACTTGTCACCGACGCTTCGATTTTAAAGAGAGATTTATGAGTTCACCCCTGCCACCGGATGAAGCAATGTTGGGCTGCATATGCCACCCATCGGGAAAATAGTCACACCGATTTGCGCCCTTTTGGTTCTCGCGGTTTTCGCCTTCGATTGGTGCCAGTCCAATGTGATTAAGCTGCTCACAATGCCAGTGAGTGTTGCGTATTTTGGGGCATGGATTGCCAGCATCGTTTGTGTGTTTGCCGGTTGGCGGCGTTGGCACTTTCGAGCGTTCATTCCGGTGGCTATTTGCATGGCGACTATGGTTGTTACCAGATCTGTTTCGCCACGATTGATGAGCGCAGGGTTTGCCCGAGTGATGCCGCGTTACACCGCACTCATTCAGCAGATGGAAAGCGGCCAGATTGTAGTGTCCAACACGCCGACGCGGGTGGTGCTATCTGGCCCGAACGCAGGGTTGGCCTCTGTGGTTTGGGCTGACCGAACGACTAGCGGAATTTTAACCGTTACGTTTTTTGTTGGTGGTAGTTTTCCAGTCAAGCATTGGGGTTATCTATATCGCTCCTCGGGCGAGGATCCACCAAATGATTGGTGGATAAAGAATGCCTGGATGGGAAGACGGCTCAATGACAAATGGTTTTACATTTTTGATTGAAGATTCAGCAACCATGCAATGTCAGAGCAAAACGGAACCCAACCATAAACTCACTTCACCCGCATCAAACACCGGAAGGCTTCCCCTTCGTGAATAGCCGCGATTTTTCCGAATCAGGGATGCCGCATCTCCGGACCCGAACGCCAAAGCGCCAGTTCTCTGGACCCAGCAAAAGTATGGTTTTTGTTTTTCTCATATTTCTTTCCTGCAAATCCCGACTAAAACTGTTGAAACCATTGTTGACATATCCGAGAGAAGGAAATAAAAACCATTTATGCCAACCGTGATAAACCGTAATTTGCGGCCGAATTCATAGTACACTTCACGCTTATGCCTGTATTTCATGTCCAACTGAACGGTAAGAAGGTGAGCACAGCCGGAGTCGGCAAACTTGGTGTTCTTAGCGCCATTGTTTCGTGGGTGCAACGCGCAGGCGAGGACGCAGCGATGACACTTCACGTCGGCGGACTCATTACACCGACAGCGGAGCATGTTCGTTGGCTTGACCGTAATCTGAAGGTTGGCGATGAGGTTTGCATTCGAGTTATTGAGGATGCGCCTATTGACCGGCCACGCAGCCGCGAGCGGCTTGACCTTTCCAAAGATTTGCGCGCACAGAAGCGTTATGTTAAACAGATGGCCAAGAAATTTGGATGGAAGATAGTGACTGCATGAAGCAGTGGCCTAACGGATCAATGTTAGCGTCAAACCGCACTCAAGCATAGCCTCGCCGCACCCGTCTCAAACGCCAGCCAGGCTTCATTGGATAATGAAATAGCGAAAGCAATTCACTGCGCTCAAGCGGGCTGAACGCGCAACCCAGAGAATGGTTCCCGTTCGCGGATGTGTGGGATTGGCCGCGGACGCCGGTCGCTCATGTTGGCGGTGCCACTAACACGGCCCAAACGCCAGCACCGCCACGGCTTCACCGGCAGGCGAAAGGATGATCCATCCGCCGCCTACGACTGGCTGCTGGTAAACCGGCCACCAGAACGGACGAACCCTGCAGGAGGGCAGGGGTAGTTGTTTCCAACAAAGAGTCGCTTGACGATTTGCTCTGGCTTGACCGAACGGCAGCGCCCAGTTCCGCCCGACGCATCAGGCCCCCGCAGTTCTGTCACTGCCGCCTCCGACTGGATAAATGCGTCGGCAATCAAACCATCCTGAACTGCGATCTGTGCAAGTCCTCTCCCGAGTGGGAGAGGATTTAGGTGAGGGCCAGCGTCAAAACAAAAATTGTTCCAGAAAAGGTAGTGCTAATGGCCGTCTGCAAAGACTGGCCGGCCGTGATTAAATTAATAGGCCCGGACCAGAGCCCGCATTCAGATCGAAATCCTGTCAAATTATTTTTCACCTTTTTCGCTTCATGAAGCTGCACGTACTTGCATGTTCGTGCATCAAAACCGTCCCTTCTTGCCGCCGGCTTTTTGCTGCCTCAAAAATCTTTCCAAAACCCGTGCTATAAATGCACGGCAACAGAAAAAATAAAATGACGCTAAATTCACCTACCAGTTCTTCCGCTCCAGCGGACGCCGTCTCGCCGGCATCCGCCATGTTTGATGGTGTCGCCTTCGGTTCACCGACGCTTGTTTTTACCTTCGAAAATCAAAATCCTTTTCACAATTCGTCATTGCTCCCCTATAGCTCTCTTATAGCTCCCCCACTACTCGCTAACACCCGTCTGGGCTTTTCCGTTAAAATCATCGGTCAATGGCCTATTCCTGGCTGCCGTTCACGTGCGTTGATCGTCGTTAGCGGCACCCAGGGGGCCGGCAACAAAATCAAAAATCAAAGCAACATGATGCATGCTCAAAAATATTCCTTCGGTTCGGCGGGAATTGGCTTCGTCGGCAACCACCACGATGGGGTGCCTTCA
>CAISVF010000498.1 GCA_903888765.1 uncultured Verrucomicrobia subdivision 3 bacterium | reverse complement strand
GAGACTGGGCGCTGAACGAATAGAGATGGTAAGCAAAGGCTCCCGGCATGAACTCCACTTTTGGCTGGGTGAACGGTCCGCATACATCGCCATGGTACCAGCCGGCATAAATCCCGATGTGGCTCATCGGATATTCGGCCGGCAATGTGTTGGCATTGGTGTCTAATTCGGTTTCAAAGCCAAAATGCCGGCAGATTTCGGCGCTGTTCATCATCCATTCGTCCCCGAGGTAGTAATTGTCATTGGTCTTGAATCCGCGTGCGTCAATATAGGCGCGGCCCCAGAGTCCATTTTGTTCCGCCTCCAGCGCCTTATCTACCAGAGCGGCGGCAATTTTGGGGGTTGGCCCATCCAGTCGGGCTACGAGCAGGATGCCATTCTGGGGCGTGAGCCGGGCATTGTTGGTGGAGGCGTAGAGCCGGTTAGGCATTGGTCCCGTCAAGGCGAGATTCAGCTTGATTAACGGCAGCCAGGCAAGTTCAGAATCCACTGCGGCTGCGTTGCTGCGCAATTCCTCCCGCGTGATTTTTTCTGAAATAGTTTCAATGATGGAGCTTTCCGCGATTTTCAGGGGCACGCCATAGCACAGTAGGGCATAACGGATTTCGGAAACTACCACGCGTTCCTCCTGATGGGCGGGCTGATTAGTGGTGGCCGGGATAGATATGGGCCCAAATTTCCACAATCCCGTCGCCTCCAGCTTTGCCGCCAGCGGCTTTTGCAGAGAATCTGTGAATTCAAGCCGGGACATGACTTCGTTGGTGGGGAGCGCAAAACTAAAAACCTGCTTCGCCGGCACCGAACGCGCCGCTGCATAATGTTCGGCCACCATTTTAGAATCGGGCAGATTGGCATTATAAACTACCACCACCTCCTCGCCGCCAGCCAGGCACAGTTGGCGGGTGAGAAAAAAAGCTACCAGCAAGCAAAGCAGGGTTTTGCTAGGAAAATTCATAGCTTCGTGCGGTGAGCGTATCTGGCAGTTCCCGTTCATTTGGATTTGCCAAAGAGCGCCTCTGGCAGTCCGGGCATTGGCTGGTTGAGGTTTTTATCCCAGTAACGGAAACCGGCGCTCCAATCCCAGATACACCAGCCGAGTTGCTGCGCTTCCGCCGTGCGGCGAAAGGCCTCATAATATTTTGCCCGGGACGTGGCGTCCGCCTTGGTGTAGGCACCGAATTCACCAATATGCACGGGGCGGCCATAATAGGCCGACCAGTCGTGAAGAAATTTTAATTGCTCAGTGAACGCTTTGGGACCGCTCGGGTTGTTTTCTGCTGCCAGCGTATTGTATTGCTCAATCCAATGCTGATAATGTTTTTTAGAATTTAATTTCGGGTCGGCTACGAGCGGCTGGGCCGGTGGTCCGGGGAAAACAATGCCGGTTTGCGGTGTTTCCCCCTTGGTCCAGGTGGCTCCTTGGTGGGTGAAATAAAAAGGAGCGTAACAATGTACGGAGACAATGAGGTTCTCATCCGGCGGCAGCACCAGATGATTCAGCTCATCAATGCCGCCCCAATTACCAGGTTCCACAAATATGGTGCGCTGTGGATTGCTCTGGCGAATTTCCGCGATGGCGCGCGCATAAAGGGGATTCATCAATGCGGTGGTGGCGTTTTCGTGCGGTTCGTTATCCAGTTCGAAGGCGAGGTCGGCGGGAGAGGTCCGGTAGTAGGCCGCAATCTGTTGCCAGATTTTTACAAATTCTTCAGCCGCGGCGACCGGATTTTGATCCAGTTCATTGAAATGGTGAATATTGATCAGGACGGCCAATCCGCTGGCGAGCGCATTCGTGATGACAAAATCCACCCGCGAAAAAATGCCGGGCGCAAGGGAGAATTCCGGAGTCGGTCCGGCGTAATGATGCCAGCCGATGGGAACGCGCACATGGTCAAAGCCCGCGCGCTTCATCGCAATGAATTCATCGCCCGAAACTGTCACGCCCCAACTCCGGCCAGCCGGAGTCTCCAGATAATTACCGAGATTCACCCCATGCTGAAAATGGGCTGCGGCCTGAAATGCTGGAGTTGGTTGATGGGCTAGAGGCTGCATTTCCGGCGGGTTTTTCGGGGTGAAAATTCCGGAGGTTTCGGCTGCTTGGACGACAAACCCGACCAGCCAGAGGCTGGCCATTATACTTAAGGACAATGCTGGTTTCATATTATTCCGCCGTTACCTTCAAACCATCCCAGGCAAAGTAAACCTCCGGCGGGAGTTCTGCTTGGGCCACATCATGGTCGTAATCGTGCGTGAGGTGCGTAAAAAAGGTTCTTCCGGCACCAATCCGCCGCGCGGTGGTGAGCGCCTCATCCAGGCACATGTGCGTCGGATGCGGCTTGTAACGCAGCGCGTCCAGCACGGCGATTTCCACGCCAGCGATCTTGTCGAGCGCATCGGCGGTGATCTCTTTGCAGTCGCTCAAATATGCCAGCCGTTTCTTACCGGCTTGCACGAACAG
>CAISVF010000497.1 GCA_903888765.1 uncultured Verrucomicrobia subdivision 3 bacterium | reverse complement strand
TTAGGCGCGAGGCCGTTCCAGCGTTTGGACGAATAGCTGTGGGCGCTTTGGAGCCACGCCGACGGATTGTGGCAGGTGAGGCAGAGCCTCGAACCGGTGTTATCCATAACCAGGAATTTTCCATAGGTGTTGCCGTGCGGATCATGGCAGGAAGTGCATTGCATCTCACCATTGACATCCAGATGCACCGGGCCGGTACGAGGTGGCATTTGCAGATCGCCCCGCTGCGCAGCGAGCGCGGCGGTGTAGGGAAATGAAACCGGATGATCGTCGGAAAGATCGGTGCCGAGGTTGTTGCGGTTGCGCGGCAGGGTGGCGATGGCGCTTTGCATGGCGATGTTTAACCGCCGGCTACGGACCATGCCAAGGGCCACGGTGCCATCATGGCAGCTTAGGCACAGTCGCGATGCTCCCGTGGGCTGCCCAATGACTGCCTTGGTCGTGGTGCTGCTATAGGGAATATAAGTGACCCCGGAATCGTAGCGGTTCCATAGGGCAGTCTGGTGGGATGCCGAGTGGGAGGTATGGCAAAAAATGCAGACCTCGCTGCCCGCCGGGTCCGTGGCCGTGGCGCTCGCGCGAACGGTTCCGGTTCCGGATACGGAAAGATTGTGTTTGGATTGCATGACGCCCTGGCCACCCAACGGGGCGACGGCGCGGCTGGTGCCGCCGCCGGCCAGCCAGATGACCAGCGAAAACAACAGCGTGCCCGTGCGGACCCGGAGATGGACCGGAAACACCTTCATCGGAAATCCCTCCGGATGCGTAGGAAAATGTAATGCCGGTCCTGTGCGTCGGTCAGGTGACTTTCGTCGTTGTATTCGTAGGATAATTTTACCGTGAGTTTGCCGGCGGTCCAATCCACGCCCGCGCGGCAGGTGGCATAATCACGGTCAAAGGTTTGCCCTCGCTCAAAACGCAGGCCGCCCTCCAGCGTGGTGGAAAAATGGGAACTCACACGCTGTTGCCAGCGCGTGATAAAGCCGTAAGCCGTCTGGTGGAGATTGTTATCCTGGAAATCCGTCCAGTTTTCATCGGTATTCAGGCTGAGATCGGTTCCGCCGAGTGGCTGAAATTGGGCTGATTGGAACAAGCGACGGCGCGTGTAAGGCGCGAGGTTGGAGTCCACCACTTCGTATTCAGCCCCGGTGCGAAACCAGCGCCAGGCAGCGTCCAGGCCCACGGTTTTGTCATCCAGCCGGCGCAGCAGCAAGCGCTCGCCGCCGCTATAAACCTGGCTGGCCCAGTGGCCATATAAGCCCAGCAATCCCCGCCATAAATCCACCCGGAAACTGGCATCATTGGCCAGCGTGTCAAAGGAGGCGGAATCCTGCAAAGCGGCGCTATAATCCACTGCCACCTGCGCCCCGTTGGCAATCTGGCCGGCGGTAAGGCGTTCAATTTGTGTCAGCACACCCTGCGGGGTGATTCGATAATCCAGGTTGGCCACATAAACATGCGTCGAGTTTGTTGCATCATAAACCTTGATGCTGGCGGCGTTGGCGGAAGGCAGGTTCAGCAACGTCACGGCGCCGTCCGAGAGCGTATGTTGTTCGCCGATGACGGTTTGCGCCGTCCCGCTGGCGCTGCGATCCTCGCGATCCCAGCGTCCGCCATCACCGCAAGTGATTGTCATCCAGGAAGCCAGCGGACGTGTGTACTGAGCGCTGGCACCAACCCCATAGCTCCGGGTTTCCAGGGAGTTTCCCGGCGAAGTGGAATCCGTCAGATTGCCATGCACATCCCCGCCCAGGGTCAAATGCGGGGTCTGTTGATAGTTAAGATTGGCGCGGCCTTCCTGGGTGCGGTTCTCGGAGGCTCCCGACGTCGCATGGTCGAACGCATACTCATAGGAGCTTTCCAACTTGGGCGTGTGTTGCAAATGCAGGTTTTCCTGGATCTGCAGGTTATCAGTGGGCTGCGCGGTTTGCCCCACCGAATTGTAATTCAGCAACGATGTGAGCCGGGGATCTAACATCCCACCAAAGTTTTCGCTATCGAACAGATTCAAGGTTTGGGTGACGCCCTGCAGATGCGAAAAACCGTCGTCGCGCCGGGAAAACTGGGTGAGATTGTAACTGGCCCGCGTGCGTCCGTCATATCGCCGCCGCTGATGCTGCACCGATCCCCAAAGCATATCCTGCGTGTAATTCTGGGGACGGATGGGGTCTTCCTGAACTTCGTCATAATGCTGCACCGAAACCATGAACGGAAGCGGTCCCGCCGTGTAGCCGGCCCGGCCGCCGGCCGCCTCGCTATCAACCCGCACGCGGGAAAAGAAATCGTATTCGCGGTAGGTCATGTCTTTGTCGCCGAACAGCGAAACGGCATAGGGCTTTTGTTGGAGAAAATCCATCGTCCCATGATAGCGCTGGAGGAACCGGCCATTGCTGGCGGCTTGTCCGGGATCTTCCTGCGAATCTTTCCAATCCAGCCCCAGTTCGGTGGCCAGTTGGAACTGCATTAAATTGGGATGATACACTGAACCAGACATGCCCACGCCAGCCGTCGGATCCACCAAAGTCTGTTCCCGGACCACCTTGCTGGGTGGGGACCCAGCTTGCTGCCCCTCCCGCTCGTACTGTACCTCGGTTTGCAAATAGAGCTCGCTCCACTCCAGATTAAGCATTTTCGGCTGGGTTACCGCCCGCCGGCTGACCGGCGGATGTTGTATGGGTGCCCGATGGGGCATCGCTGAGGCCGCTGACGGTTTGTCCGCGATTACCGGAGTCGTGAGCGGCGCTGGTGGAGGCGGCTCCGCCGGCTGAATTTTAGATTCGTTTGACACCTCTTGTCGCAATTTTAATTCGCCCCAGTCCAGCTTGAGCGGCGGCTCGGCGG
>CAISVF010000496.1 GCA_903888765.1 uncultured Verrucomicrobia subdivision 3 bacterium | reverse complement strand
TAGCGGTGCCTCGGCGCGCAGGGGACTGCGCGCCCTACCTTTCGGACGCGAGGCGGTGGGTTTGGTGCTTTGGTGTGCCGTGGTGCGGGCGGTAAAGCGGCGTGGCGGTCCTTCCGCACTGGCACAACTGCTGTGGGAAGGCGGCAACCGCGACACCGCTTTTTCTCAACCACGATTTAAAGCCCCGTTCAGGGGCGACATCGTTGTAGAACCAAAATCAATATAATTTCAGCCCCGTCGGGGCGGCATCAGCCGGCTCATACCCGACGATGTCGCTTGTGGTGAAAGAGTCCCCCTTCGCCAAGGTTGTTATAGTTTAACCGCGCCGCCCCTGCCCCTCAGCCGGCCGGCGCGAGCACGGCACTTGGCAAGCAAGGCGCATCAAGACGGTTTGGCCAGCACCCGCTCCAGCAATTGATTCAGCCGGGTCAACATGGCGCGAGGGTCTTCCAGCAAACCGGCGGCAACCCGGGCATTATCCAGAATCTGTTCGGCCACGCTGGCAGCCAGCGCGGCATCCTGCTGACGGATGGCCTCAAGCCGGGTCACCAACGGATGCGCCGGATTGATCTCCAGGTCATACTTCACCGGCAGATCCGGCTCACTATTCTGCTTCATGGCTTTCATCATGCGCCGCATGCTGGCGGTCATGAACTTGTCGGCGTCCACCACGACAGCCGGACTGTCAACGAGCCGTTTGGACGCGCGTACAGCGCCGACCTTGTCAGCGAGGGTGGTTTTGAGCCACTGCGCAAGGGCGGCGGCATCCGTATCGGACAAGGCCCCGTCCTTTTTGGCGCTGCTCAAATCCAATTCCGTTTTTTCAGCCAGTTTGAGCGACTTGCCCTCAAAGGTGTGGAGGTGTTCCATCACAAACTCGTCCCAGGCATCGTACAAGAACAGCACCTCAAATTTCCGCTCACGAAACACCTCAAAATACGGGCTGGCTTCGGCGGCAGCGCGGTTCGCGGCCAGCAGACAGTAAATTTCCGTTTGTTCGGACGGCATCCGCTTGACGTAATCCGCAAGGGAGGTCAGTTTTCCCTGGTCCAGGGAAGACGACTCGAAACGCAATAATTTACCAAGCGCCTCCTTGTGCGTAAAATCCGTGACGACGCCCTCCTTCAGATACCGGTGAAATTCCCCGTAAAATTTCAAGTAGGCTTCCGCCTCCTTTTCCGACTGCTCGTCGAGAAACTTCAGAAACCGGCTGGTGAGCACCTTATTCAACTTTTGCATCAGCGAAGTGTCCTGCATGGTCTCACGAGAAATATTCAGGGGCAAATCCTCACTATCCACCACGCCCTTGAGGAAGCGGAGCCATTCGGGAAACAACCCCTTGGCCTTGGCCTGAATCAGCACTTTGCGGCAATACAAATTGACCTCGGAATCAATGCGGCCCATGCCCAGGGTTTCGAAATTACGCGGCGGCACGAACAGCAGCGCCTGTATGGCCAGCGGCGCATCGGCGGAAAAATGCAGCCGGAACAGCGGCGACTCGTGGTCATGGCTAACGAAGGTATAAAACTCGTTATACTCCTCCACCTTGATCTCATTCTTATTGCGCGCCCAGATGGCCTGAACGGTATTCAACCGCTTGGCATTCAATTCAATCGGGAAAGGCACAAAGCTGGAATAGCGCTGGATGATCCGCTCAATGGTATTGGCCTGGGCAAACTCCTTGGCTTCCTCCTTGAGCTCCAGCGTAATCCGGGTGCCGCGCGGGAGATCGGCGGCGGGGGCGAGTTCATAGCCGCCCATGCCTTCACTGGTCCACTGCCAACCCGATTCCTCCGGCACAAAGGAACGACTTAGCACCGTCACCTTTTTGGCTACCATGAAGGCCGAGTAAAAGCCCACGCCGAACTGCCCGATCAAACCGACATCCGGCTTTTTATCCCCGGTCAACTGTTTCAGGAAGGCCTTGGTGCCGGAGTGGGCGATGGTGCCAAGATTCTCCACCAATTCACCGTGGGTCATGCCCAGGCCGGTATCGGTGATGGTAATGGTGCCCGCCGGCTCATCCGTGACCACGGTGATGGCGGGAGTTATTTCAGATTGATAAATCACACTCCCGGAAGATTGCTGAAACCGCAATTTTTCGCAGGCATCCGCGCCATTGGAAATCAGCTCGCGCACAAAGATTTCTTTGTCGGTATAGAGGGAATGGATGACGATATCCAGCAACTGCTGAATTTCCGCTTGAAAATGATGGGTCTCGGTTTTGCTCATAAAATAAAATGAATTCTATAAAAAATGTACACTATGTCGTCAAGTCAGACGCCACATAAATTGTTAAAAAATGTCGCCAACGATTTGGATTGGCGCACTTGGTCAACCCATGAAACTTAAATGGCGGCCGTAAGCGCGGCGCGGGCATCGCGGGCAGTGCCCGTCTTCTCCAAAAAATAATCATAATCGCCCACATAAGCGGTCACCAGACCGGCATTGACGTGCAGCACCTTGGTGGCGAGGTGGCGGATGAAGTGGACATCGTGAGAAATGAACAAAAGTGTACCCTCATAGCGTTCCAGCGCCAGCGTGAGCGACTCCACCGTGTGAATATCGAGGTGGGTGGTGGGCTCATCCATAAGCAGGAGATTCGGCGGGTCCACCAGAAATTTCACAAGATTCAGCCGGCTCTTCTCGCCGCCGCTCAATACTTTCGTGGGCTTGTAAATATCGTCCTTGCGGAACATAAACGAGCCCAGCACGGCGCGAGCCTCGTCCTCCCGCATGGCGGGGGCGCTGGACATGACCTCATCCAGCACGGTTTTCTCGGGGTCCAACGAGGCGGCGCGATGCTGGCTGAAATAGCCGATTTTGGCATTGTGACCGAGGTCCCGTTCGCCTTTTTGAAATTCAACGACTCCGGCCAGAATTTTCAGCAGGGTGGATTTGCCCGCGCCATTCGGCCTGACCAGCACGGTGCGCTCGCCCCGTTCAATGGTCAAATCCAAGCCGGTATAAACCTGCGTGGTGCCGTAGGCCATGTGAATGTCTTTCAAGGATGCCGCCCGCTGCCCGCCGCGCGGCGGCGGGGGAATTTGAAAACGAAACGGCTTGCGTGGCGCCTGCGGTTTTTCAATCAGCTCCATGCGCTCGATCTGCTTGAGCTTGCTCATGGCCTGGGAAGCTTTGGAGGTGACGGACCGGAACCGATCCGCAAACTCCTGCAGCGCCTGAATTTCCTTCTGCTGGTTTTTGTAGGCGGCCAACTGCTGCTCGTAGCGCTCCTCCCGCTGGCGCAAGTAATCCGAATAATTGCCGGAAAACCCCACCAGCTTGCGCTCGGAGATCTCATATACCTGCGTCACCACTTCATCCATGAATTGCCGGTCATGCGAAATCAGAAGAACCGCGCCGGAATAATTCTGGAGATAGTTTTGCAGCCAAAGGAGGGCCAGCAAATCCAGATGATTGGTTGGCTCATCCAGGAGCAACAGGTCCGGCTCCATGACCAGGAGCCGCGCCAGGCGCGCCCGCATAATCCAGCCACCGCTCATCTCCCGGGCTTTGCGCGTAAAATCCGAGTCGCGAAAGCCCAGCCCGCGCAACATTTTTTTGGCCTTGGTCTCCACTTGCGGATCATTCAAAGCGTCGTGTTTGGCGTGGGCTTCCAGATATTCCGGACACGATACGTTGCGGGCCGCCTCCAACGCATGCAGGATTTGTTCGAGACGCGGCACTTCATCCACGCGGCCGGTCGCCACCTCCAAAATGGTTTCCTCCCCATGGGCTTCGGCTTCCTGCGGCAGATGCCCCACCATGGTCCACTCATCGCGCGCCACGGTGCCGGCATCCGGCTCTAATTTCCTGAGAATCAGCGAAAACAGCGTGGTTTTACCCGCGCCATTGGGGCCCACCAGGGCGACCCGGTCCCCATAATTCACGGAGAACGACGCGTCCTCGAACAGGACACGACCGCCAAAAGTCATTTTCAGATCTCGAATTGTCAGCATGGAATTAATTGGTCGTCCAGCGTAATGACCGCAACGCGAGGAGAAGGGAACCGGCTCTGCGCGGAGGCCGAAGAACAGGTTGGGTCTTCGGCGACGAGCGGCAAAGCATACGCCAGAAACGCCCGACGTCAACGGCCCTTTTATGGCTGCCCGGAAAACCCGGGCCAGCCTCAAAGCTCGCCAATAAACCAATCTTCGACCTTTTTCCGGGCCCAGGGAGTTTTGCGGAGAAACGTGAGGCTGGACTTCACCGACGGATTAAACTGAAAGCAACGAATGGGAATGCGCCGCCCCATTTCCCCCCAGCCATGCTTCTGGACCAGCTGATTTAAAATTGATTCCAAGGTGATGCCGTGCAAGGGATCACGAGGATGGGTGACAGGATCGGGCATAAATTATTTTTCCCCAAAGATTCGCAGCTTATTGGGCATCGGCGCAACCAGTTTTTCGGCGTCGTCGAATTGATTCAAGCTAACGCATCAAATATTTTTTACTTGGCCTACGCTTCCGTTGCAGCGCATTAATCCGATTGATCCTGGCCCCTGGCAACCACGTGAATAAATTCTCCCAGCAAGCTAAGCTAAAACCATTCCGTTACCCACGGATGGGCAACGAATCAACACGGATAAAAAATCGCTCCAACCGATGCAAGAGCGGTCGCTGGTTGTATCCGGCTGACCGGCGGTAGCGGCGTGAACCACCATTTACAAATACCAACCGGGCATTATTCAGCACGGCAGGCGCGACAGCTTGCGGTGCTTGCACATGGTCACCAAGCCGCCCCTGCAAGGGCTTTTTCCATTTACAGGGACCCTTGCCAATCCGGCCCGAGGCGAGCGGCGGCAACCCGCTATTTGACCAGTAATTTTTTAAACCGCCGCAGTTCCTCCAAGCGCTGGGGGTCCAGTTTAGGGTAATCCATCGGCAGGTCTTGCAAAGCATCCAGAACCACTTGCGAAATGATCAGGCGGGCGTTTTCCTTGTCATCGGCCGGCACCACAAACCAGGGGGCATTCTGCGTGGAGGTGGCCGTGAGGCAGTCTTCGTAGGCGACCTGATATTCCTTCCAGAAACCGCGCTCCACGAGGTCAAATTTACTGAATTTCCAGTTGCGAGCCGGGTCTTCCACGCGGCGGAGAAAGCGCTTTCGCTGCTCCTCCTTGGACAGGTGCAGGAAGAATTTGACGATGCGCGTGCCGTTGCGGTAAAGGTGCTTTTCAAGGTCGTTGATTGAACGATAGCGCTTGTCCCAGAACTTTTTGTCTTCCACCAATTCCGCCGGTATTGCCTGACTTTGCAAAATCTCCGGGTGGACCTTGACCACCAGAACCTCCTCGTAATAGGAGCGGTTAAAGATGCCGATGCGTCCCCGTTCCGGCAGATTCCGGGTGGTGCGCCAGAGAAAGTCATGCTCCAATTCCTCCGCGCTCGGATGCTTGAAACTGACAACCTGACAGCCCTGGGGGTTGATGCCAGACATGACGTGTTTGATGGCCCCATCTTTGCCGGCAGCATCCATGGCCTGAAAAATCAGGAGCAGCGAATAGCGATTGTGCGCGTAAAGCAAATCCTGGCGCTGGCGCAACGCCTGAATGTGCGCCCCAAGAATATCCATATAATGCTGGTCTGACTGGTAAAACCGGCTCACGCGGGTCGGCATTTTTTTAAGATCAACCCGGGCACCTTCGCGAATGCGAAATTGTTTCGTGGAGATTTTCATGGTTAAAAACTATGCTCCTCGCGCGGGAAAAAGAAAACAGAAATATCTCCCGCCGCCGGCCATGGTATGAACCGGCTAGATTTTGGCCCGTATGAAAAACGATCCCCTGCCCGCCCATGCATCGCCAGCCCTGCCGCCAGGGCTGAGGGATGCGTGGCGCTTTTCCGCCTTCAACGGGCTGTCGTTCCAGATCGTCCTCGGCAGCCCGATGATCCTATACGCCAAGTCGCTGAACGCCAATGCCACGGTGCTGGGCATCATTGCAGGGATGATGCCCCTGATGGTCATCTGCCAGATTCCCGCCGCCCAATACATCAACCGGGTGGGCTATAAACGGTTTGTGCTGGCTGGCTGGGGCACGCGCACCCTCTTCACTTTTGGCATGGCGCTGGTGCCGCTGGCGACGGGCTTTCTGGATGTCACCACGCAACTGGTTTTGCTGCTCGCCATGCTGTTCGGGTTTAATCTCGTGCGCGGCATTTCCAGCTGCGCCTGGCTGCCGTGGATCACCCATCTGGTTCCGGAAAACATCCGGGGCCGCTACGTCTCCGGCGATGCCGCCATGGCCAACCTGGGCAGTTTTCTCACGGTGGTGATCTCCGCCCTATCCCTGGGCGCATCACCCAAACCGTGGCAGTTCGCCGTCATTTTCACCTTCAGCGCGGTCATGGGAGCCATCAGCCTGTATTACCTCAACCGCGTGCCGGACGTGGCCATCACCCCGGAAATCCGCTCATCCAGCGAACCGGTGCCCTGGGGGGAAATCCTCAAGCACCCACCGTTCCGCAAACTGCTGAAGTTTGCCATAGTCTGGGCGCTGGCTTATGGCGGTTTTTCAACCTTCACGGTGGCCTTTCTCAAAACGGAAACGGGGATGACGGAGGGACAAATTTTATTGGTCACTTCCGTCTCCTTTGTAGGCGGCTTAAGCAGCCTGTGGCTACTGGGTCACCGGCTGGACCATGTCGGCAGTAAACCCATTCTCGGGTTAAGCCTGGGGGCCTGGCTGTTAATTCTGCTGGGCTGGATTGCTTTGGCCGGCGGGGCGGTGCCCGCTCATCTGCCCTTGATTCTAAGCCTGCAGTTTTTCATGGGACTCTTTACCGCCCTCGTGGGCATGGCCACCAGCCGACTGGCCATGGCCACCATTCCCGCGATGGGGCGCAACCATTTCTTTGTGCTGTACTCGGTATTCGCCAGCGTGGCGCTGGGACTAGCACCCGTCGGCTGGGGACTGATCATAGACCTGATGGGAAGCCAGCAAGGCAAATTTGGCGGCCTGGTGTGGAATCACTACACCATTTTTTACACATTGGTATTCATCGTGTTTGTGCTAGCCCTGATCCGCGCCCGAAAACTCGATGAACCCAAGGCGGCCAGCCTGGAATCGCTACTGACCGACATCATGATCGAATCCCCGCAGCGTCTCTGGCTAAGATTCTGGCCAAGGGATTAGGTAAAACTATTGCCACGTGAAGGCTGCAGATAACCGCGCCACGCGTGAAATTTTCAACCAAAACTCCGGTGTTGAAACCGCAAAATCGCCAAATATGCCAAAGTGCCGCAGGTTTGCGAACGGGAACCGTTCACTCATTGGTTGAACCTTTTTTGGTACGGCGGACACCCTTTCCAGTCTTCGCTTTCGCGTGGTTTGCGTGGTTCGCGGTTCATCTCAACTGCGGTTTCTAAGTTAATGACGATAGGGGAGTTTTTATGTGACCGCTTGGTACGACCGATTAAAGGCACCGCAGAGTGGGATCGCCTACCGTTGGCAGATCTTTGGTCATAAGAAAATCATCCATCACAAAACCACCTCCGATATTCACCGTGATGGATTCGGCAATAATGAAGCCCGATTGCTGATAAACCTGGAGGGCACGGAGGTTGCGTTTGTTCACGCAGAGCAGCAGCCGGCGCGCTCCCAACCGGCACGCTTCCGCCTCACAATATTGCAAAAGCCGGCGTCCCAACCCCCGGCCATGAAATTCCGGCAACAAATATAATTTGTGCAACTTCATCACTTGGGCAGCGCTGGCGGGGCCCAGCGAGGCAAAACCGACAAAGCGTCCGGCCACCAGCAGCCGGAAAAAGCGGATTTCCCTGTGCGCCAAATCTGCGCGCAAGGTTTCCGGCGCATACATGCCAGCCAGCATGTAATCAATCTGCGCCCAAGAAATGATAGAAGGATAGTATTGACGCCAGATAACCACTGCCAGGCTGGCCAGAGACTCCAGGTGCTCCTCCCCTGCGGGAAGGATTTCGACAGCATCAGGGGAGTCGAATTTCATGGTTCGGCTTAAAGATGCGGCTGGTTGCTACTGCCTGAATCTAAAGGATTTGCTTCCAAATAGCGGGATTGCAAGAGCACGTTGGCGGCAGTAATCAGGATCCCGCCGACACAAAGTCGCGCCGTAAGGTGCTCATTGGGATAGTCCACTGTCGCCCAGGAGGATAGCCAACCCGGTAAAAACAAGGCCAGCGCGCAAACGAAAACCGGTTCGGCCGAATAAATCAAACCCGCCTCGGTGGCGGAAATCTGGCGTTGCCAACGGCTCATCAGCAAAAACGCGCCCAGCGTACAAAAAAGCACTACCACCGCCATTAATCCGATCGCCGGCCAGGAAGCGTACACCCGGAAACAGGCGCTGAGATCCGGTGCCGTGACCGCCACGAGCGGCAGCGTAAAGAGGCCACTGCCCAGCAGCATCACCGTGGTAATGCAGAGCGGGCGATTGGCCGTATAGCGCGGATGTTCCAGGCAAAGGATTTGAGCGGCAAACATCACGGAAGCTGCCAGCGTCTCCACTTCGCCCCGTCCCAACTTGAGGGCTGACCATTGCAAATTCACCAGCACCGCCATACCGGCGATCACCAGCGTGCTGCATAACAGGATTTTCCGGGAAGGCGCTTGACGCCGGCTGACCGCCACCCACAGCGGAATGAGCACACAATAGAGTTGTGTCAGGAAGGCGGAAGTGGAGGCAGAGGTGTAAGCCAAGCCATCCATCTGCAAGCATATGCCCGCTGAGGTAAACAACGAAAGCCACAGTCCCTGGGTGAATTCACGAGCAGAAATGGTTTTAACATCCGCAAAAGCCAAAATCACCAGGAGAATACCCGCGCACAGAAAAC
>CAISVF010000495.1 GCA_903888765.1 uncultured Verrucomicrobia subdivision 3 bacterium | reverse complement strand
TAAAGGCGATCCTCCCCAGCGGCGAAGTTCGCTATGTCCGCGTGTCAGCCGCCGCCCTCAAAAAAGGTCTGGTAACCAAGGCACCCAAGCGCACCTGGAAAAAGGAAGTCGCCAAAAAAGCCTGATTTTTCCCGCAAGGAATAAAAAAGCGAGGTCATAAGACCTCGCTTTTTTATTTTAGCCGAGTCAACCCACTCGCTCGGCCGATAATCCCGTCAGCACGACGGGTGTTTTTACGACAGGGCAAAACACCCGGCACACTGGCTGAAATATCCGCTTAATTTTCCAGGAATTCGCGCGGGTCCGTCACCTTGCCCGTCAGCGCACTCGCCGCCACGGTGGCTGGGGAAGCGAGAAAGACCTTTGATTCCTTGTCGCCCATGCGCCCGGGGAAATTCCGGTTGGTAGCGCTGATGCAATTGATGCCCGACTTATTAATGCGGCCGAAGGTATCCACCGGACCACCCAGGCAGGCGGCGCAACCGGCGTTTTCGGTCATCTGCACACCGGCGTTTACCATGACCTCCCAGATCGTTTCATTGCCCCAATAGGTGGACTGCAAATCGCGGATGATCTCCGGCGTGGCTGGCACCCCGAAGGTATCAATCACCACTTTCCGGCCGCGCAGCACACGGGCGAATTCCACGAAATCGCTGGTTTTGCCGCCGGTGCAGGACCCGACATAGGCGCGATCCAGCCTGGTATTTCCCATGTCCTTCGCTTTTTTGCGCTGGCCCGGATCAGGATGACACGCTACCGTGGGTTCCAGCTGGCTTAAATCCACCACCAACTCGCTGACGAAGTGCTCCTTTGCGTCGCGTTCAACCGGCGTGTAAGCAGACTTGGTGCCGTTCAGTTTGACCCGCGCATCCACATATTCTGCCGTGCGGGCATCAAACTCAAAAATTCCGTTCTTGCCACCGGCTTCGATGGCCATGTTCGCAATGGTCATGCGATCATCCATGCTCAGGCTTTTCACGCCTTCGCCGTCAAACTGCATTGCGCGATAGGTGGCCCCGTCGAAACCGATCTCACCGATGCAATGGAGGATAATATCCTTGGCCATCACCCCGGGTTGCAGCCTGCCTTCCAAGCGGAAATGCATGGTTTCCGGCACCTTGATCAATAGCTTACCCGTGCCCATCACAAACCCCGCATCCGTGTTGCCAATGCCCGTGGCAAACTGATTGAACGCCCCCGCCATGCAGGTGTGCGAATCTGTGCCAAAGAGTACTTCACCCGGGCGCGTGTGCCCTTTGGCCGGCAGCGCGGCGTGGCAGACCCCCGCATAGCGCGCCCCGTACTGGCGCTTCAGATTGCCCTTCACGGCATCAAACACCCAGTGGCCGTTGGGGTCGTCAATGACGTCGTAAAAATACGGCAAGCCCTGCTCCCGCGCAAAATCACGCAGGATATCCACGTTGCGGTTGGAAAGGGAATCCGCGGTAAAAATGTAGTGATCGGGAATGATGACAATTCTCTGCTTATCCCACACCTTGGCCGTCTTGCCAAACTCGCGTTTGAACACGCCAATGGTGCCGGGGCCGCAAACATCATGGGTCATCAGCACATCAGCATTTACCCAGATATTGTCGCCAGCCTGCACGCTGGCTTTGCCAGACGCGCGGGCGAGAAGTTTTTCAGTCAACGTCATAAGGCGAAGAAAATAGCGGAAGTTCACCGCAAGTTCAACTGCGGCTTTGCCGAGCGGACCGGGCCGCGCTGGATGGGCCGGGCGAATTGACTCCCGGCTCAAATCCTGCCGTGTGCATGCGGTGATGCGCCGGGGGCCATGCCAGCGGCCGGAAAGAAATTCGTGTCATTTTGCTGAATTCGTGGCTTAATTTCCCGAATGAACATTCAAGTGGCGGTGCTTTGCGACGCAGCAACAAACGATAATGAAAAATTAAATCTGCTGGGCGCGTTTGACACCATTTATGCCCCACAGATGCCGGCGGTGCATCCGCAATGCGCCGTGGCCTTGCGCGCCACCTTCCTGCCCGGGGATGAAGGAACGCGCAAACTTGCGCTGAATTTCATCAACGCCGACGGGCATCCAATTATGCAAGGCATCGAAATGCCCGTGCCGGTCACCCTGCCGGATGACGCCCATTTCATCACCCGCAATTTCATCGTTAACTTTCAGCAATTAAAGTTCGCCGAGCCGGGCCTGTATTCGGTGGATATCCGTCTGGACGACGAGTCCCAGACCAGC
>CAISVF010000494.1 GCA_903888765.1 uncultured Verrucomicrobia subdivision 3 bacterium | reverse complement strand
GAACGAGGCTGCGAAGTTCTCGGCATTGAACCGGCGGGCAACATCGCCGATGTCGCCCTCGCCACGGCGATTCCTACGCGCAAGGAATTTTTTAACGCGGCCACCGCCAAAAAATTGCAAGCCGAGTGGGGCGCGGCGGATTTGATCCTCGGGCGACACGTCTTCGCGCACATTGATGACCTGCGTGACCTGGTCGCCGGACTCGAGGTGATTTCGCATCAGGATACTTTGATTGCCTTTGAAGTGCCTTATGTAGCGGACTTCTTTGAACACACGGAATACGACACGGTTTACCACGAACACCTCTCCTATATTTCTGTGCGTGCGATTGAAGCTTTGGTGAAAGATACGGCGTTCATGGTGGCGCGCGTGGACCATTATCCGATCCATGGCGGTTCGATATTGTTTCACCTGCGGCAGCGGGCTGCAAAAGCTGAGCCGCACGCGAGCGTGGCACAGGCGCTGGAAAAGGAAAAACAGATGCGGCTGTCGGAACCGGCCACGTGGGAATCCTTCGCGCAGCGCGTGAGCCACATCCGCACCGAATTGCCCGCGCTCCTCCGCAAATTAAAGGCGCAGGGCAAACGCATCATCGGCTACGGCGCGTCGGCCAAAGGCAACACGTTGCTCAATACCTGCGGCATCACGACAAAGGAACTGGACTACATCATTGACAACACGCCGTTTAAGCAGAACAAGATCGCGCCGGGTTCGTGGATCCCGGTGCGCCCGCCGGAAATGCTGCTGAAAGACCAGCCAGATTATGCGCTGCTGCTGGCGTGGAATTTTGCGCCGGAAATCATCAAGCGGGAGACGGAATTCCAAAAGCGCGGCGGCCGGTTTATCATGCCGATTCCGGAGCCGAAGGTCTTGGATTTTTGTTAGCTGATTTTCATCCGCCCCTGTTCCTGATGGTTACGCCGGGCTGCAAGCAGGGTTTCTGCTGGAGAGAACCTGCGCTACTCCGGTTAAGCCGCGACGAGGCGAGGCTTACCCGATCTCTTCGACGCGATTCTGAATAGGGCCTCAAGCGCAGATTGAGGCGCATCGCATTTCAACGGATTAATCCCAGTCCGCCGCCGCCCAGTAGAAAAAATGATTTATCATTTAAGCGTCTGCTTGACTTGAAGTTCCGCGATGAGCCGCTTGTCTTTGCCACGCCGTTGGTAAGTCAACACGCCCCAGGCATTGCCCAGCACGCTCGCCGGGCAGGCCAGTAAATGCCAAAGCCACCGCGCGTCACCGTCGCAGATAATTCCGCGCAGCGTATGCCAAAGTGGACCCAAAAACGTGACGCAATAAACCGCCGCCAACCACAGCGGCACGGGCGGTTTTTCCTTCATCCAATTTACCGGCATTTCTTCCTGCACGCGCAGAAAATGCACCGTGGCGCGGCGGCGCTTCTGCACAAATTTCCAGAGCGTCTGGATGTAATAATGATGCACGCCGCGCCCGCGAAGGCGCAACCATTCCCGCTGCCCGTTTTTCATCAGGAAAAGTGCGATGTGGGTGTCTTGAAATTTCTCGTTGGCCTGGGCGGATGCTAAATCTGCGCGACGAAAAACAAACCCGTTCGCGCCCAGCGGGTAGGAAAACGACCCGTACGGCAGTCTCCACCGCTCGGCTTCGCCAGCGCGCGCCACGAGTATCGGATTGGCGGCCATCAACCAGGCAATGGGGTCGCTGATATGCAAGCGGTGGGTGATATAAGCGCAAAAGGAACTCATTTTGGGGGACGGCAGGTAATAGCTTTCCACCCCCAGCGCCTGCGGATTCAACCTGAGCGCCTGCACGGCAAGCTCAATGTAGTCAGCATGGGTAAGCTCATTATCGGCATCCACAAATACAATAAATTCGCCGGTGGCATGGCGTAAGGCGAGGCGCTTGCCTTCCTCCATGTTTTTACCATCGTCATCCAGAACTATGGCCCCGAACTTTTTTGCAATGGCGCGAGTACGGTCGGTGGAATGGGCGTCGGCGAGAAGGATTTCCATTTGGCCACGCGGGTAGGTCTGGAATGCGATGGACGCGAGGCAATTTTCCAATATCGCCTCGGCGTTGAGCGTCGGGATAATGAAGCTGATGCGCGGCAACTGTTCAGCGCTGGACATTTCACCGGGATTGTGGACGAGCGTGGGAATAATTTCAAATCAGCTTTGCCCTGGCTGCTCGCCTCCCTGCCGCCGCATCGCAACGACCCAGGTCAGGAATAAAATGACCAGGGCACTCCCGGCCATCAAGGGCATGATGCGCAGCAGATCAGCGGGGGATTTCCCAAACATTAAGAGAACCAGCCAATAGGCTATGCCTAGCCCTCCGTAGAGCAGGGATATTCTTGACCACCGGCTGGCAAGCGACCAGGTTCCCAGAGCTTGCAGCAAGCCAATGAAAACCATGGTGATGGCAAAGCGCCCGATCATGGCCCCGGCTTCCGGCGTGTTGCGATGCAGGATTTGCAGACAGTAGGTTTTCAAGACGCAAAGGGCAACGGCGCCGGAAACCAGGGCGCCCGCAAACACTGCAAGTAATTTCATCTGTTCCCGCAGTTCGTGGTTGTGATGCTGGTGGCGGCTGGAACGATGCGTGAAAAGCACCGTCAGCAGCGGGCCGGAAACCGTCGGCAGCGCCCGGGCCAGCACCCCCGCCGAGCCGAAGGCATCAATTTCCGTCTTGGAAAAAAACTTGTTTGCCACCAGCAAATCACCTTGCAGGAAGCAATTGGAACCGACAATAAAAACCGTGCTGACCAAGAGAAACCGGATGAATTCAGGATTCCAAGGTGAACCGGCAGAGTCCGTTTGGCGGGGAAAATCTTTTTTCCAGAAAAACAAAACCAGATTTGCCAGCAGCATCACTGCGGAAGCGGCTACCGCCCATTCAGCCAGCGGGGAAATTTTTGTGGCCACCGTGCCGAAAGTAATCCGCAGCAAGGCCATCAGCAGGCCGACCAGCGCAAGGCGCTTAAACCAGCCAAGCCCCTGGCACAGGGCTGTGACGTAGGAACTCCACAGGCTGGCCAACACACAAACCAACGCGATAACCGTAAGACTGGTTCGTGGGATATTGAAAAAATCGCCCAGCGGTTTGACCAGCAGGACGGCAATTACGGATCCAGCAATCGTAATGTGAAACAAAAACCTCCGGCAACCCGCCAGGAGCCCATGCAAACGGGCATCTTCTCCACTGAAATGGAACCGCGCGATATAATGGGTCACTGCCTGAGTTGCTATGGCCAGCGGCAGGCCAAGAAATCCGATAAAAGTGATTGTTGAAAGCACCAGCCCATATTCACCGCTCGCCCCGCCAAGCAAGCGGCTGACAATGGCTTGAAAGCCGTAATGAATGAGCAGCGTCAGAAAACTGACGGCGGAAAACACCAAACTGCTTTTCAATAGATTGTTCACGGGCGCTGGTTATGGAGTTTTGCACGCACGGTGTCAAGAGCGCATGATTTATCGCGACGCGCATGAGAGACTTCACAAGTTTGCCGGAAGCACAATCATGGAAAACCTCGCCAAGGGGGCCGGGGCTTGGGCGACAATGATTCAGCTTACTGCCCCGCAACCACCCGGTAATATTTGATCGGATTGCCGGGCTTGCTGGTGTCGGTGGCGGTATCGGCCCAGATTTGTGAGGCCGCCTCTAGCGTGATGTTCGTAACCGTAATCCACGCGTTGGTATCAGCCAGATTAACGGTGCTCTGGATGGTGTAGTTGTATCCAATGGTTCCGGCAATGTATATTTCCGGGCAACTGCCAATGGCGATGTTGGCTGGATTTACCACCACCTGATAAGGCACATTGGTCACACTGCCATATGGGCTGCTGACCACCACGCTATACCACCCGGCATTGGTGAATTGAATGCTATTCCAGGCATAGCTGCTGCTGTTGGCCCCCGCGATGGGCTGGCCATTAAAATACCACTGGTAGTTCAATAAACCCGATCCAATTGCCCCCACACTTATTCCAACGGGTTGTCCCCATAGCCCGATGGCCCCGGCAAAGGGTGCCGTGAGGGTCGGCAGTAAATTGACATACGCCGCGCTGCTATAAACAGAACCGTAAGGATTGTTCACTTCCACGGTATAGGGGCCCGTATTGGCGGGACTCAATCTGAGCACCAGCAGGCTGCTATTGGTCGCACCAATAATATTTGTGCCATTCAACAACCACTGATACGTCAATGGAGGGGTTCCGGCCGCGACGACACTCAAGGTGTTGCTGGAACGGTAGCCTTGGGTAAAGCCCTCGGGATTGGACACAATGCTCGGCGGGTATAATAATGTCAGGCCGACCACGCTGCTAGTCACGCTGCCACTGCTGTTGCTGGCCACCATATAATAATTGCCCAGGCTGTTCTCGCTGGCGTTGCTAATGGTCAATGTGCTATTGGTTTGGCCATACAACCAGCCGTTGGGGGCACCCATCACCACAGCTGGAACAGTGCTATAACCTGTGCCAGCATTGGTCATGGTGATGCCGGTCACGACCCCATTGCTGAGCGTGCCATATCCAGCGGCACCTGTTCCACCTCCCCCGGCGAAACTGACCGATGGCGTATTGCCATAACCAAAACCCCCATTTGTCACCACAGCGCCATATACGAAGCCGGCGATGATCTGGGCATAGGCACCAGCCTGACCACGACCATTGCTGCCATTAAAAAACCACTGGTAAGTCACCGAATTTTGACTTGCAACTCCGACGCCAATGGTGGTGTTTTGACCGTTTAAAGCATAGAAATTGGTGAGATCCTGTGTCAGTCGAGGTGCAATGACTGGGGTGCACTTGCCAGCACTTCCTGCATTGTAGATGGCTACGATTTCATTGGACGAAAGCGCGCGATTATAAAGCGAGGCTTCGTCAAGTAAACCGTTATAAAAATAGGCTCCCCCCGGCCCGTCTGCAATATTTCCCAAGCACATGGCTGAGGTATTCTGGGCAATCAAACCAGTGCACGGCTTGGAAGCATCCAGTGTGCCGTCCACATACAAAAACATGCTGGCCCCATCGTAAACTGCCGCCACGTGATGCCACAACCCGTCATTCACATTCCGGCTGCCATACAAATCGCTGCTCGTGCCCGTAGCTGCAAAATAAAGCGTCTTGGCTCCGGTCGTGCCCAGCAGGCGCCAGGATGAATTACCTTTGGTCACGATTCCGCGCCAATTCGAATTAGCGCTCAAACTGTTTCCTTTCAGCCACAATTCAATGGTGATGCTATTGGTGAAAGTGTCCAGCAACGGCACGTCTGGAATGGAAACGTAGCCGCTTGTACCGTTCAGCAAAAACGCCTGCCCCACTTCGCCGTTGGTAAATCCGGCCGTGCCCATCAAAGTCCCGCTGTTAGCTCCAATACTATCCTGCGCGTTCCCTTCCGCACGCCACCATCCCACCAGACCGCTCGGCGGCGGAGCGCAGGATGGCG
>CAISVF010000493.1 GCA_903888765.1 uncultured Verrucomicrobia subdivision 3 bacterium | reverse complement strand
CTGCACCACCTTCCCGAGACCGCCTTGCCGGCGTTGCTGGAAAAATTGGGGGGGTGTGATCTCCCGAACTTATGGAAACCCAAGGCGGATGCCTTTTATTACGTGCCCGGTTTTCCCATGCTGGGCACAGGTAAGCTGGATCTCCGTGGCGTGAAGGAAATGGCCGCAAAACTGGCTGGCTAAGTATTGGCTTATACCTCGCGGATGGTCGGGCTTCCCTTCCTTGGGCTTTATGGTCATCCATTCCATAAAAAGCATTATATGCAATGCGTTGGAAATAAAAAAGTCATGCATGTGCAATGATGATTTGTGGTGTCGGGGCTAAACTGGCAAAAAACCATCAAAATGGGGTTGTTTACGCTTGGCACGACCTTTGCTTAATCATTGTCGTCCGATTAACATAAAAACAACAAACCTGAGTACAAAACAAATATGAAAACAAAAAACAATTTTATCAAACCGGCCTTGGTGGCTGGAATCGTGGCGGTTTTTGCGTGTGCTGCGACCGCGCAAGCAGATGATTCCAAAGCGTCCTCGTCCGGCAATGATGACTCGAGCCAAAAGAGTGCCAGTTCCCCAGCAAGTGATAATGCGGGCCAAAACAGCGATAATACCAAAGCCAGTCCGAGCGATAGTGCCAAAGTAAGCAGTGATAACTCCAAATCCAGCGGTGATAATTCGCAGGGGGATAACCAGAATTCTGGCGGCGTGGTCTCGCCCGTGCAGTCCCAGGCGGATCCTTACGGTTTGAAAGTGGCCGGCCCGGTGATGGTGTCGGGTTCAGACGCCTCGGCCAAAAGTTTCAATCAATCGGTTCTCCCCAGCCTTGATGCCTTCATCCGGGGCAATTTGCCGGACGGCCAAAACAATTTGAAAAGCGGCGTGTTTGAAATCAATCCCGACAAAATTGTGCTGGCCAGCAAGACGGCAGTGCGTGCCTACTTTGTTTCTGAATCCGGCGGTTATGCCAGTTCCATTGGTGTGGATGCCACCAAGGTGGGTCAGGATCCAACCACTTGGCAGAATGAAATCAGCAGTTCCGCGTCCAAGCTCATTTTTCCCTCGGCCAATAGTGTTGATGACTTCATTGTCAACGGACCCAGTCAGGTTCGCACAGCCGGTCAGCCGGTTTTGCCGGGTGACTTTGTAAATCTGGGCACCTTTGCCGCCGGCACCAAATTGGATTTCTTCATGATTGCCAATGGCGCCAATCAAAGTGGCGCGCCGGTTTATTCCGCTCACGAATCGCTAAATCCCGACGGTTTTCAACAACACGTCGCCGGTTTTACCTCCCATATTTTTGCCGCACCCCAGCTCAACAGTCCCTACCTGTTTCTCGCTTTCAAAGATATGTGGGGCGGTGGCGACAAGGACATGAATGACGTCATCATCGCTCTCAACGTCGGGACCGCTACGGTGAAAGCCCTGCTCGCCACTCCGGAGCCAACCACCTGGTTGACCTTGGGCTCATTCCTGGGCGTCGCCATCTGGGCTAAGCGCCGAGCGGATCGCCAGGCTGCTGTCCTCGCTTAACCTTGCTTTTAATTTGTCCCGGGAATTGTTGTTTGATGTTTTTCCGCGCCCGCTTCGGTGGGCGCGGTTTTATTTTGGTGCTGCTGCCTTTCATGAGGTGTTCACTTTTGCGCGCGGTTAAAGCTCCCCCACTACCGTTGCCCCGCACCAGTTTATCCTCTGGTTTCATCGCAAGCCATGCCGGG
>CAISVF010000492.1 GCA_903888765.1 uncultured Verrucomicrobia subdivision 3 bacterium | reverse complement strand
TGCCCATTTTAAACTGCGGCATGGCCTGCCAGTTTAATTCCGGGGAACTGGTGCCGCTCGACCAACTGGAACCGTATATTCAAGATGCGCTGGACCTGATCGAATTTGCCAACGGCCCGGTCACCAGCGAATGGGGGGCGAAGCGGGCTGCGCTGGGGCATCCGCAACCTTTCGCCCTAAAAATGCTGGGTGTTGGCAATGAGCAATGGGATCAGCCCTACCTTGAGCGCTATGCGAAATTCCATCAGGTGCTCAAGGCACGGCATCCGGAAATAAATCTGGTGGCGGCCGCCGGCCCCTCGCCGGATGACCAGCATTTTCAATTTGCCTGGCCCAAGCTACGGGAGCTCTACGCGGACATCGTTGATGAGCATTGCTACGCCAAACCTGATTGGTTTTTCAACAACACGCACCGCTATGACCATTACGACCGCAATGGCCCGAAAGTCTTCTTTGGAGAATACGCGGCGCAAAGTGACAAGGTGGTGAGCGTGGACAACCGGAATAATCTGGAATGCGCCCTCGCCGAAGCCGCGTGCATGACCGGTTTGGAACGCAACGGCGATGTTGTTCGCATGGCCAGCTATGCCCCGTTGTTTGCGCATGCCGAAGGCTGGCAGTGGCGCCCCGACCTGATCTGGACTGACAACCTGCGCAGCTATGGCACCCCGAACTACTATGTGCAAAAGATGTTTGCCCGCAATGCCGGTGATGCAACGGTGCCGGTCAAAATGGATGCGCCGGGGTTGACGAAATTTTATGTCTCGGCGACGCGGGATTATGATTCGGGAGAGACCATACTCAAGGTGGTAAACGGCGCGGACACCCTGGTGGAAGCGAACCTGAATTTTGCCGGAGCCCGCCCGGCCGACACCAAGGTTAAAGCCACCATGCTCACGGGGACCGGCGGCGAGGAAAACACCTTCGAGACCCCCAAAAAAGTTTTCCCCGTGGAATCAAAATTGACCATCACCGTTCCACAATTCGAGTACTTATTTCCACCCAATTCATTTTCCGTACTGAGACTTAAGCTCAATAAATAATTCAAATAATTTTATGGCTAATCAATATACCATCGGCTTGGACTATGGCACCAACTCGGTGCGCGCCATTATTGTCAACGTTGTGAACGGCGCCGAAGTGGCGACTGCAATGTGGGCCTATGCGCACGGCACGCAGGGCGTGATTCTATCACGGGACCCGAATCTGGCCCGGCAGCACCCGCTTGATTACCTTACCGGCGCCGAGATCACCATCAAGCAGGCGCTGTCAGCGGCGAAAAAAGTGGTCAAGGGATTTACCGGACAGCAGGTTATTGGCATCGGCGTGGATACGACCGGCAGCACACCCCTGCCAGTGGACCAAACAGGCCAGCCGCTGGCATTCAACAAAAAATGGGCGAACCATCCCGCCGCCATGGCCTGGCTGTGGAAAGACCACACCGGCGTGGCCGAGGCGGCGGAAATCACCGCCCTCGCCCAAAAAATCCGGCCGCAGTATCTGGCCAAATGTGGCGGAACCTATTCGAGCGAATGGTTTTTCAGCAAGGTTTTGAAATGCCTCCGGGTAGCCCCCACGGTGTTTAAGGCGGCGCATTCCTGGATTGAACTTTCAGATCTGGTGCCGGCCGCACTGACCGGCACGCTGGCACCGGAGCATTTTACTGCCGGCATCTGCGCTGCGGGTCATAAGGCGATGTTTAATGAAGGGTGGGGCGGGTATCCGGATGCGGAATTCCTGGCCCAACTGGATCCGAAATTGGGCGAGTTGCGCGAACGCTTACCGAAAAAGGTTCGGGCTGTGGATACGGCGGCCGGCCGGCTAACGGCAGAATGGGCGAAGAAAACAGGTTTGACGGCGGGTATTCCCGTGGCGGTGGGCGCATTTGATGCTCATACCGGAGCCATTGGCGCGGGGGTAAAGCCGGGCACCCTGGTAAAAATCATCGGCACCAGCACCTGCGACATCAGCGTGAAGGCCAGCACGGAAACGCTGGCGGATGTGCCCGGGCTTTGCGGCATCGTGAACGGCAGCGTGGTCCCAGGCTATTTCGGGCTCGAAGCTGGGCAGTCGGCAGTTGGCGACATTTTCAACTGGTGGGTAAACTACATCCAGCCGCACGGGGAAAAACTGTCCCACAAAGTGCTGGATGAGGAAGCGATGAAATTGAAACCTGGCGAAAGCGGACTGATGGCCCTGGATTGGAATAATGGGAACCGGACGATTCTGGTGGATCAGCGACTCACCGGATTGCTCATTGGCCAGACGCTGTACACCACGCCGGCGGAAGTTTACCGTGCGCTTATTGAAGCCACCGCGTATGGCGCACTGACCATTATCAACCGCTTTGAAGAATACGGAGTGAAGATTGATGAGGTGGTGAATTGCGGGGGCATTGCCGAGAAAAGTGCCATTACCATGCAGATTTATGCCGACGTGACCGGCCGACCGATGAAGATTTCACGCTCGGCCCAGACCTGCGCGCTCGGCTCTGCCATCGCCGCCGCAGTCATTGCCGGCGCGCATAAGGATTTTGCCACCGCCCAGAAAAAAATGACCGGCTTGAAAGCGAAAATTTACCAACCGAATCCCCGGGCGCATAAGGTTTACCAGGAGCTCTACGCGATTTACAAGGAATTGCACGATGCCTTTGGCACACAGGAATGGCAGGGTAATCTGCATGGCGTGATGAAGCAGCTCATTGAAATCCGCGAGCGGGTCAGGAAATGATTTCTAGCCACAGATGAAACACAGATTGAACACGGATATGAAATTCACTGCATTTTCCGTTTTATTTTTAATCTGCTTTTCCTGTGTTGCGGATGACACAAACATCATTTTCAAGGGCGATTGGTCGGAGCCAGTTGGGTTACAAAATCTGGAATCAGGACATGACCATGGTATTCGCGGACGATTGCTGATCATTACTGGCAGTGAACCGGCATACGGCGGGCCAAAAACAGATAATGCTGCGATGATGTTTGTTGAACTTCAAAATGTCACCGGCGCTTATAGCGAAAGTCCTGATGTGCTTTTTGATTCAACGAAATTGAAATGTAAACTGACTGATGAGTATGGCAAGGATGTTCCAAATCCGATGCGTGGCATGGCCTATGGCGGACGTGGAGCTTTGGTAAATTGGGTGAAATTGCCATACAACTCAACTATTCGGTTGTTCGTAAATTCAGAGAGCAAATCTCCGCTATCTATCCATCCTAATGGAGAACCATGGAGTCAACCTTGGTCAATTTCGTCCGGCGATACAAATGTGTATTATCTTTCTGGGGCGCTTGAGCTTCGCACGAGCACGAATGGCCTGGCCAAAATTTTCGGCGATGGTGTGCCGTTGTCACGCAAACAGGAATATTACGAGAAAGATTGCATAAAAACTTTAACTTTTCCAAAAGGGAAAATTTCAGTTCCAAACTAATTTTTATCCGTGCTTCAACTGTTTTCAATCTGTGGCTAAAGAAAATTTGTTATGCTCGAAAAACTGAAAGCTGAGGTTTGTCAGGCTAACCTGGATCTGGTGGCGGAAGGTTTGGTCATCCAGACCTGGGGCAATGCCAGCGGCGTTGACCGGGAGCGGGGCTTAATGGTCATCAAGCCGAGCGGCGTGCCTTACGCGGGCATGAAGGCAAAGCACATGGTGGTGGTTTCCCTGGCGGACGGCAGCGTGGTGGAGGGAAATTTGAAGCCGAGTTCGGACACGCCGACGCATCTGGTTTTGTACCGCGCATTTCCGGCGATTGGCGGCGTGGTGCATACGCACAGCCTGCAAGCCACGGCGTGGGCGCAGGC
>CAISVF010000491.1 GCA_903888765.1 uncultured Verrucomicrobia subdivision 3 bacterium | reverse complement strand
GCAGGATGCCACCCGATTCCTGGCCCACGGCACGGAGCAACTGGCCGAGGTTATCGTAGCCAAAATCCACGTGGGAACCATCCGTCCGTAATACCGACTGCCGCCGCCCGGTTCCGTTATAGGTGTATGTGGCGGCATCCAGCACGCTGCTACCATGGGAAAGCGTGGTGGAAAGCAACTGCCCGGCGTCGTCATAGGAATTGGCAATCTGGCTGCCACTGCTCAGCAGCAGGCTCTGAACCTGGCTGCCGGCTCCGGTGTAGTGGTAGGTGAATGTTCCGGCCGGGGAGTTCAGCGTTTGCAGGCGCAGCAGAGTGTCGTGGGTGAAGCTTTCCGACCAAGGGCTGTCACCGGGCTGCGTCAGCGCGAGAGATTGAGGTAAGCGCTCGCTGTAGGTGTGGGTGACGGTGTCCGAGGCCCAAGGGCCGTCTTCCGAGGCCAAGGCTCCCATGAATGCGCCAAAGCCCTGATAGCTGAAAGCACTGGACCCGACCCCATCCACCAGCGTCTTGATCCGGTTCAAGCTGTCATAGGTCGCGGTGATGCCGGGGCCGGAACTGAAAGCGACCGTGAGCAGATTGCCATTGGGATCGTGGCTGTAGTGCGTCAATCCCTTGGCCGGCGTCCAATGCGCGATCAAGCGACCTTCCACGTCGTAGCCATTGGTTTCGACCAACACCGCCTGACCATTGGTGTGGCTGATCTGGTGGCCATATTTGTCGTACCCCCACTGAGTGACGTTCCCATTGCCATCGGTCAGAGCCACGCGCTGTCCGGCCGGATTGTAGGCAAAGCCATTGACGTGGATACTCCCGGCATCGGCCGTGGAAGTCATCCGCCCCGCTGCGTCATAGCCAAAAGAAGTCACCTGCCCCGCGAAATCCGTGGCCGACGTGCGCAACCAGCCGGTGTAGGTAAAATGCCGGGAAAGGTCGGCGGCGAAACTCTGGTCCAGCAACTGCTCGGCAGCGGTATAATTATTGGTCACCCAGTGGCCAGAGGCATCGCATTGGGTCAAGGGCCGGTCGGCGGTGTCATACGTGGCGGCAAACAAGGTATTGGTTCCCGCATGAATGGCCGTCACCAAGCCCTGCATATTCAGCGTGTAGTTTAAATTAAGACCGGAACTTTCGGTCACATTGGTGGTGCGGCCCAAGGTGTCCCGAGCGAAGGAACGAGTGGTCTGGTTGCCATCGGCACCGATAAAGGTCAATTTATCGACCCACCCCACCAGATTGCGAGTGAACCGGGTGATGTTTGTCTGCGGATCGGTGATCGAGTCGAGGCCCCCGCAGGCGCAATAATCCAGCGTGGTGGTCTGATTGTTGCGATCGGTGAAGTTTTGTAGCCGCCGCAGACTGTCGAAGCTCGCATGGGTCCAATAGCCGAGGCGGTCTTTACGGTCGGTCAGATCCAGGCGATCGTAAACATTCGACTGCGTCGTGCCATCGGGGTAGTGAATCGCGGTCAAACGGTTTAAATAATCCCAATCGTAGCTGGTCCCAAGGCCGGCAGGATCAATCCGGGTGGCCAGCAACCCATTGGTAAAGGTGTAGGTGTTGGTGGCGTGAATTTCCAGCGCGATGCGTCCGCTGAGAAAGCCATCGGTGCCGAAAAAGTTGGTGATCGTCAAGCCGGTCGAGGTCGAGACTCCGGCAATCTGGCTGCGGTCATTAAAGTAGAAGGTGGAACTGGCACCGGCGAGATCGCTAAGAACCGCCTGCCGGTAGTGGGGATAATAATCCGCCACGAGAACATTACTGCCATAAAAATTCGGGCGAAGAGACGTGAAAATGTCATCTGGACCGGTCGAAAAAGACCGGCTGTATCCAGGTCCGACAACCCCGGTCAACCAGAAGGCATCCCAGCTATTGGTAGCGTTGTCGATGCTTTGCCCATAATGAGCATAGGAATAGGTGTACGTGACGATGTACCTTGGAGCAATGGTCCCGTCTGGGTAAGCCCAACTCTGGCTGATGGATGACAGCAATCCCAAAGGATTATAGGCAATATTCTCGACCCAAGTGCTGCCATCCGGCATCAACCGCCACTGGCTAGTGGGTTTTTCGTCATTGCCGACCTGCCAGCCGCCACCATACCAGACTTTCTGGCCGGGGGTGTCACCATCCGGGGATGGCTCTTGCGTCAGGGAAATGGCTCCGCTGATGGAAACGCCATCGGCGGCCAATTTCCAATGGGTCATCCGGCCCAGCCGCACATCGGCGGCAGTCAATTGCCCTAAATCCGCCGGATTTTGCCGGGACAACCGCTCAAATTGTTTGGGTCCCCAGTGAAAACTATTCCGCAAATACATGGCGGAACGGGGAATATCGGTGGCTCCATTGCTCAGCTGGACACTGCTCGGCACCGCCGGCAACTCGTCCCCGGAATAGCTAAAGGGGATGCCGTTGGTGACGCTGGCAAACAATGCGTACATTTCGCTGGTGGTATCCGGGCGATTGATGCGGATGGCGCGGGTGAGACCTGCCGGAGACTTGGCGGAACTGGTGGCATTGGATTCAAAATAGATAAACCCGGTGTCGCCGTAGCGGGTAAGCAAATGGGTTAAATAACCGTCCTGCGAAAAATAGGTAAACGAACTGGTCAGGCCCTGAGCATCCGTGACCATCGCCAATTGGGCATTGGTATTGGGCTCATATTGAAACTGCGCGGTGCGGCCATAGGGCATGGACACGGTGGCAATATATCCGTTCGTATCATAGCCGATGGTGGTGGTTTTGCCGTCGTAATCCACCACGGATTGCAGTTGGTAAGCATCGTTGGTGCCGCCATAGAAGAAACGAAGGGAGTGACCCTGGGGATCAATATGCTCGGTCAGCAAAGCATCCGCCGAAGGACCCGTCACGATCGTGACCGGCACCCGATTGGAAACGGAATGCACGATGTCGGTCCAGTTGGTATCCCTGACAACGTAATTCGTTGCCGGGTGGTCAAAGCCACCGATGCCGGCGGAACTGCTGCCCACCTTCTGCGGCCAGATGGGTTCATAATCATTTCCTGAGTAAATAATCCCGTATGGCACCACTCTCACGGGCAGGGTGGTATCGGTGAAATCCTGCATGACCGGCACTTCCTCAACGTAGTTGGTGGGATAATACGGGCTCACCAAGCCATACAAATCCTGACTGCCATCGGGATGAACCAGGCGAAATCCCCGGCCGGGCACATTAACCTCCGTGCCATCCATCGGCAGCAGGCGATCCCCGGTATTGGCATCGGGAATCTGACTGGCGGTATAAGCGCTTTCCCCGCCGTTCGGCTCATAAACCGTGGCCGACCAGTTAGTAAAACCAAAAGCCTGGAAAGATCCATCCGCATTGGTCAGGGTTTCGCCCTGAAAATGCACATACGAATACCAGCTATTATTCCAGCCATTGATCGGCAGGAAAGGCTTGCGGCCATTAATGCGGTTGGGGCGGGTGTCATGCTGTTTGTAGGTGAGGGTGAAGGCGATTTTCTCGCCCAGGGAAGTGGCATATTCCACCGGCTTGTCGCTCACCCACAAGTTCACGTATGGCTCAGAGACCCACCAAACGGGCATGCCCGGAGCGATGGTCTGGGGATTAATGGCGGTGTCGCCACCCTCCTGACCACACGAGGCGCAAGTCACGGCGCCGGGGTTGCACGGCTTGTCATGGCCATCCGGCAGGCAAATCCAATCCAACAAGGACAGCTCTGCCATACCGCCATAATAAAAATCGGCACACCCATTGTTCACCTTGCTGTAGGGCGGGCGAAGCTGCAAGCCTTTGCCGGAAGGATAATACTGGTAGGTGCCATCGCCGCGTCCGGCAATGGTGTTGGTGGCATAAAAATCCACCGGAGCCACGGTCATGCCGGGCGTGTCGTTGGTGCCCACCTCGTCCAAGTGAACGTGAATGACATAAGGGATGGTGAATTCCTGGCCGGGCGGAGCCTGCAAGCCAAATTTGATCCGGCAACCGGTCATGGAGTCGCCGGATTGATCGCTGATCATGGCAAAGGAAGAACTGGGGGTGCCACTTTCCCAGTTGGTATGAGCAATTACCGGCTGCAACAGGTCTGAGGTCGGGAATTCCGTTGATAAAATCGTCCAGGTTGAGTTCGTGGCAAATCCGTGACTATATATTTCCGGAATAGTTTGCCGGCTCTCAGCATAAAGCTGTGGGCTATCGCCCGGCGTAAAAGTCTGCACCGAATAATCCCAATACCACCAATTCTGGGTCTGATTTTGGTTATCATTGTTAACTAAACGTCCGATAAAATCCCAGCCATTGCCGTTGAGATCCGTATCGAAACCATAAGTGTTCTCAAAACCTCCGACTAATCCGGTACCGTTTGGCGTATTATCAAAATTGGTGATTCCCCACCCTAGAGTATATCCCAGGTTGACCCCGTCAAAGCCATGGGCATCTGAATATGTCACATGGAAATCACCCGTGGAAGAATATATTTCGTCGCAATTAGTGCCCCTTAGTCCGATTAAATGGTAATTAGCCGATCCGTGACGATCTTCCACGTAATTGGTGTTATCGTCAAAACCACCCCAAGAACAATGCCAACTATCCGTAAAATCGTAATGTTTGTAATAACGATTCAGAGGCGGACAGGCATTCGTTTTAAAAGTTGAGAATTCATCCCAGCCGCACTTCACGAAGTTGGTTTCCGCGCTCTGATAAATCACCGGGCCAATGCCCTGGGCTCGCACGGGCAGGACCACCCACGCGCTGACCAGGAGCAAAACGAAACCAAGGAATTTTTTCATACCCGGAAGGAATTTTTCGTTGAGGTGGCTGATCAAGGAAT
>CAISVF010000490.1 GCA_903888765.1 uncultured Verrucomicrobia subdivision 3 bacterium | reverse complement strand
ACCGTTCAAGTGGCGCAAGCGGGAAGTCAAGGGATCGCAATTGCATAATACTTTCGTTAATTTATGCAATTAAGCACTACATCCATTTGCCGATGACTTTTAGCACAATATGGCCGTTCGCAAGACTCGCGAGCCAGCCCACCATAGCCGCCGCCACAGCTCTGCATTTCCCAATTTTCGCTTTTCCCTTCTCGCTGCCCACTGTCACCGTTCTGCCCATCAAAGCACCAGACGGCAGGCGCATTCCAAGACGCTCTGCGCCATCCAAGCATCCCGTGAACGCGCCAGCGTCTTGGAATGCGGTGGCCCTCCACGGCTTTTCCCATGCGCTCCATCATCGCTTGCAACCTCCACCGGCGCCCAGGCAGTGCCCCGCCTTCACCCTTCATTGGCAATATCTAACATTGCTATACTTTGAGCCTCGTCACCTGGTCTCCTAATTGGCTTTATAGTTGCCCTTCATTTGGATCCCGCCTCTCCGCCACGTTTCAGCCACACTAGCAACAAACTAATATCCGCTGGCGAAACACCGGAGATTCGGGAGGCTTGGCCAATGGTTTTCGGACGGATTTTGGAGAATTTTTGGCGTGCCTCCAGACGTAAACTGGGGACAGTGGCAAAATCGAAAGACTCCGGAATATTTTTGTCTTCCATCTTTTTAAACCGTGCCACTTCAATTTCCTGACGTGACACATACCCGGCATATTTAACCTGGGTTTCCACCTGTTGAACGACTTCTTCGGCCAAACCATCATTTCTATTAGGCATATCCCGATACGTGATTTCAGGCCGGGATAAAATTTTTATCAGCGGAACATTTTCGTAGGTGGTCCGTTCCAGGCGATGGAGTTCGGTCTCAATCGCTGTTTTTTTGACTTGAAATCGGTCATAATTCCGCTGCGGTAACAATCCAACTTCACGCCCCAAGGAACTTAATCGCAGATCCGCATTATCCTGGCGCAACAATAAACGGTATTCGGCTCGGGAAGTAAACATCCGATACGGTTCGGTGGTGCCCTTGGTCACCAAATCATCAATCAAAACTCCGATATAAGCCTGATCCCGGCCTAAAACAATTTGCGATTTGCCTTGTGCCTTTTGAGCTGCATTGATTCCGGCCACGAGGCCTTGAGCGCCTGCCTCTTCGTATCCCGACGTACCATTGATTTGTCCCGCCATAAAGAGGTGAGAACAAACCTTGGTCTCTAAAGTAGGATTTAGTTGAGTAGGAAACACAAAATCATACTCGACTGCATAAGCCGGTCGAAGTATTTCGGCGCTTTCACACCCGATAATGGTGCGGACCATTTCCACTTGCACTGAGAACGGCAAGCTGGTGGAACAGCCGTTAATATAATATTCATCCGTGCCGATGCCCTCGGGTTCGAGAAATATTTGGTGGCGCTCCTTGTCTGCAAATTTAACAATTTTATCTTCGATCGAAGGACAATAGCGAGGGCCAACACCTTCAATTTGTCCGGAATACATCGGAGATAAATGCAAATTTTTGCGGATAATCTCTGCCGTTTTGTCCGTGGTATAGGTAATGAAGCACGGTAACTGACCATTAATCCGATCTAAGACGGAACCAGGTGGATATTTGCCACCGGAAAGACTCTGTACCGGAGTTGGAACGTGCAATTGTTCCATGTGGAACAAATCATCTTTCCAAAATGTAAAATAGGAAACCGGATCATCTCCTTGCTGGATTTCCATCTTATTGAAATCAATAGACTTTTTAAGCAGTCTCGGTGGCGTACCGGTTTTCAGTCGCCCCAATTCTAATCCCAATTCTTTGAGTGAATTGGAAAGATTCATCGCCGCCGCATCGCCCGCCCGTCCACCCGACTGCTGGTTTGTGCCAATGTGCATCAAACCTTTTAAAAACGTCCCCGTAGTAATGATGACGCAAGTTCCTAGATATTGAACTTCCAAGGTGGTTTCTATTCCAAATGCCTGGCCATCCTTATGAAGAATCTCGGCCGATTGACCTTGCTTGACATCTAAGTTCGGCTCCGATTCGCAAATCCACTTCAGACGAAATTGATACGCTTTCTTGTCGCACTGAGCTCGTGGTGCCCAAACGGCCGGTCCCTTGGTTTTGTTCAGCATCCGAAACTGCAGGCCGGTCATATCCGTTACCTTCCCCATCTCGCCCCCCAAGGCGTCAATCTCTCTGGCTAAATGGCCCTTGGCTAATCCACCGATTGCAGGATTACAGGACATCTGTCCAATAGAATCCGCGTTGATGGTGAGTAATAGGGTTTGGCACCCCATGCGGGCCGCCGCCAAAGCTGCCTCAACCCCAGCGTGACCCGCTCCTACGACAATCACGTCATAGTGCTTTGGATAAACAAACATTGCCTAGGCTATACCATCTTGTAACCAGCTTCAAACACGTTTACAGATTTCAGTTTTTTAATGTTTCGCGCTTTATTGGCCGCCAAATGTTCCAGGATTTTGAACACGGTTTCCATTTCCTCGGGCTTTCCGATCGCTTGGGCAATTTCCTCCACTGCATAGCGATGGTTTATATTTGCCTTCAGATAGGTTAATATCTCACGTTGGAGCGTTAGCACGTTGCCCGCCGCTTTCTTTCCCGCCTCCACGCCCGGTTGATGGTAGGCATTGATGTTTACCAGACTGGCATAAAAGCCTACCGCTCTTTCAAACAACGCAATCAGCAAGCCAACCACTTTGGCATCAACGTCATTAACGGTAATGGTAATGGATTCCCGATGGTTATCCGACAAAGCAGTGCGGGTTCCCAGAAAAAAACCTTGTAAAAAGTCTCCCGAGGTTGCGTCTGGCTCCGTATAGACTGGATTTCCCACTTGATCCTTTTGCACCTCAATAAACGTGGCAAAAAAATCGTTTGGCCCTTCGCGAAGTTGTTGAATGTAAGAATGTTGATCAGTCGAACCCTTATTGCCAAGCACACTGAGCCCTTGATTCACTACCTGACCATTCAAATCCAATTCCTTACCCAAAGATTCCATGACCAATTGTTGCAAATACTTCGAGAATAGCTCCAAACGATCTTTGTAAGGCAAAACAACCATGTTTTTAATTCCTTTACCGTTACCAGATGCATACCATGCGAGCGAAAGCAGGGCAGCAGGGTTTTCAATAACGTTATCTTTACGCGTGGCTGCATCGGCTAATCGTCCCCCTTCAATCAAGCCATCAATATCTAGGCCTTGCAGCGCCGCCGGCAAGAGACCGACCGCTGAGAGTTCGCTGGTGCGTCCTCCCACCCAGTCCCACATGGGAAATCGTTCGATCCAGCGATTGGCCAGTGTATATTTATCTAGTTCGCTTCCAAACATGGTTACGGCGACGGCATGTTGGCCAAAATCCAGTCCGGCTTGTTCATAGGCGGCTTGCGCTACCAGCATGCCATTCCGGGTTTCTTTGGTTCCACCGGACTTGGAGATGACTATGCAAAGGGTCCGATCCAATTTCTTTCCGATGGCCGCCAGCGTGCGGTTCATACCATCCGGATCCGTATTGTCGAAAAAGAATGGTTTGAGCTTATCCTTGCGGGGATTGCCCAATGCCTGGGCCACAAATTGGGGACCGAGCGCGGAGCCGCCGATGCCAATGATCAGAAAATTTTTAAAAGGGCCACCTTTGCCCTGAATCTCACCGGAATGTATTTTTTCTGAAAACACTTTAATCTTGGCAAAAGTCTGCTCGATTTCATTCCGGATTTCCGGGGTGGGTGCCAGAGCCGGGTTGCGCAGCCAGTAATGACCCACCATCCGGCCTTCATCCGGATTGGCGATGGCTCCGGCTTCCAGCGCCGCCATGTCGGCAAACGCCTTCTGGATTTGTGGCTCCATGGCCGCGAAGAACGCGTCATCCACGTTCATCCGGCTCAGGTCCAGGGCCAAACCGAGTTTGGGAAAAACGGTATAATATTTTTTAAACCGCGCCCACCATTCCAATTTTGTCAGGTTCATAAATAAAAAATCGCCAGCGATTGAATGCTTTTGCGTCCGCTGCTGGCAAGAAAATTCGCCGGTTTTTT
>CAISVF010000489.1 GCA_903888765.1 uncultured Verrucomicrobia subdivision 3 bacterium | reverse complement strand
TCGGGCCGCTCCATGTGGTGGGGAGTATTGATTCTGCCCTATCTTATTGGCTGGAGCCTCGGGATTTGGGGGCCGGGGTCACCTCGCTGGTTGCTGGTTTCAGGCATCGGGGTCGGCCTTTGGTATCTGGTTTTAGTCGCGATGATCCTGAGAACTTCAAGCCGACATGGCGGCGGCCTGACCACGATGCAGACGGCCATCCTGCTCATCACCATCGCCGCGATCGGCGTGCTGACCATCGCTGGCTGCCTCAGCCGAGTCAGAAAGCGAATGTCCAAGCCAACATAGTGCTCACCGGCAAACCCCTACCGGGATGGCAAGGGAGAATTCTGATGTAGCACAATTCACCTTAGCATCTTGCTTTGCCAATCAATTTGGCGGCCCCGGCTATCGCCAGACCTAAGCCCAGCAAAGCCGCTGGACCGGGTTCCGGAACGGCTGTGGCCACCGTCACGGTCCAGCCTTGCAAGGTGGAGACCGCAAGTGGCGATACATCGGCTAGGAAGAGTGTCCAGCCTCCGTTCGGATCTAGGTTATTGAAACTGTTCAGCATCGCCGTGCGTGGGTCGGTATCGAGAACCGTAAACGGGTTTATGAAGCGCCCATCCGGCGCGAAATTTCCCGTCGCCGGATTACCGGCCGCAGTGTGAATGTCCGGCAGATAGTTGTCGGCTAATTCTACATTCATACCGGAGGCGCCGGAACCGCCGGGGTTGTTGGTCGAACTGCCGATGCGGTTGAGCAGCACGGAAAACCCGCTGCCGTGTGAAAGATACGCGTAAAGGTCCCCATCCCAGCCGCCGGCAATCATTAAATCCACCGTGACATTCGTAATCCAAACCGGATTTGCGGTGTTGAGTGAAAAATGAAACGTCACGCCGTTCGCATTGTTGTCGGGAATAATCTGGCTGCCTGCCCAGGTGGCAGAAAGGTCGCTCGGCATAGCCGCTTCCAGCCGTCCGCCGGTTGCCGCCAGCACCAGCGCGAAAAGTACATTTCGGAATTTCATGGGTTTGGATTATTAATAGGCCGGGTAGATGGTGCGATAAAAACGCGTGGAGTTAGTGCCTACCGGCTCTTGGAATTCAAAGACGCCAATGCCAAACCCCTGGTCGGCTACCGGCGCCGTGAGGTTCGCAACTTTGGTCCACGGGCCAATCAGGGCAGACGATGCCTCAATCGTGTAGTTAAATCCCGGAATCCCGGCGAATCGCACCACAAAATTTCCCGCGTCCTCGGCCGGTCCGGATACAATGTTCAGCGAAATCGTGCCGCCCGAGCCGATGGTGACCGTGGCCGTGCCAACAGCCGCAGCGCTTTGCCCGTCGGAAATGGTGTAGGTGAAAACATCGTTACCGGAAAAATTAGCCGGAGGCGTGTAGGTGAGTTGTCCGTTGGTGAGCCAGACATTTCCGCCCAGCGTGCCGTTGCTGCTGACGCCGGTCACCGTCAAGGGATACCCGTTCGGATCGAGGTCATTCAGCGCTAGTTTCGCCACCGTAAAAGTCACCGGCGTGTTCATAGCCGTGGCAAAGGCATCGGGCATGGCGGTGGGCGGCGGCAAAACGGTGAACATACTTTCCTGCGAGAACGGCGAACCGGCAAAAGCCGTGTCAATAGCCTGAACGCTCCAAAAATAATTTCCCGGCGGCAGGTTTACTAACCGCCACACATTGGTGAAAGCATCGCCGGTTTGCACGCTGCGCCGAAAGCCGGTGGCGAGATCCGCTCCCGGCGATTCGATTTCAGTCCCGCCGGGTGCCGCCCCGACGCGTATTTGATATTTGATACCGTTCGCGTTCGTGGTTTGTGCGTCGGTGGATTTCGCCCAGGTTAAAGCCACGAGATTATTGGAGCGTGTTGCCGCAAGTGCGGTGGGCACGGTGGGTGGCGTGTTAGCGACGTTGGCGTTATTGCGGAAGAGCATCGTTTGCGAGCGGGCATAGCCGCTGACAGTCACGCCATCCGTGCCTGTTAGCAAAATATCCAGTTTGCCGTCATTGTTGAAATCGGCGCACGCCACCGCGCCCAGAAAATTGGTCGGGAAGGAAGCCGGATAATTCGTGAACGACTGGCTCAAGTTGCTGGAGCCGGTATTGCGATAAATTCGGGCAAATGCGCCGGAAGGCAGGCCATTGCTGGTGCCGCTGATCAGGAAATCCAGCCTCCCATCGTTATCCAAATCACCCCAGCTCACCGAAGCATAGCGTGCGCCGGGCAGCCCGGTGACAATGTCTGTAAAGCTGAAGTTGCCTTTGTTGGGATAGGCGCGCGTAAGATACGAGCCGTTGTAGCCAGCCAGCAATATGTCCGGCAGGCCATCGCTGTTGTAGTCGCCCACGGCGAGGGCGCAATTATACACGCCCGTGATCGTGGTGGGCATCAAGGCGAACGTGCCATCACCTTTGTTGCGATACACCAGCGCCACCGCTGCGCCACTGCTGTTCATGCCAGCCATGACGATGTCCAGGCGGCCGTCTCCATCCAAATCTGCGCATGCCACGGCACCTTGATAAAGACTCGTCAAAGAGCCGGTGTGGCTGAACGTGCCATCGCCGTTGTTGTGATAAATTGAGGTGAGTGCCCCGCTCGCCAGGCCGTTAGAACTGCCGGTCAGAAGGAGGTCGAGCCGGCCGTCGTTGTCAAAATCACCCCATGCCAACGCGCTGTAATAGACGCCCGGCAACCCTGCGCCGATATCCGTGAAGGTGCCGTCGCCGTTATTCCGGTAAATGCGCGCAATCGCCCCCGAGGCCAGATCATTGGTCGTGCCGGTCAAAACCAAATCCAGATTGCCGTCGTTGTTGAAATCGCCCCACGCTGCGCTGCCCTGGCTGACGTTGGGTAATCCGCTCGCGACCGGGGTGAATATTCCGTTGCCGTCGTTGCGGTAGAGTTGCGTCACTGGCGGAAGTTCTAGTGAGCCATTCGTATTCCCGGCGATCAAAACGTCGAGCCGTCCGTCATTGTTGTAATCGCCCCAGGCAACCAGGCTGCGTTGCACCTGCACAAAATTGGACGCGACCAGCGTGAACGGTTCGGCGTGGACGTTAAAATAGGCGTTGGCAAACGCGCCTTGCGCGTCCGTGACCGTGACAGTGATGAGGGAAACTCCATTCGTGCGCGCAGCAATGCGCACGGTGCGGTTCGAACCGGAACCGCCGAAGACAATATTAGCCGGGGCCACCACATTGGTGTTGGAGGAGCGGGCGGAAAGCACCAGGTTGCTTGCGCCGGTTTCCAGATCGCCGATGGTGAAAGCCATCACCGGTCCGGGCGCGTTCGTGCCAGCCGTTATGAACAGGTCGGCCATTGCTGAAATGGTGGGCCGCGCGTTGGTGATGGTGAACGTTCGTTCCGCCGCGAAGGTAGAACCGGCGAACGCCGCGTCCATTGCCTGCACGCTCCAATAATAAGTGCCCTGCGGCAGATTGAATAGCAGTGCGCGATTGGTTGGCCCGGCATTGCCCGGGGCAGTGACGCGTCGCAGGCCGGTCACGGGATCGGCCAATGGCGTAACGACATCACTGGCTCCCGTTGTGGTGCCGACCCGCAGGTTGTAGGTCAGCCCGTTTGTCACCGTTTGTGCATCGAACGCCTTCGACCAGGTGAAAATCACGCTATTGCTGGCGGTGGTCGTGGCCAACGCATTCAATGGCGCAATGGGAGGCGTGTTCGTGACAAAATTATTGTTCTGATAAATCTGCGCACTGGCGCTGTTGGCAAAGAGGATGTCCAGGTTACCGTCGCCGTTCGCATCCGCCCACGCGACGGTGCCGTTCAAAACCTGCGGCAGGGAAATGCCCGTCGAGGTGAACGACGATCCGCCATTATTCCGATAGAGCGTCGCCAGACCGTTGCCGGCGATCAGCAAATCCAACCAGCCGTCATTGTTGAAATCTCCCCACGCCACGGTCGGCGTGCTGTTGCCTGAAAAATTCGCCGTCTGCGTGAACGTCCCGTTTCCATTATTGCGATACACCACGGGGTAGATGTTTGCCCCGCTGATCACCACGTCCAGCCAGCCGTCTCCATTGTAATCGCCCCAGGCACCGGTGCCACCGGAATAAGAAACAATCGTGCTGTTGAAAATATTCGTAAAATTGCCGTTACCCAGATTGCGGTAAATATTCGCCATGCCGGTGCCTGGGCTGGTCGCACCTACTAGCAACAGGTCTGGTTTCCCGTCATTGTCAAAATCGCCCCACGCGGCGGTGCCCAGGCTCGGCCCCGCCGTGCGATTATCGCTCGTCAGCAAATTCAAATTCATATCGGTGAAACTGCCGCTGCCGTTGTTGCGATATAGTTTGGCCATATTGGTTATCACCGCCGCGCCGTTATTCGTCCCCACCATGCTCAGCCCGCTCAAAAACAAATCCGGTGCGCCGTCGTTGTCGAAATCACCCCACGCCAGCGTGCCGGAATACGCGCCGGCAAACCCGGTATTGGTTGCGGTGAACGTGCCGTCGCCGTTGTTGCGATACAGCATCGTAACCGGCTGGTTCGCCGCGTTGAGGCCGCTGACGATGGCATCCAGCCAGCCGTCCCGGTCAAAGTCACACCACGCCACCGCACTTTTCCATACATTTGTCAGGCTGATGAAACCACTGAACATCCCCGCCGCCGGATTGTTGCTGGTGTTGTGGTAAATGCGCGTGACCGCCCCGCTGGCGGCGCCGTTGGTGGTGCCGCTGACGAGCAGATCCTGCCGTCCGTCGCCATCGTAATCTCCGAACGCCACCGCGCCATAGGTCAGTGCGGGAAGCGTCGCCGCGCTCGTAAACTGGTCCCACGTCACGGAAAAGCTCATCGTGCTGGAAGCGCCCAAGCTATCCGTCGCCATGAGTGTAACGACCGCCAAACCGGGTGCGTTGGTGCCGGGAAAAATCGTAATGGTATGATTTGCGTTGGACGTGGCGATCTGCGGGCTGAGCGTCGCAACCACAATTTGATTCGTCGAAAGTATGGACGGGTTCGATGAACTGGCCGTGACGACCATGTGATCATACGGCGTATTATCATCCGTCACGTTGAAATAGAGCGGGCCGATTTGCGCGTTCAACGGACTGTGCTGCCCCAGAATCGTTGAAATCTGCGGCGGAAAATTTGTGACAGCCAGGTTGAAAACCCTTTGGCTGATCGCGCCGAGTTCATCCGCGACCGAGAGGGTGACGGTCGCGATTCCCAATTGATTCGGGTTTGGCGTGAGTATCACCACGCGGTTGGTGCCGGAACCGGCAAAAGAGATTTGCGAAACCGGCAGCAGATTGGTGTTCGAGGAATTGGCCGATAACACCAGCGCATCGGCGGGCGTTTCAAAATCGGAAATGGTGAACGCCAGCGGCGCGCTGACGGTGTTGTAGGAAATGACTTGATCCGCCATCGGGGAGATTTGCGGCGGAAAATTCGTAACGCTCAACCGGAAACTCATCTGGTTTGACAGGTTGCCAGGGTCGGTGACCGTCAGTGTGACAGTGGAGACACCAAATTGATTCGGGCTGGGCGAAAGCGTGACCGTGCGATTCGTGTCCATGCCGGCCAAAACTATTTGCGTGTTCGGCAACAGGTTGGTATTTGATGAATTGCCCGTCACTTGCAGACTCCCGGCGGGGGATTCAGCGTCGGACAGGCCGAATGGCAAGGTTACCGCCGGCATGCTGTAAGACATCACCTGATCCATGAGGCCGAAGATCTGTGGTGGCGTGTTGATCACGGTGAGCGTCGCATTGCTGCTGGTAACCGAACCGACCGCGTTGGTGGCGACATAGGAATAAATGTTGCCGCTTTGCGAATATTGAATATTCGTCAATGTCAACGTAGCGTTGGTCTCGCCGACAATCGGCAGGCCATTGACCAGCCATTGATAACTCAAAGGCCGCGAACCGCCGACGATTATGGTGAAGGCTGTATTGGTGCCCGGCAGAACACTCGTATCCTCCAGGTTCACCACGATGCTTGGCCCTACGGGCATCTCACATTTGCCCGCGCCGCCGGCGTTGTAAAGACTGGCGAGTTCCCCGCCATCAGAATAGTTCAATGCCCGGCTGTAAATAGAAACGTCATCAATCAGGCCCGGGAAAAAACTGCCGTCGGACGGCGATCCACCGATCTTTAAAGGATGCGCTGCCTTCGACTCGGCATGGGCTGGGTCCAGATCAACCGAGTAAACCTGACCGTCGAAATTTCCGTTCACAAAAGCGGCCAGAAAATCCACGGGACCGATATAGTCCATGTAGATTTCGTAGCGAACCAGCGTGATATGATACCAAAGACCCGGTTGGAGTGTGGTGTTGCCTTCAAAGGCGAAAGTGTTCTGGGGCTGCCAATCGCCAGTGATCTGGATCTGTGCGCGCAGTTTTTGGGAAGGGCCAATCGTCAGCGCCCAGTCCACCGGGGATCCGTCATCCGGCGTGCGCATGAGAATCGTTGCGCCGTTTGTGCCGACGGGCGCGTTCAATCGAATCCACGCCTCCACCGTGAACTCGCCATGCACCGCGAGCGATGGCGTCGCCGCAATTTGCACATAATTCGACACGCCATCGAAACTGAACGCGGTGCCGACGCGCCCGGGCGCGAAGCCGGTGCCGTTCATCAACACGCCGTCGTTGCCGCTGACTTCATCCAGCGCGTTGCTTTCGCCCCGCCACCAGCCGATCAAACTGGCTGGCGGCGTCACGCAAACCGGCGGGTTGACCATGAGCAGCGCATTCGAGGCGGTCACGGTGAATTGTCCCGGCGGATAACCTGCGGGCAGGGCCAGCGTCACTAGCGCAGAATAACTGCCGCCTTGGCTGGTCTGAACGTTCACGAGGTTCAGCGTGGCATTCGTAGCACCGGGCAGCGGGCTGGCGTTGAAAATCCATTGCCACGCCAGCGGCGTGCAGTTTTCGGAGGAAATGGTGAAATTGGCGACGTTGCCAATGGTAGCGGTCTGGGCCGGGGGCTGAACCTGGATGGCGGCCACATGCACTTGCAGGGTGGCGCTCGCCACCATTCCTGTGGCCGCCATGGCCCGCAAGGTCACCGGATAATTCCCCGCCGTCGTCCACGCATGCGACAGCACGAATTGATTGGTGGCCAAGGTGCCGTCGCCAAAATCCCAATATGAAAAATCATAACTTCCCCGGAAAATGCCGCCGGAGAAATTGAGCGCCAGGCCCGGCAGCGTGTTGGTGTAATCCAGCAAAGCGATGGCCAGCGCAGGCTCTGGCGTTTGAATTTCATAAGCGCCCATGTCCACCGTGCCTTGAAAGATCCGTGGATTTCCGTCCAGGTCGCTCGTCGCGTTAACATACGCGTTGCTGCCCGAGTTGATGCAGGGCGAACTGGCTTGCAGATGAAAATCTCCGCCGCCCTGATTTAAAAACATCGGCGCAAACGTGATGTTGCCGACGCCATTCGTTGCCGGTGGCGGCGCGCAGCAAAAATTCAAAGCACTGCTGGCGGTGTAATCAACCGCGCCTCCCCACAGACAGGCGTTGAACCAGACGATGCAATTGTTCAACGTGCAGCCATTCGCGCCGCCGCCGTCGAAATACGCCGAGTTGCCGGTCAGCGTGCAATTGTTCAGGGTGCAGCCGTTCGCGCCGCCGCCAAACTCGGAATTGTTTCCGGCCAGCAAACAATTGTTCAGCGTGCTAAAGAGCGCGCCGCCGCCTTCGGATCCACCGTTATTGCCGGTAAGGACGCAGGCATTGAGGGTGCACAGATCGGCGCCGCCACCATAGCCTTGGGACGCTAAATTGTTGGTCAACAGGCATCCGGTGAGCACGCAGGACATCGCGCCGCCACCGGCGTAGTTGGCCGAATTCCCGCCGATCACGCAATTGCTGGCCTGGCAGGCAACCAGGCCGCCGCCTGAGCTGAAGAAACTTCCCAGGGTATTGTTCAGCACTCTGCAATTGAGCAAAGTTCCATAAGCCGCACCTCCCCCCGAACCGCTCGCCCGGTTGTTGATCAGCGCGCAATTGGTGATCACGCCTTGGGTAGTCGCACACCACACTCCGCCGCCGTCGCCTGCAGTGTAGCCGTTCGTCAGGGTAAAACCCGATAAAACCGCGCCGTTGGCAAGATAGGCGCACCGCGCTGCGCCGCCGCCATCAATGATCGTCGCTGCCGGGCCATGCACACTTTCAATCATCACGCCATTCGTCGCGACGATTCGGTTCGTGGTTGTGCCATCCATCGAACGCGCGCCTGTTTGATAAACCCCGTCGTTCACCCAAATCACTGAGCCGGGCGGAGCCACGTCCAGTGCGTCCTGAATGGAATTCGCCGCATTTCCCCAATGTGCAAAAGGCGGCGATGGACAAGTGTTGCTGGCGTCCACATAAAAAACGGTGTTTGTAACTTGCTGCGACGTCGGGACCGGCGGACACTTGCCCGCGCTGCCTGCAACATAGATGGATTGCACTTCACACATGGTCAGCGACCGGTTGTAAATCGCCATCTCATCCATTGAACCGACAAAGCTCAATCCGGCATCGGTTCCCGAGGCGCGATAGCCGAGATATAGATTTGGTTGGGTTTGGGGCGTGAAGGTGCCAAGATTTGCCTGGACTACCTGGCTGCCATTAATGAATAAGGCCGCATTGCCCGAGGACTGGTCGTACGTCGCCGCCACATGTTGCCAAACGCCGGAGGTAATCGCGCCTGCCGTGGATGCAATCTGATGTGACCCTCCGTTGGTATCCACGAAGTCGGCTTGCAGAATGCCGCTAATGGGATACGAATTGAGATACAGATTCGCACCGATGTTGCCCTGGCCGTCGTTCCATTCGAACAGAGGCATCGAATTGCCTGAGCCGGGATTGAGCCACATCTCCAGAGTCATTCCCGGACCACTGCCCACATTCAGGCTGGGTGAGGCCGGCACGTTCAACGATCCGGCCGTGGTTTGGAAACCGGTTCCCGCCTCGCCGGTGCCGTAGCCCATGGAGAAGGCTAGCGCCGCCGTGTTCGTGCCGGCGCTGTCGAGCGTGTTGTTTTCGCCGCGCCACCAGGCAACCATGCCGGAAGGTGCGGTCGCCCCGCAATTTGTCGGTCCCGCGAGCACGGTCAAATTCGCGTTTGAAACAATGGCGATGCCATAGGAATTACTCACGACAAGCGAATACATTCCCGCATCACCGGTTTGCAGGTAGCGCAACACGAGTTGGGAACTCGCCGAACCCGTAACGCTGTCGTTGTCGAAAAGGTTCATTCCGTTCTTTTGCCACTGGAAAAAGAGGGGCGATTCGCCGCTGACGGACGCATTGAAAACCGCCGTTCCACCCGCCGTGCTAATCTGGTCGGAAGGTGATTGCAAAATGACAGGTGCCAAATCGTGCGCCAGGGCGATGCCCCAATCTATACCGCAGCTGAAGGAGAGCACATTCGCAGTGTTCGGCGGAATGTTGGTCTCGCCATAAGAATTGTCGCCCCAGGCGACGAGCGTGCCGTCGGTCTTCCTGGCCATGGTAAAGTTGTCGCCACAACTGATCGACGAAATCTGATGCAAACCGGCGGGCACTGCCCCCTCTCCAAAATAATTTACTCCCCAGGCCACAGCCGAGCCGTTGGTCTGGATCGCAAAGCTGCGGAATCGTCCCGCCGCGATGGCGGCAACACTGTTCAATCCGGTGGGCACACTTCCCAATCCGGAATAGCTGGCCCCCCATTTCACCACGGTGCCGTTTTTTTTCAGCGCCAGGCTGAAATCATTCGCCCCGGCCACGGCACTGGCCGTGGTGAGCGAGCCGGGAACATTATCCTGACCGTATAGGTTATATCCCCACTCCACCGCCGTTCCATTCAACTTCAGCGCTAGGCTATTCCGGTAACCGCCCACAATCGCAACGACGTTGCTAAGATTTGCCGGCACGATGGATTGGCCGTAATCCGGATTGGTATTGGCATTGGTCATGCCTGCGCCCCAGGCCACGACCGTTCCATCCGCCTTCAGTGCCAGGCTGTGCCACCATCCCGCACTGACGGCTATGACGTTGCTCAATCCCGGAGGAACGTTGCACTCGCCATATTGATTATGGCCCCATGCCACCACCGTGCTGTCGCTGCGCAAAGCCACACAGTGAAAGGCCCCTGCGGCCACCATCGTGGCATTCGTCAGGTCGGTAGGCACTAGGTCTTGGCCTGCGAAATTTTCGCCCCAGACGACCACTCGATTTCCCGCCAAAGCCGCAGCCCCAATAAACCAGAGCGTCATCAGTGCGCATAGAATTTTCTTATGAAAGCGGAGTGGCGTTTTCAATGGATTCTGAAAGTGATAAGTCCTCAGTTTAAGGTGTGAAATACCTTTGCCAAAAAATCAGGTTTGGTCAAGCTTGCCTTACTTGCAGCAGGATCATAATCGGGCGGTCCTCTCACTGCTCTAAATGCCTGTAGGGAAGGCGAGATTTTTGCCGACGCGCCTTGGCTTTACTAGTTATCCCGTTGCAGTACTCTTTCGTCCAAGCCAATGATCATCTACGGAACAGCTTTGCTTGCCGTCTGTCACCTTGCTGGCATCGTGTGTGGTGATTTGCTGGGTCACGCTCTCGGTATGAAGACGAATGTCGGTGGCGTGGGCATCGCGATGCTGCTGCTCATCCTGCTGCGCATGAAACTGCAACGGCATGGCTGGCTTTGCCAAACGTCGGAGGGCGGCGTGAATTACTGGGGCGCACTCTACCTACCGGTGGTCGTCGCCATGGCGATGTCGCAAAACGTCCTGGCCGCGTTGCGCGGCGGACCCATGGCGTTGCTGGCCGCCGCCGGCAGCGTGCTTGTGTGTGGATTGGTCATCTCGTTTATCAATCGCTCGGAAAAATCCCCCTCTGAACCGCCCGACCAGTCCAGCTGACGCGCCATGTGGGACATTTTTGAAAAAGCTGCCAGGGACAACGGACTCGTCGCCGCCTTCGCGATCGTCGGGCTGTTGGTGTTGGTGTCGGGGTTCGTTTCGCGCAAGCTGACCTGTGGCCGCGTGCAAGGCTCGGCCATTGCGATTCTCCTCGGCCTCGTGCTCGCGTGGGTCGGTGGCAAAGTCTCGGGCGGAACCAAAGGTTTGGCCGACGTGGCGTTCTTTAGCGGTATCGGTCTCATGGGCGGAAACATGCTGCGCGATTTTGCCATCGTGGCCACGGCGTTCGAGGTGCATCCCGGGGAAGCGAAACGTGCTGGTTGGATCGGCTTGGTCGCATTGCTGCTAGGCACGGCTTTGCCCTTCGTCGTGGGCGTTTGTCTGGCGTGGGTTTTTGGTTACACGGACGCCGTAAGCCTCACGACCATTGGCGCAGGCGCGGTCACTTACATTGTTGGCCCGGTGACGGGCTCGGCCCTGGGTGCCAGTTCGGAGGTCATCGCCTTGAGCATCGCAACGGGAGTCATCAAGGCGATCCTGGTCATGGTCATGACTCCGGCGGCGGCAAAATTCATGCGCCTCAAGACACCGCGCTCGGCGATGGTGTTCGGCGGACTCGCCGGAACAGTCAGCGGCGTAACCGCCGGACTCGCCGCAACCGATCGTAAACTCGTACCCTACGGCGCCCTGGTAGCGACGTTTCATACCGGCGTCGGCTGCCTGCTCGTTCCATCCGTTTTCTTTTTCGCCGTCAAAGCCATTATCGCACATTTAGAGCATTGACAGAAAAGATGTAGCGATGGGCGGCGAGGATTTTTGGTTTTTGGCGAGGCTTTAGCAAAGGCGCAGGTTTGAAAAACCTGTAACTGAGCTGAAACAAAGTCAAAAACCAAAAAGACCGTTGCTTCTGTCGGGGCGGGAACAAAAGGGGACGGCTGCGAGTTCAAAAGGGGACAGGAGAGATGATATTTCTGGCACCGTTGCTTGGTCGAGGGTTTGAGGAGGCCTGAGCGTAGCG
>CAISVF010000488.1 GCA_903888765.1 uncultured Verrucomicrobia subdivision 3 bacterium | reverse complement strand
GCTGCTACCACAACCACCTCAGCTTTTCCCCAAAAGCTAAGTCCGACAGGCTGCTAGCCACCCAGTTGCTAACCGCTATCGTTTAAACCGAAGTTGTTTGACGTACATGCGAGTTCGCGCGACGCCAGTCGATCCCGTTAACCCGTTCTCATATCATTCTCAAACAAACGAATCGCCCTCGCAGCTAGCGAGACCCATGTTCAAGGCTTATTGGGCAGCGTTAAACTACCAATACTCGATCATGGCAAAGATTATCAGATTCGCCGCGCTGGGGCACAGCCAGCGAGAAAGCCTCAAAAGCATCGTGCCAACCGAGCCGGGGCGGTTCCTGAAGGCCACGGCAAATCGGGTGCAGCTTGACCCTGTTCTTGGATCGCGGACTTCAGTCCGCTTCAGCGTCCAAACCGGCGAAGGCGGATCGATTGACCTGCGGGCTGGCGAAGGGTGAAGCGGCGTAAACGCCGCGCTCCAAGTCCACTGGCAATTGAGAACAGTGTCAAAATGCACCCCGGCAAATCATTTCCGGCGAATCCACATTGCCTTCATGCCACTCCCGATTCAAAATGGCAGGGCTTAACCATGCCAAGCAGTACCAGCACATCAACCTTCCAGGCCCAATGAAAAAACGCAGCCACTTCATCCGCCATGGCACCCGGTCAGATCATGCAGACCACCCCAGCCCACCCTGGCGGCTGATCTTCCTGCTTACCGGGCTGTTTTCTCTGGCGATTGGCCAAGTCAGGGCCGCGGAAGGGGAATTTCCACCCGTTCAGCCCGGCGCCTTGAAGGGGGCCAGCTTCAACTTTTATTACGGGCCGGACAACAAAGCCGTTTTTTCGCCCGGCTTCACCTGGACGTTTTCCACGGCCAAAACCACCATTACAGCCGGCAAGCACCCCATCGCGGCGGATATTCTGGAGCATCTGGCTGCGGGAGGAAAAAAGGTTCACCGGATTGAGGCCGATTGGCAAATATCCGGAAACCACTATCTCATTCTGTCGCGCGTCAAAATTGACGGCCATACGAATCGCGCCACGTGGTCGCTGCCGTTAGGCTACACCGCCCCCACATTGATCCGCATAGGAGAGCACCAATACGTTTTCACCCCCAAACTTCAGCCCTGATTTTTGCCGATGTAATCAGCCACGCTGCACGCAAACCAAGCCGGGCTTGGAAGCATAAGCATGGCGGATAAAATCGGGCGGAAAGCGAACTGCTCCTCCCCGGCGGAACCTGCAAGATGTCGCAGGCCAGACCGCTGCCTGACTGCTGCGCCCACCGACGTGCAGGCAGCAGCCGGGTGATCAGGGACTGCGGGCGGCAGACTATTTGACCGCCTTTTCGGGCGCAGGCGGAGAGCTTTTGGCCTGATCGGCAATTTCCAGAACGTCGGCAGCGGGAATGATGACGGCCCAAGGCGTCTTGCCGGTCAAGGTGCGCCCGGCGGTAATGCCCAGGATTTTTCCATTGGCGAGAAAGGTGGGGCAGCCGCCCACGGCACCGCCAGCCCGCAAAAAGGTGCGGGGCTTTTTGGTGATGTTATTGATCTGGCCCCGGGTCACGCTGGGCGTGCGATTCAGCACCTCGTCCATGCGAGTGAGCGTGACGGTTTCATCCAGGATTTCGCCCGGCGCGCTGTCTTTCAAGTCAACGGCTTGAAAGGTGACGCCCTTGGCTTCTTTGCTGCCCGTATTGATGCGCACAAAGGCGAGGTCCAGATCGGCATCTTTCATCACGATTTCGGCGGGAATTTCCGTGCCATCCGGCATGATCACCTTGACCTCTTTCAGCGTGGAAGACGCCTCCACCTTGACCACGCCCTGAGCGGTGCGCACGGACCGGCCGGTGATGTTGCGGCCGGGGTCCAACTGACCCAATACCGTGACCACCAGACCGGAAGCATCGATGAGGGTGCCGAGGGATTCCACCTTGCTTTCCTGATCCGGCAGGTTCAGGGGCGTATCCTTGGCGCTATTGCCGCTGAACGAGGTCTTGGCGATGGCGGAAACATAAATCACGCAATCCTTTTTCTCGTTGAAGATTTTCCGAGCGGCGGCGTTCTGCGCGTCATCGGAGCGCGCGGCAGGGGTTAGACAGCCCAGGCAAGCCAGGGCAAGAATGAGTTTTGATTTCATAGAATGATTAAATTGAGATCACCACTTGGGCTCCAGTTCCAGATACTGGGTGCGAATGCCCCGCTTGATAAACAGCATGACGCGGCGCGGCCGGCTCTCGCGCAATTGCGCCAGGATTTTTTTCAAAGCGCCGATTCCATCGGTCGGCTGGCCATCAATGGCGACCAGAGTATCGCCGGAGCTCAAACCGGCCAGGGCGGCCCAGCCGGCATTCTGCACGGAAATGATGCGCACGCCTTTCACATCCGCAATGGACTGGTCGCTCAGGCGATCATAAAAGGAGAGCTCGCGGGCCTTGAATTCAAACTGGTCGTCCTTGTATTCATCCAGATCGGAGTTGGGCTTGGGCTGGCGGCCCAATTTGGGGGTCAGCTTGAGCGGTTCGCCGCCGCGCACACCGGCCAGCTCCACCTCGCTATCCACCTTGTATTCCCGGATGAGATTTGAAAACAACTCCTCGTCCGACAAGGTGCTGGCGGCGATCACCTGGCCATCGAGCTTCAGGAACACATCGCCCACTTTAATGCCGGCGCGGTCAGCCGGCGAGTCGGCCACCACTTGCGTGACGCGCACCCCTTTTTTACCTTCCAGCCCCAGCGCCTCGGCCAACTCCGCCGTCAGCACCTGCGTCTGCGCCCCCAGCCAGGCTTTGGCCGGCCGGCCGGGTTTATCGGCCTGAACTTCGGGCCCGATCTTGGCCACGGTGATGAGCTCCTGGCCCTCCCGCTCAAAGGCCACCAAAACCGGTTTGGGCTCACTCAGGTTCCGGGTAAAATTCTGCGTGAACGCGGCCAGGGCGGCGGCATCCGGCATGGCCTGATCGGCAACGCGCAGGATAATGTCTTCCGGCTTCAACTCAGGCTTGGATTCAGCAGTGGGCCCGCCGGCGCGAACGCTGTCAACGATGACGCCCCACTTGTTGGTCCGGTGATTTTCCAAAGCGGATAAGCGGGTGAAATTGCGAACGGTCAGGCCCCAATTTTTCAGCTCGGTTTCCCGGGCCTGATTCGGCTCGCGCGCCACGGTGGCCAAATGCCAGGAGACCGGCTGGTTTTTGCGCCAGCCTTGGATGGTGACTTTGGCCCCGACCGGCGTATTCAGAATCAGGCGATTGAACAGCGGCATGTCTTCGGGCGAACGGGATTCCTGAACCGCGGCGCCGTTGTACGCGGTGATAAAATCACCGGGCAGAATCCCGGCCGCCTTGGCCGGACTATCCGGCAGCACCGCCGACACCAGCACCCCTTTGCCCTGCGTCATCTGTTTCAGGAGCGGCTGGGTTTCCACGCCGATCCAGCTGCGGGCCACCGAGCCATGGGCAATGAGCTCCTGGGCGACCGACTGAGCCAGCCGGCTGGGAATGGCCCCGCCCATGGTGGCGATGCCGATTTCATTAATGCCCACGATTTCGCCCTGTAGATTGACGAGCGGGCCGCCGCTATTGCCGTGATAAATCACCGCATCGTGACCGATCCAGCGCACAAGCTCGCCGACGTTTTCCCCGTCGAGCATGAAGTCAGATGAATTCGGCATGATCATGGCGGTATTGGCGACGATGCCCTTGGTGACGGATTGCGAAAGTCCCGAAGGGCTGCCCATGGCGAGGACAATATCGCCAACCTTCAGGCGATCGGAATCGCCGAATTTAGCCACCGACAACGGAGCCGAAGGATCCCGGCGCGAGGACAGATCGAGCTTGATCACGGCGATATCACACAGCGCATCCGAGCCCACCAGCGTGGCGTCCACTTCTTCCCGATTCGACAAGCGGCAGACGATGCGGGTGGCCCGGCCGGCGACGTGATGATTGGTGATAATATAGCCATCCTTGGAAATAATGGCGCCGCTGCCGCTGGCCCGGCGCTTGCGCATACGGCCATCCTCGCCTTCCTCAAACACCACATGAATGCGGACGAGCGCCGGATAAACGGCGTCGACGGCCGGCTGGATTTCGGCGGCAGAATTGCCACTGCCCGCGCCGCCGCCCAGCGGCGAGCGGGTGGCGCACGAGGTCACCGAGAGCAACGCCGCCAGAGCGAAGCCAACCGTCAAAGAATTTGCTTTCATAAAATTAAACCCACCCGTTTACCGGGACCAGACGGAAGGCGGCCAAAAATCCGAACGCAAGCCAACCCGGGCCGGTAAACGATCATTGCATCGAGGCACCACAATTTATCCGGTCCGGGGAAGCAGTAAAAGCAGAACCACGCCGAAAATTCCGCCCACCCCGACCGCCGCCAGATCCGGCAGGCACCGGACAGTGAGCTGCCGGCGAAACGCCAGCCACCCGGCCGAAACCACCAATAGCAGGAGGTTCACGAGGAGCGCGGCAAAGATGCCCGGCGCAAAAAAGAATCCATAGTAATTCGTGGAATTATCCTCAAAATCCAGCACAAAGGGGAAGATGATGGAACGGACCTTGCCGGCCGTGGAGTTTTTCAGCGTGGGCACGGCCTCATGGTAGCGCTTGACCACTTCGTAATTGCGATTGAGCGCGATGGCATCAAAGGAATCCTCGGTGGCCGCCGTGAGCAGGCGGTTCAGCAGGTCGCCGCGAATCACCAGGTTAACCTGGCTGGGGTCGAATTTTTCAAACGGCAGGGGAACCAACCGGTAATCCTTGCCCACCACCAGATAGGGACGATTATCCCCGGCAATCAAGAACGCACGGATTTCGTGGGTATCGACCTCCTGCACATGAATGAACCGGGGCTGCAAGGCCGCCCATTGGGCCTGAGCTGCCGGCGGAACGATCGCGGAAATTTTTTTCAACTCCGGCTCGCCATGGACCATCCGCAACTGAAAGGTGTCACCGGCATGATCGACGATAAAATAGCCCTCGTCATAGGGCTTGAGCGTGGTGGAGTTGCCGGCAACGAGGCGGGGCGGAAAGACAAAACCGGCGGCCGCAAAGGCGCGGGTAAACTTCTCGCTTTTGGCCTGATCCAACGCGTTACTGGCGGCAACCACAAACTCCACGCGACTATTTAAGCGCATAAAGTCATTGGGCATTTCCAGCCGCACCCGGCCATTCTCGGCCTCGAGCAGCGGGTACAGCGGAACCAGCGGGGTATCCAACATATCGGGCCGGATGCGCAAGCTCAGGCGCTCCCGCTTGATTTTTTCGGGGCTCAAATCGACGCCATCAATCGATTTCGGGAGACTTTCATTGCGCAACAGCTGGAGGTAATTATCCAGCGGCAGCAACTGCTCAAAGTCCGTCCGCTCATAATTGGTGCCCGCCTCATCCACCATGATCGTGCCGTGGTCGTTGTAGCGGTAGAACAGAAAACCTTTTTGCACGCAGCTATAAAAAACCAGCGGCGGGCGCGGGCGCTTTTTGGCGACCAGCAGGCGGTAGCCTTCCGGCAAATAATGCGACAACAGCAAAACCCCGACAGTCAAAAGCAAAATGCGGGCGATGATTTTCATGATCCGTATCCCTTTCCAAAGCGGTGCGCAGACAGCAGCGGCAGCACCACGAGGCCCGCCAGCAGCACGGCCAGCCAAGGCAACACGCGGCCATAACTATCATAGTTCGAGGGCAAATAACAAAGGCGGACCAGCGAGGCGCTGAGGAGGAAATAAAAAATCCGCAGCCGCCAGGTGGGCTCGAGCAACGTAAACACGGCCAGCAAATAGGCGGCATACCCGCCCGCCAGCCAGGGGGCGTAGATATACCCGAAGTGCACGAGAAACTCGCGCGGCAGCCAAATGGCCGAGTAGCCGACCAGCACCAGGATGCCCGGCAGAAACGCCAGCGTCAGCAGGCCCAGACCGACCAGCAAATGCGCCCCGATGGCCGGCTCCTCCCCCAAAGGCAGGTGCAGCACCAAGCGCAGACGCTTGCCAACCGTCTCCGGAAAAAACTGCAGGCAGGCGAAGAGGAGCCCCAGCAGGAGCGGCCCATATTCGACGGGCCGGAAAAAAAGGTAATCCTTAAACAGCCAATTTTGCCATACCGGCAGGGGCTCATTGATCATGCAAACCCGGCGGAGTTGCAGGCACAAAAACAGGCAGAAGATCAGGTGCGCCAAAAACATCAGCCCCCAGTAGAGCCGCAGTTTAATCCATTCTTTATAAGCAAGGGCTTTAAACATAAGTCAATATTTGCCCGTCAAGGCGATGAAAATGTCCTCCAACGAAAGCGCATCCTGCCGGAACCCGCTGTCGGCGGCGATCCCCAGCTCCTTCAATTTGCCCTGAGCCGCGGCCGCCGGGAGGAACCCGTAAATGGCGGAAGTTTTTTCGCCCCGCTCCACGCGCAGATTATTTTTTTCGTCGTAAAAATCGGAAAATTGGCCCTTGGTCGCGAACACATACTTATGGAACGTGGCGAGCAGCTGCGAAAGCTCCATGTCAATCAGGAGCCGTCCGCGCTGATAGATGATGACGTCATCAATCAGCCCCTCCAGATCCTGAATGATGTGGGACGTGAGGAGAATGCTGCGCTTGCGATCAGCCGCATAATCGCGAATGACCTCAATGAACAGGCGGCGATAACCCGGATCCAGGCCCATGGAATAATCGTCAAAAATAATGAGATCCGGGTTTTGCGCAAGAATCAGGCCCAGAGCCACCTGCGAGCGCTGGCCGCAAGACATCGTGGAGACCCGCTGTTTCTCGGCAATATCCAGCTTGCTGATCAAGTGATAATAGATATCCGGATTCCATTTGGGATAAAACGGGGCGTAAAATTTTTCAATCTGGCGCACGTTGAAAAAACCGTATTGGACATGGCCTTCGATCAGGTAACCGATGCGGGCCTTGGTGGCCGGCGTCAGCTGGTGGGAATCCTCGCCAAAGAGCAGGCAGCGACCGCCGGAGGGCGTAAGGAATGAATTCAGGATATTGATGGTGGTGGTCTTGCCCGCGCCATTGCGGCCCAGCAAGCCGGAAATCCGCCCCGGCTGCACCTGCCAAGACACGTCGCGCAAGGCCGGTTTGGAACCGAAGTGGTGCGTCAGATTACGGCATTCAATCACGGGAGGCATAAAAAAGTGGGGGAGTTAAAACGATTCCGGAGGACGCACCGAAAACCGGGCCTCGGAAAGGCTCTCCAGAAATGCCTTGAGGTCGGCAATATCCTGAGGGTTCAAACCAAGCGGTTGCAAAAGCGGCGATTTCTGCGGAAACAGCGGATCATTTTTCTGCCGGGGCAAAGGCCGCACCCGGGGCATGCCGGCATTATACATGGCGAGCACCGCATCCAGTTCAAACAGCCCGTTGTGCATGTAGGGACCGGTGCGAGCCACGTTGCGCAGCGACGGGGTTTTGAACCGGCCGACATCCTCCGGCTTATGCGTCACGGCATAACGCCCCAGATCCTCATACTTGCGACCATAATAGCTCAAGCCTTCGTTATGAAAGCGACCATCCGTGAAATTGGGACCGTTATGGCAATTGATGCAGCGCGCCGCCGTGCGGAACAAATGAAGTCCCCGCAGTGCGGATTCGCCCAGGGCATTGGTGTCGCCGCGCAGAAAGGAATCAAAGGGGTTGGCGCGGCTATTGACGGTGCGCTCAAAGGTGGCGATGGCCTGCCCCACCCGATCAATCGAAACCTCCGGCGACCCAAACCCGGCGGCAAACTGGGGAGCATAGCCGGGAATCGCCAGCAGCCGCTGGCGAACCAGTTCCGGTCCGCTCCGCATCTCATCCTCATTGTTCAAAACGGCAATGGCCTGAGCCTCCAGAGAATTCACCCGGCCATCCCAAAACGGGGTGCGCAGGTGGCCCGAGTTGAGGATCATGGGGGCATTCCGCTTGAGCACTTTGCGCGCGTGGCCGAAAGAAACGGTGCGGCCATCGGTCCACGCCAGATCCGGATCATGGCAGCTGGCACAGGCAATCTGGCCGGAACCACTGAGACGCGGATCAAAAAAAAGCCGTTTCCCCAGGGCCGCTTTGGCATCCGAGTAGGGATTGTCCGCCGGATAGGTCACGGGCGGAAGCAGGCCGATTTCGACAAAGCCCACCTTTGCCTCCTCATCCAGATTCGGCGCGGGCCAGCGGCTGGCCGGCCGGGAATACATTTCCCGCAAGTCCACGGCCAGCTGATGCCCCTGGGCGGCGGTCAAAACCGGACGCACCGGAACCCGGGCCGCATTCATTTCCCCGGGAACGCTCTCCTCGACGCCCGCGGCCTGGCCCTCAGCCACGCCGGCAGAATTCGTGGAACCGTTGGCACGCGGCAGCGCTTTGCGCGCCGGCCGCAGCGCAGCATATTTGAGCTGCTGCTCCGGGGTTAATAATTCAGCCAACCCGGCTTTCAAGGCACGCACCTGGCGAGAATACTGCAGCCGCGCCTCGCGCTGAACATCGGGCGGCGTATTGGTGACCGTGCCCAATTCCAGTTCATGTCCCGCTGCCTCCAAACCGGCGCGAATACGCCCGGCGGCCTCACGCTGCTGAGCCGAAAAACCCAAGGCATCGGCATAGTCCCAAAGACCGGCCACGGGAGTCGGTACTTGGGCGGCGGGAAAATTGGTTTGGGACTGACCGACCACCGAAACAAAGGCAACCAAAACCACTCCCGCCCGTTGCCACCAGGCGGAATTACTTTTGGCAGCCATGGCCTGAATCATAAAGTCATAGATAATGGAGCACGATAAAGGTTGGTATCAGGATACCAATCAACACCAGCACCCCGCCGCGACGGGTGATGCCCTGATAGCCTTTCAACATGAAAAGACCCGTGATCGCCATCACCAGAAGGGCAATGCTAAAACCATCCGCGAACCAGGTCCACCAGCGACCGGGATTGTAGTGGAGCCGGTTGAAGGTATTGAGCAACGGACGCTTTTTCATGGTTTCCACCACGGACTTGCCGGTGTCGCGCTCCATGACCAGGCTGCCGCCCTGAAAAAAAATCTTCAACTGCCCCTCGACGGGGGAATAATGGCTTTGATACGCGCCCTCCACCTTGATCTGGGCGAGCAGTTTTTTCGCATCATCCTTGGTAAAGGGGTGATCGGTGCCCGGCGCGGGCAAGGAAAGCTCCTGCCGGGAGATACTATAGTTCGGATTCCAATCCCGCAAATGATCCAAGGCCAGACCGGACGCCCCGTAGGAAATCGCCAGCCCAAAGAACAAGTAGCCCAAGTCGCGGTGAATGATACGAAACCATTTGCGCCAGTTGCCTGCGCTCATGATTACTCGGGCTTGGGCTGCCACGTATTGACCGCCAGGGAGACGGAGGTCAGATAACCGTCCTTGGAGGTGGCTACGCGCTCACGGAGGCTGGCAATCTGCTTGAGAACCGCCGCCTGGGCCTTGACCTGTTCCGGGGTTTTTTCAGCGGCGGGAGTTCCCTCTGCTTTAGGCGCCGTCACGCGCGCTTCCCACTTGGCCAGATAATTGGTGTCAATCCTGGTGGCATGGACTTTGCCGGTGACCAAAATGGTCTTGCCCTGCAATTCCGGCAGGAAAGGCTTGAAGGTGGGACCTTCCTCGTCCTGCTGCACCTTGATAATTCCCTTGGCTTCCGAATCATTGTCATGCAAGGTGGCCCAGCAACCTTTGCGCTTGCAATAATCCGTCACGAAGCCCTGCAAGACCACATCCTTGCCATCGAGACCACTGACATTTTTCAGCAAATCTTTCACGGCAATCAACGCCGGCTCTTTAGCTGAAACTGCGGGAGCGTTGGTATCCGCCGCCAGCAGGGCGGAGGTGCTGGTCAAAAAAATGACCGTTGAGATTCCAAAAAACTTGGAGGTTATATTTTTCATAGTTTGTTATTTTATTGTGAATAAGTGCGGCCGTCCAAGTAAAGGTAATTCACTTTGGTCCGCTTAAAGTGAGGATACCACCGGCCAATAGCTACCACCGCCGATGGCCCGCCGGTGGTGGGACTTTCGGCAACATTAAAAGGCGAAGGCTGGGTAAAGGTAAAGTTATCCCACAGCACCACAGTCGTCATCATGTTATTAAACACCGTGTCGCTGGAGCCGGTACCAGTTACATTTTGGGCACGCGACCAAGCATAATTCACCCCGTAACCCTGGGTAGCCAGATTGGGCCGCCCCCCCGGGCAGAGCCACACATGATTGTTGGTGGGTGTGTAAGCCTGGAAATGAGCGCAGAGGCTCATGGGATCATTCGCCCACCGGTAGGATGAATACCCAAACATTTCGGCCGTCGGCAAATGGTTATTGAAGTCGCCATTATATAAATGATAACCGTAGGCTATCTGCCGCATATTGGAAATGCAGCTGATATATTTGGCTTTGTCCTTGGCCGCCGTCAATGCGGGCAAGAGCATGGCCGCAATGATGGCAATGATGACAATGACCACGAGCAGTTCAATCAAGGTGAAGGCTTGATTGAACTTTGACCGAATGGATTGCGGCAAGGTCATTTAGCTGATCCCCGTGTCCCTGCCAGGCTACTGGCTGGCACCGGACACCCGATAGAACGACGCACCGCCCCGGGGGCTCAAATCGACGGAAGAATTCGTCAAATTACTCAACCAGTTGGTGGTCCAGGAAGGAGTCGACAAATCGGAACTTAAATCCACGTTGTAGGGCGAGTAGCCGCCGGTCCAGGACAAGGTCAAGCCGCTGCCGTTGTTGGTGAGCGAGGTGGAAATCGGCGGCGGCGGCAAAGAGAGAGAGAGGATCGTCCCGAAGCCGGTAGCACCGCCATTGACGCCCCCGCGAGAAATCGGAAAATAAATCCGGTTTCTTCCAGTGACTGGATCTTGATATAACAGACCGCTATTGTAGGGAGATCCTCCTAGAGCCAGCCCACCGCTGCCCTCCAAATCCGCCAACTTGGTCACGGTATTGTTGCTCAGGGAGAACGTAATAATCGTGCCTTTATTACTGGTGCCACCGGTAAAAGTAGTCATGTAGAGCTGGTTATTATAAAGAACCGGAGCACCTTCATACTGGGGCTGTTTGCCATAGGCGGCCAGAGCTACGGCATTGGTTACAAAATTAAACAGGTTCGTCCATTTGCCCGTATTAATGTCATACTTTATGATGGAACCGGGCTGTGAAGCATTGCCGTCGGTCGTAAAATAAAGCGTATTGCTGCCCACCAGCACCGGCTCTCCCCCGGGAAATGCGGTGTAACCCGTGGTCAGGTTGATCAACTTGGTCACGTAGGGAATGCTGTTCGAGAACGAGAGTTTTTGCAAGGTGCCGGCACCATTGGGAAAACCGGTCGCAGAATTGGTACCGCCCGTGAAAGTCGTAAAATAATAGTTCGTTCCAATTGGAACAATGCTGCCAAAGGGCTGGGCACCATTGGTCCCGTCAAAATCCAAAAATTTGGAAACCACCCCATTGGAAAGGTTTAAATAGTCCATGGTGCCTTTATTAAAAGTCCCGCCGGAAAGAGTTAAAAACCAAAGGTTGCTGCTGATTTGCAATGGCGTGGAACGCGACCCTGAACCTAAACTACCGTCGGCAGGCAATGGGTAAGTGGTGAGAGCGTAGGTGCTGGGATCGATGGAAACAATCGCCCCCTTATTGCCGGCGGCACCTACGGAAGTGGTGAACCATGCCAAACCATTAGCCAAGGTAAGTGATCCCCAAGGAGTTTTTCCAGGTCCAGAGGTCGCCAAAGTCGCAACCGAAGTCTGCGTCCCCTCCACCGGATTATAGATGGCAATATCCCCCGTGCCCAAAGTGCCGCCAAGCTGGGTCGTGAACCATAGATTGGTGCCAATCAAAGCAAACCGCCCGGACGGGTAATTTTCCCCCAGCAGGTTTCCTGAGACGCCATCCAGCACCTGATTGAAATCCACGAGCTTATGGATGGTTTGGCCTTGAGCATGGTAGGTTGAGCCAGCCAAAGCGGCCAAACCCAACAACGTTGATAATAGGTTTTTCATAGTTTTTATTTTTTATGTTTGACAGTGAACATCAAAATTTAAATTCAGTTTTTCCAACACATTCACTTGCCAGTTATAAACAAAATCATATTTGTGCCGTGCTTCTAGCCGTCCTGTTATGCCGTTTTTCCAGATTTTTTCACCGCACCTCAATCAAGCGGCCCAGCCATTGCCGCGTTAACTTATAAAAATAATTCTCCTAATCATTTAAAGTCTTCCAAATACATCCCTGCTGTCAAGAATTTATTTTAAATTTCTATATTTTGCAAATATCCATTTATTGGGCATAAAAACCCTTGTGCAACTTTTCGAACGTTGGAGCATCGCTTCATGGTTCGGCTAACGTATGCCGCCGATAACTCAACGCTAGCAGCCTGTCGGACTTAGTTTTTGGGAAAAGCTGAGGTGGTTGTGGTAGCAGCCCCGGGGGCTGGGAGAATGAGTTTTTATTCGGCCCCGGCGGCTGAAAGTTGCCAGTATTCCGGCGTGTCCGGACGCCTGGCTTTG
>CAISVF010000487.1 GCA_903888765.1 uncultured Verrucomicrobia subdivision 3 bacterium | reverse complement strand
CGTGGGATAAAAGCCCGCTTATCAATGCCAAGAGCGAAACATTGACGCAGCTCGCAACGTTCAAGCCACACTTGAACCAACGCTGCTTGTTGCTCGCCGATGGATTTTACGAAAAAGGCGTTTTGTTTCGGCAACCCGGACAAGCCGCGTTTTTGCTGGCCGGTCTTTGGCGCGATGAAGGCGGAGGCCCGCGTTATGTAATGCTCACCACGACGCCCAATGCTACTGTCTCGCCCTATCACCAGCGGATGCCATTGATTTTGCCGCCGAGAAACTATGATGCCTGGCTTGGCGATGACTGGCACCCATGGGGTGAAGCGGAGCCAATCTTCGAACGCCTTGATTATCCGTGTCAATCTGTGTGCATCCGTGGTTGAACCCATCGCGCCTGCCACCAAAACCGGGTGAGGTTATAAAAATTAAACGATAAAATTTCTGGAAAGCCCCGGGTAAATCAGCTTAATTAGAACAAACACCAAATTTTACTTTATGAGCCAGTTTTCCGCTTTCCCTGAATTATTGAGGTCCGCAGTCGTACTAACTGATGGCGCGTGGGGAACCCAATTGCTGCAACAGGGACTTTCACCCGGTGAACCCCCGGACCTCTGGAATCTAACCCATCCGGAAAAAGTGGAGGCTGTGGCCGCCGCTTACATCGCTGCCGGGTCGCAAATTATTTTGACCAATACTTTTGGCGCCAACCGTTTCCGGCTGGCCGAAGCCGGCGCCGCTGACCGCGTAAAAGAAATTAATGAAGCTGGCGCACGCATTTCCAAAGAGACCGCCGGCCGACAGGCGCTGGTGTTCGCTTCGATCGGCCCCAGCGGAAAAATGCTGCTATCCGGCGACCTCACCTCCGATGAACTATTTGCTGCATTTGCGGAGCAAGCGGCAGCCCTCGCACGCGGTGGCGCGGATGCCTTTGTCATTGAAACCATGGCCGATCTAGATGAAGCGAGTATTGCCGTTCGCGCCGCCAAAACCACTGGCTTGCCGGTGGTGGCGAGCATGGTGTTCGATTCCGGCAAAGAAAAGGATCGCACCATGATGGGGATCACCCCCGAACAAGCGGCCGCTAGTTTGATCGAAGCCGGAGCGGACGCCATCGGAGCCAACTGCGGGCAGGGCATTGCCGGCTTTTTGAATATTTGCCAGCGTTTCAAAGCCGCAGCCCATGGTCGCCCGGTCTGGATTAAAGGCAACGCTGGCGTCCCACAATTAGTGGACGGTCGGACCACATACCAGACTTCTCCAAAAGAATTCGCTGATTTTGTTCCTGCGCTGATAGCTGCCGGGGCAGGTTTTATTGGCGGCTGTTGCGGCACTTCACCGGAATTCATCCGCGAAGTCCGTTCACGACTACCCGCATAATTTAGCCGTACCGGGAAACACCTGTCATTGCGAAACCGATCAGCGCCACAATGCCAAGGCGCAAGATCGGCATGGGGGTAGGGAAAACTCCGGCTCGAAGATAGTTTCCAACACGTGCCGCAAAGCGGCTGGCGCTACCCGGTCTCGCACCGCTGATATACCCAGCGGGCGTTGCTCTTGACTTCCGGGCTTGGGCCCCAACCGGTTGCGGACGATACGTGCCGTCGCATATTTGCTGATGCAACTGAGCCAGTTCGGTCTCGGCGTGCCGTTCAAAATGCACCACGGTTTGGGCGGACAGTCCTGTGGACGCCGCAGTGGGCAACCGGCGCATCACCTTTTTTCTTGGCGGGTGGCAACCACCGCCCGGAGCGTGGAGCATTGCTCCGCATGTTGACCTGCTCTTGCTAACCTCCCACATAATTTCAAACACGGAACCATTCCTTAACCACGGATAGGAAAGGATAAACACGGATAAAACAGTGGAAAAATGCCGTTCCAACCAATACCAGACCAAGCACTGAAGAATTCATCACTATTTTCCGCCCCTGAAACGTGTCCCATCCGCGAAATCCGTGGTTTGTTAAATGCCATGGATTATTGAATAATCCAGCAGCAGGATCAGTGAAAGTCCTCGCCCGATAGAGGGAGGGGGTCGGTGTTTGGGCAGGCTTTTCCGTGTTGGCCTTGGGCGGAAGCCACAAGCGACGTAGCGGGCCCCGCACGACGCTTCGCGCCAGCCAATCGTCCCGTGAACGCGCCAGCGTTTTAAACTGCGCCAGCCCTTGGTGTTTTTTTGGGGACCGGATTTTCTCTGCACACAAAAAGCGACAGCAGTCCGGGTTGCCAGACCTAAGCCAATTGTCCGGCTTCCCATTCCCGATTCAACCCTTGCTTGCTATTAAAAAGCAAATTTGGTGGATTGACCAGATTCTGATTGTGTGAGCAAATAGAGATGCTATGAATGTTTCAACAAGGCTCATATGAGCGCAAACGTGATATCAGCTGCCGGATGCGGAGGTATGGTGGCCTTCGCACTGGCTGAGGCAGTGCATGCCCAGACGAATGCCACGGCTTTGGAACCGGGCGGCAGACCCGAAAAATTTGCGGTGTCCGCTTCTTTGCGGCAACCGGCGGTTTCCGGGGTGAACGGCAAGATGGATTACTCGGGTGGTGAAATGAATTCCTCCGCCGGACACAATATCAGTGGGAGCATCTCCCTACCGGTTTCACACCAGTTTGGTTTTCAGGCCGATGCCCTTTACAGTCGCATTTCCGAAGTGAATTTTTACGGTGGGGCCGGACATCTGTTTTGGCGCGACCCGGATTACGGGTTGTTGGGCCTGACTGGCGGCTATCTTTACCGCGACAGCATGGACAGTGTTGCCACCTTTCAAAGTGGAGTTGAAGGGGAGCTATATTGGCACCGGTTCACACTGGGATTCTTTGGCGGGGTTGGCAACATCAATTACCAATATTCGACTCCGTTCATTGAAACAAGGTTGAACCGGTTTGTCGGGCGTGTTTCCGCTGATTACTACCCGCTGGACAATTTACGTGTGGGCGCAGCTTTTTCCACGGCTTTTCGCGAGGAACTTGGTAAAGTGGACATTGAATACCAGACGCCGATCAACGGCATAGCCCTGACTGGAGAAGCGGCTTCGGGCAACTACGGATATCATCACTGGTTACTCGGTGTGCGCTATTACTTCGGCTCGAAAAAATCGCTGCGGGCGCGCCAGCGGCAGGACGACCCGCCCGGGCTGATGCCACAAATCCTCCAAAACCTTGGCGTCTATGGCGCGGAATTCAATAGCAAGGGCAAGGCTTATATCGCCGCAAATCCAGGAACAGGAACGTACCACGAGCAGTATGGAACGAGTATACAAACGATCATTGTCAGTTTACCATCAAGACAAACAGTTCCTGTTACTAGTACCCCCTGATCAAAATCATAGAGAGCAGATGCTTTAGAATTAATTTGAAAACCCACCCACCCCAGCGGGTCACAAAATTAGGTCGAGCCTGTCGTTACTGCCCGGATGACGAACACTTTTCACCACGCTGAAATAGCGGTACTCTTTGCCGTCTTTGATCCGTTTGGTCGCGCTCAGGAACTTATCGCGCGTAGGATAACACGTGCCGGCGCCGCTCTTCACTACAAGCGTTGGGGGCGTTTTGACCGGCGAAAACCCCGAATTTATAGGGGGGGTTACATCAGCAACCCCTGAAAACTTTCAAAAAACCTCCCCAACATAAAAAGTTTGGTTAACTGTTCCCTTTGGGCTCCAAACCCGGGAGCAGAACCGGGGCTTCCTCCGCCTTATGAAACTTAACACTGACGATCTTGCTAACTCCGTGCTCTTGCATGGTCACTCCATACAGCACATCCGCCATGCCAATGGTTCGCTTGTTGTGGGTGATGATGATAAACTGCGAGTGGGCAATAAACCGCTGTAAAATCCGGACAAAACGAACCACATTGGACTCGTCCAGCGGTGCATCCAACTCATCCAGCACACAAAAAGGACTGGGCTTAACCTGGTAAATCGAGAAGAGCAGTGACACCGCCGTCATGGTTTGTTCCCCCCCCGACAGCAAGGAAATGCCCTGCAACTGTTTGCCTGGCGGACGCGCCACGATGTCGATGCCGCTTTCCAGCACGTCGTTTTCATCCGATAAAATGAGGTCCGCTTTGCCCCCGCCAAACACTTCCACAAACATCAACCGGAAGTTGTCGCGAATTTTTTCGAACGTCTCCAGAAACATTTGCCGTGTCTGGGTATTAATGCGATTCAACACTTCCAACAACTGCGTCTTGGCGCTGACCAGGTCATCGTGCTGCCGGGTGAGAAATTGAAAACGCTGTTCAGTCTCTTCGTATTCCTCGATGGCCACCAGATTCACCGGCCCCATTTCGTCAATCTTCTGCTGCAACACCTCCACCTGCTGCTGCACTGAAGGCCAATCGGTAGCCGCCCCGCTGGCCGCCATCTCAGCGGGGGTCAGGGTCTCAACCTTGGCCGGACCTTCATCGGCATAGGTGATCGTGATGCATTCACTGCGAAGGTCGTCCAGGCGCAGATGATATTTTTGTTGGACTTTTTCGCGAAGGTTCTGCACCGACATGGTTTTCTGCGCCAGCTCAATTTCCACCACCCCGCGCTGACTCTGTAATTCCGTCAGGCGATTTCGCCGGGAGCGCAGGTTTTCTTCACAGCGGAAGATTTCAGTTTCCTGCGCGGCTTTTTGCCCGGCCAATTCCGTAGTCAGGACCTGGACCTGTTCCCGCTCGCATTGCAACCGTTCAATGAGGCTGCGCGAATCCTGTATCTCGGACTGCGCCTGCTCCTGCCGTGAAATAAACGACGCACAATCCCGCTTGCGCAGTTCAACCATTTGCGTCAATTCCCGGATGCGCTGTTCTAAAGCGGTGGTTTGCAAGCGGAAAGACGAGGCCAACTGCTCATCGGATGCGAGGGCCACCTTGCTCTCTGTCAGCGTGGCATGGGCGGCATCACGGTCCAGCCGAAGATTATCCAGTTCCCGGGTCAAGGAGGCGACCTGCTCCTGCGCGCCACGTTCCCGCTCTTCCCGCTCAGCCAAGCGGGCGTGGAGGGCCGCGCGCTTTTGATTCCCCTCCTGCTCCTGGCCTGCCAGGCTCTGCACCTCAAACATTACCGTCTCAATTTTCTGCTGCAACAGCCGGCTGGAATTTTGCAGGGCTTTGAACTCCCCTTCCCGGGTGGCGATCGCCACTTCCTGTACCCGCAATTCCGTCTGGGCTGCCTGCAAGCTGGCCTGCAGCTCCGCCTGCTCGCCAAGCAAGACGCCGCGCTTCCGGCTGGCTTCGCTCACCAGAGTTTGCAATTCCCGCAATTCCGCCTGTAATTCCGCGATCTGATTTTTCCGGCCAAGAATAGAGCCGGGGGCCTTGCCGTTGTCGCCCTTGTTCAAATAGCCACCGGTATAAATTCCGTGCCGGTTCAACAGTTCACCGCCGAGCGTCACAAAGTCACAGCCGGCATGGCCGTTCTGAATTTGGGCGGTGGCGGTATTCAGGTCAGCGGCAATAAAAGTACGGCCCAGCAGGGATTTTAACAATGGCTCCACCGAAGGTTCGGCCTGAATCACGCTCATGGCATGCACTATCTGCCCGCTCTGCAATCCGGCCCGGGCGGCGGCGCTTTTTTCACCGGGCGCCATTTCCCCGGCAAAAGCCAGCTGTTTCTCGTCCTGATACTGCTGAATTGAGAGGGCCGCCACACTCGCCCGCCCCGCTTTGTTGGCATTCAGATCAGCCAGAATTTCATGTGCCGAGGCCGTCTGCTCGGTCAAAACCAATTGCAGATTGTGGCCCAGCACATTTTCCACCGCTGTGACAAATTGATCGGGAACACGAATCCGATCTGCCAGGGAGCCAATTACCGAACGCGACTGCCGCAAAGCCGCGACCGCACCGGCATCAAAACCCTCATGGGATCCCTCCAATTGTTCCAAGACCGTCAGGCGGGAACGCCGGTCAGATTGCTGGTGCAGGTATTTGTCCTGCTCGGTCGCAGCCTGTTGCAACTCGGATTGCAATTCCCGCAACCGGTTCTGCCGCACCTCCACCGAGCCGCGAGTGGCGGCCACGGTGAGCTTTTCCAGCTCAGCGCTGGCCGTGAATTCCTGCAAGCGACCTTCCAGCCCAATGCGCTCCTCCTCCAGTTGAATCTTTTCCGCAGAAAGTTTCTCGAGCCGGATAAGATTGGCCTGCTTCTGCAAATCCAGCGCGGTGATTTCGTTGCGCAGCCGGGACAAATCTTGCGCGGCGGCAAAAGCCGCCGACTGGGATTGCCGCAATTGTTCCTGCCGCTCGCGCAAATCATTTTCAATCTGCTGCAAGCCTTCGCGCTTGGAGTGCAGGCTTTCGCGGTGTTGCTCCAGCGCCGCCTCGGCAACCCCCAGTCGCTCGGTCACCGCCAGCAATTCGCTCCCCGCTGCCTGGCCGCGCTCCTCCGCCTGCGTGATTTCTTCGAGGGCCTGGAAATTCTGGGTTTCAATTTCGCGCAGCCGCTCCTCATTGAACTGGATCCGGCTTGCCTGCCGATCAATGCCGGCCTTGAGTTCCAATCCCTGGCCGTGGCCGAGCTATGGCTGTCGCGGGCCGGTTTTTTCTTCGCCCTCCTCCTGCTCTTTATTCTCCTCCTCGCCTTTTTTAAACGGTTGGTGCTCGTGGCCGGCAAGGAGGTGGGGGGATTTATGCTCGCCCTCTGGCAAGCGCTGCTGGCGGCCATCTCCGCCCAACCCGCCGCGCAGCGCTGGCGCAACCGGCATCGCCCCGCGTTACTCTGGTTCGCCGCCCGTTGGCGGTCCGATTCCCTTGCCGGTTTGCCGCTCTCTACCCTCATCCTGGCGGGGATTCCCTTCTTGGCGATTCTGGGCGTGGGCGGGGAAAAGTGGTGCGCCACCAGCCGCTGGGCGACCTTCGATCGGAGCGCGCTTAATCTCTTGGCCGCGTTCCGGGCCGAGCTCCCGACCACCGCTTTTACCTGCCTCACCCGGCTTGGGGATAGCGAGACGATCGGGGTGTTTACCCTCTTGGCGGCGGCGATCCTCTGCCTCTTTCGCCAATTCTCCTATCTCTTGCCGCTGTTGCTAGCGGTGTTCGGGAGCGATACCTTCGCCCTCTGGGGGAAGTTGCTCGTCCACCGCCCCCGGCCATCCTTGGCCATCTATCGAGAACCCTTTTTCTCCTTTCCCAGTAGCCACGCCGCCCTAGCCGTCGCTTTCTACGGCTTCCTCGCCTATCTCTTTATCCGCGCCGCCCCCACCTGGTCCCGGAAGGTCAATATCTTTTTCGCCACCCTCTGGCTCATTCTTGCTATTGGCTTGAGCCGACTCTACCTGGGCGCCCATTATCCGAGCGATGTTTTAGGCGGGTATCTGGCCGGGGGGGCATGGCTGTTGCTGGCGATTGTCTTGGGCAAATGGCGCCGGACCCGGGGCGGGAGTCTCGCGTCCGAGCCCGTGGCGGGCGCGCGTCCTTTCGCCCTTGTTTTATTGGGGCTCGGCCTGGTTTTCCTCCTTGTCCACACCGTCCACTCCCGTCTACCCCTGGCCTCGCCCGCGCCGCCGCAAGAGCTGGTGCTCTCCACTCCATCGGCGCTTTTCCCCGGCGAGCAAGAAAAATACACCGAGACCTTCCTCGGGGAACGGCAAGAGCCGCTTAACTTCATCTTCTTGGCTCGGGAGGAGCGGCAATTGCTGGCGGTTATCGAACGGGCCGGCTGGCGCCGACTGGCCCAAGCCGATTTCGCCGCCCTGGCGCGGGCGGTGCGGGCCAAACTGGCGCCCGATACCGCGGCCGTGTTGCCAATCGCTCCCACTTTTTGGCAGGGTAAGGTCCAGGATTTCAATTACAGCCGCCCGGCCGAGCCGCCCCGCCTTTATAATGCTCACCGTCTGCGCCTGTGGCGGACCGGCGCCCTAACCCCGGCCGGGGAGCGGATCTATCTCGGCCTGGCCAACGCCACCGAGGGGCTGCAATGGGGCTGGTTGCCGCAACTCTCGCCTATGCTCGACGAGG
>CAISVF010000486.1 GCA_903888765.1 uncultured Verrucomicrobia subdivision 3 bacterium | reverse complement strand
GTGGCTGCAAATGCTCTTAAACATGGATCGCAACACCCTGTGGGGCAGCGCAGGCGGCATGGTGTTTGAACACGAGACTTCCTGGGATGCCAAGGATCGTTTTGAGTGGGTGGAAAAGCAAAGCGCGGTCACGCTGGCGACAGCCGCGCAAAAACTGGCGGGGAGTGGTGCCGGCGTTTCCCTCTTTAACCCGGCGAACTGGCAGCGGCAGGACCCTTTGCGTTTGAAGCTGCCGGCGCACAGCGCCCTGGCTGGCGTCAGTTGCGAGGCCGCCGGAGATGGCACGATTTTCTGCGAGGTGGCGGTTCCCTCCCTGGGCATCGTGGGCAAAAAGCTGACTTCCCGTTCACCGGTAGCCCCCAAAGCCATCGCCATGCCAAGACGCATTGAAACGAAATTCTATTCCGCAAAAATCGACCCGGTAACCGGGGCGCTGGTCAGTTTGAAAGTAAAACCTTCCGAGCGCGAAATGCTGGGCGGACCGGCAAATATAATCGTCGCCGAGCAGCACAAGGGGCAAGGGGATCCCGGCGACTTTACCAGCCCGCGCCCAAAGCGTCCGCATCTGGCCAGCTCCAGTGATTTTAAAACCACCGTGACGGTGACAGAGGGGCCGCTCGCCATTACGGTCGAGGCGCGCGGTGAATTTTATGGCGGAGGCTTGATCAAGCGGGTGACCCGCTGCTTCAAAAACCATCCGCGCATCGAATTTGAAACTGAGCTGAATGATCTTCCCAATCTCACGGTGGTCCTGGCCGAATTTCCCCTGGCAACCACCCCGTCAGAAATCCGGCGCGGCATTCCCTTTGGATTTTCGCGCGATGACAACACCATCACTGGCATCGTTCCGGCGGTGCGCTGGAGCGATTACGCCGTCCCGGGCCAAGGTGGTGTGGCCTTGCTGGATCGAGGGGTGCCGGGCCGCGAAATCAACACCAACACGCCGGTTATTTACCTGCTCAACGCCACGGATAAATACTACGGCTACACCAATTCCTGGCTCAGCGGCAAAGGCTGCCACCGGTTTGAATATGCCCTGGTGGCTCATGCTGACGACTGGGCCATGGCGCAGGTGCCGCAGCGGGCTTGGGAATACAACTGCCCGGTGACCATCGCCACGGATTGCGCTCCCTCCGGGCCGCAATCCTTCGGGCAAACTTCAGACAATGTGATAGTGGAGGCAATGCGGCGCGAGGGCGCAGATATTGAAATGCGCCTGTTCGAGGCTCTGGGCCAATCCGGGACGGCCCGAGGCAGATTAAATTTACCCTACACGGCGGCGGCTTCGACGGATCTCACCGGCGGACATGCGCAGCCGCTGGCGGCCGGACCGGACTGGCAAATTCCCGTGCGCCCGCAGCAGATCATAACGCTGCGGTTTCACACGGCGAATCCAGTGGCTGAGATCAAACCTTTGACCGAGTGGGATGAACTCGTTCCCCCGGGAAAACGCGCGGCGTTACATCAATATCTGCCGGACAAAAAAGGACATCCGCCGCGCGGTTCCTGAACCGGCAATTTTTGCGCATGGAAAAACGTTTGCACAACAAGGTGGCCCTGGTCACGGGAGGCGCGGCGGGAATCGGCGCGGCGATTGTCCGGCGTTTTGTGGCCGAGGGCGCGCGCGTGCTGGTGGGCGATCGCGACCAGCCGCAGGGGGATGCGCTGTGCGCACAGCTGGGCGAAACGGCGGTTTTCCAAGGGGTGGATGTGGCGGATGCCATATCGTTTGCGGCAGCCATTCAGCGAGCGGTGGATTTGTGGGGAGGCCTGGATATTCTGGTGAATAATGCCGGCATCGCCTTGCCGGCCAGCAGCGTGGAAGACACCAACCTGGATCAATTCGAGCAACTGGTGGATGTCAATTTGCGCAGCGTATTTCTGGGGTGCAAATTTGCCCATCCGCATCTCAAGGCGTCGCGGGGGTGCGTGTTAAACATCTCCAGCATGGCCGGGGTAACCGGCCAGGAGCGGCACGCCATCTATGGGGCCACCAAAGGCGCGGTCAACGCATTGACCAAGTGCGCCGCCGTGGACTGGGGCCGGGATGGCATTCGCATTAACGCGCTGTGCCCGGCCGGCGTCTGGACCCAGACATTGCGGACGTGGATGAAAATGCAGCCTGACGCCGAAGGCATTGATGCGTATCTTAAACAGATCCATGCACTCGGCTATTGCCCTGAGCCTGAGGAAATCGCTTCCGTCGCGGCCTTTCTTTGCAGCGACGAGGCGAAGTTCATCACCGGCTGTCTCATGCCGGTCAGCGGTGGCAGCGAGTGCGGCTATAACGTCCACGCGCCCGTCACCCTGGCGGATCCGCATTCCTGAACATATGTTGATAAAAAATTAATAAATAAAAATATGCAAGACCTCCAACAACTCCACGAAGCCATTCTGACCGGTAACGCTAAGAGTGCCAAAGCCATCACCGAAGCCGCTCTCGCGGAAGGCATTGAACCGCTCAAACTGGTCCAGGAATTTATGATGCCCGCGATGAACGAGGTGGGCCGGCGCTTCGAGTGCAATGAATATTTCGTGCCGGAACTGCTATTATCGGCACGTGCCATGAAAGCGGCCCTGGAGTTGCTGCGCCCATTGCTGGCCGCCCGAGGCGCCGAACCGGTCGGACGCGTGGCGATCGGAACCGTGAAAGGCGACCTGCATGACATTGGCAAGAATCTGGTCGGGGCAATGCTGGAAGGCGGCGGGTACGAGGTGATTGATCTGGGCGTGAATGTGACGCCGGAACAATTCATCACGGCAGTGAAGGAGAAGCGAGCCAATATCATTGCTATGTCCGCGCTGCTGACCACCACCATGTCCGCGATGAAAACGACGATTGACGCCATCAAGGCGGCGGGCATCCGGGATCAGGTTAAAATTATTATCGGAGGGGCACCCATCACGGAAAAATTTGCCGGCGAGATCGGCGCGGACGGCTTTAGCGAGAGCGCCGCCGGGGCAGTTTCCGCCGCTCATAAAGCCGTGAATGGGTGATCGCCAATTTATGAATTTTAATCATCGCGTCCTCCAGTCCCCCCGCCGCCTGGCATTGCCCATCTCAATGTATCCCGGGCTGGCCCTGACCGGCGCGAAGGTTTCTGACATCGTTACCAATCCCCGCGCCCAGCTTGACGCGCAGGCGGCGCTCCAGCAACGCTATCATTCGCCATTTGTGTTAACCGCGATGGATCTGAGCGCCGAGGCGGAAGCGTTTGGTTGCACCATTGCGGTTTCCGATTCGGAAGTACCCACCGTGACGGGACGGCTCATCACAAGCC
>CAISVF010000485.1 GCA_903888765.1 uncultured Verrucomicrobia subdivision 3 bacterium | reverse complement strand
GCGCATCCACGCATCTGGGCATCATTCTCGCAGGACTTGGGAAGTCAAACTGAGCTGAAGCCAAGCCAAAAACCCAAAAGACCGTTGTTTCTTGGAACCAAAGGCGCTTCGCTATCTATTTGATGGAAATGCTCTAACGCTCTCATTTCCCGTTTTCAGCGAGTGACGACTGACGATGATTGCCAACTTTTTCAAATTTCAGTTTTCAATTTTCTCCCTGCCTCCCTTGGCAATACCGTTAACTGGATAAATGCGAGCACAATCGAGCTACGAACAGTAGGATTAGTGAAAGTCCTCTCCCAGCAAAGGGAGAGGATTTAGGTGAGGGCGAGCGTAAAAACTAAATTTGTTCGCAAAAAGACAGGTGGCCGTCTGCCAAGACCCACCAGCCTGCCCACCATCGCCCGCCGCCACAGTTCCGTATTTCCCCATTGCCGCTTTTCCCTTTGCACTACCCCCTGCCACCATCCTGTCACCTCAAAGCACCCGAGGGCGGGCGCATTCCCAGACGCTTCGCGCCATCCCAGCGCCCCGCGAACGCGCCAGCGTCTTGGAATGCGGTGGCCCTCCACCGCTTTTCCCTTCCGCACCATCAACCGCCCATGCGTTCCCCCCGGAGCGTGGCGCATGGCTCCGCGAACTAACGCCAGGCCCTTTTCAACCAGGCCGCACTACTTTTCTCCCTCCGTCTGGTAAAATCATGAAAAACGTGAACCGCGAGGCGACCCAGCCCAAGTCTCCTCTTTACGATTTTTGTCATCCGTAGTGCAAAATACGGTTTGCCTTATCAAACCAATTAATTAGAGTTTTCCCGTTGCTTGCGCTCTTAGGGTTCCTCGAAGATGCGCAGGCCAACGGGTTGGGGCCCCTTTTTGTTGGGGAAAATCACGGTAATAAAAATCATGAAGCGAACCTTTATTGCGGTTTGGGCGCTGGCCATTCTGGTTGTTTGCAGCCGGAACCTGGCATCACCACCAAACCCGGTCGGCGCCTAGACGGATAACCTGATCCTCGCATGAACTTTTCCCGGGCAACCTGCCAGCACCAGCCAACCTGGCTTGTGCTGTTGGCGGCAGTCGTCCTGGTCGCCCTCATCGGCTGGCTGGACCATGTTTCCAATTGGGAATGGAGCTGCTTCGCCCCGTATGCGGTGCCCATTGTCCTGGTCACCTGGCAGGCGGGGCGGGCTTATGGCTTCAGTCTGGCTTTCCTCTGCGCCGCGACTTACTGGCTGGCGGATCACGGCAGCAACCCGTATCAAACCCGCTGGGGCTTCGCCCTGGCGGTGGCTGGCTGGTGGTTTTATTTTTCCGTGCTCGTCGTGGCCGTGACCGCGTTGAAGACCCGCCGGGAGCTCGATCGCGTGCGCATTGAGACGCTGGAGCGCACCCAGGCCTTGGAGCGGCAAATCCTGCTGACCACCGAGCGCGAACAGCAGCGCATCGGGCGGGATCTGCATGATAGCCTGGGCCCGCAGCTCGCCGCCATCCGCTACGCCGCCACTTTTCTGGCCAATGAATTGCGCCAGCGCGGAGAACCGGAAGCCCTTCAGGCCGAGCAGCTTTGCCACTTGGCCAGCGAGGCTGGCACGCTCACTCGGGATCTCGCCCGCGGGATATTCCCCGTCCAGATGGATGGGGCCGGGCTGGCGACCGCGCTCAAGGAATTGGCCGGCTCCACCTCCCGCCTCACCGGCCTCACGGTTTCTTATGTTGAATCGGGCGACATCATCGTTGGCGATCCTCAAGCCGGCATGCACCTCTACCGCATTGCCCAGGAGGCGATGACCAATGCCACCCGGCATGGCCATCCCCGGAACATCACGCTGGGCTGGAGCCGGGTGCCCGAGGGGTGGCGGCTGACCGTCGCCGACGATGGTATCGGACTGCCCCCCATTCCCAGCGCCACGCGCGGCATGGGGTTGGATTCCATGCGCTATCGTGCGCGCGTGCTGGG
>CAISVF010000484.1 GCA_903888765.1 uncultured Verrucomicrobia subdivision 3 bacterium | reverse complement strand
CTGTGTTTCATAGTGATTGTGTTTAGTTCGTATGTTTCGCCAAATCTTCCTCGAAGTCCACGATTTCCTTTATCTGAACCAAGAACCATCGGTCTATTTTGGTCAGACCGAAGATTTCCTCAATCGTGAATCCGGCTCGAAGCGCGTGACGGATGAAAAAGATTCGTTCCGCATTCGGGACAGAGAGTTTTCTGGAAATGACATCACGGGGAAGAATGTCTCTGTCTCCGTAAACTTCTGTTCCAATCCGCCACGGTTTACCGTCGCCGCCGAGACCGCTGCGGCCAATCTCCAGCGAGCGCAGGCATTTTTGCAGGCTTTCCTTGAACGTGCGGCCGATGGCCATGGCTTCGCCCACGCTTTTCATCTGCGTGGTGAGCGTGGGGTCGGCTTGCGGAAATTTCTCGAAGGCAAAGCGCGGAATCTTGGTGACGACGTAATCGATGCTCGGCTCGAAGCTCGCGGGGGTTTCGCGCGTGATGTCGTTCTTGAGTTCGTCGAGCAGGTAGCCGACGGCGAGTTTGGCGGCGATCTTCGCGATGGGAAAGCCGGTGGCCTTGGAAGCCAGAGCCGAGCTGCGGCTGACGCGCGGGTTCATCTCGATGATGACCATGCGGCCATTCTCCGGGCTGACGCCGAACTGGATGTTCGAGCCGCCGGTCTCCACGCCCACGGCGCGGATCACGGCGAAGCTCTGGTCGCGCATGATCTGAAATTCCTTGTCGGTCAGGGTCTGAATGGGCGCGACGGTGATGGAGTCGCCGGTGTGCACGCCCATGGGATCGAAGTTCTCAATGGAGCAGATGATGACGCAGTTGTCGGCCTTGTCGCGCATGACTTCCATCTCGTATTCCTTCCAGCCGAGGAGAGATTCTTCGATGAGAATTTCGTTCACGGGCGAAAGCTCGACACCGTTCTTGGCGATGGCTTCGAACTCATCCTGATTGTAGCCAATGCCGCCGCCGGTGCCTCCTAGCGTGAAGGCGGGCCGGATGATGAGCGGAAACCGGCCGATGGCCTTGGCCACCGCGCGGGCTTCTTCGAGATTGTGCGCCACGCCGGAGATCGGCACATCAAGGCCGATCTGGAGCATGAGTTCCTTGAAGGCAAAGCGGTCTTCACCCTTGTGAATCGCTTCCGGCTTGGCACCAATCATTTCCACATCGTGCCGATTCAGCGCGCCGTTTTTGTGCAATGCCATCGCGGTGTTGAGCGCAGTTTGGCCGCCGAGCGTGGGGAGCAAAACGAGTTTGCCGGTGGCCCCCAGGCGCTGCATCTCCGCCTTCTCGCGAACGATGATTTTTTCCACGCACTCGGGCGTGATGGGCTCAATGTAAGTGCGGTCGGCGAACTCCGGGTCCGTCATGATCGTGGCCGGATTGGAGTTGATCAGGATGACGCGGTAGCCTTCTTCCTTGAGGGCTTTGCACGCCTGCGTGCCGGAGTAATCGAATTCGCACGCCTGGCCGATGATGATCGGGCCGGCGCCAATGATGAGGACGCTGTGGATGTCGGTACGCTTGGGCATCGGAAATTTAAAAGTTATTTATGCAAAATGGCTAACAACAGTAAGTCCGCCAGCCTTACCGGACAAAGCGGTTGCGGATGGTTCCGGACACGGTTCAAAACGGACAAGATGAAACACCGAACCGGGGCAAATGTCAGCTTTTTTCGGCGTGGTGGTGGAGTTCGCCTACGGCGGCCATGATTCTGGCCGGGTCCATTTCATGGACCTGCACAGTCCTGGCAAGGCCGGTCAACAGGGTCACCGAGAGCTGCCCGCCGAGATGTTCGCGAAATTCCTCCAGTCCGGATAGAATTGCCGGCTGCCCATCATCGTCTGAATTCAGCAATTCATCCGCGAAAAGTGGAAAACCAAGCTGTTGTAGTAACTGCAAAATGCGGTGCGCGGTGCCGGGGTCCAGCAGGCCGGCGAGCCGCGCATAAGTCACGTCAAGGGCCATACCGATGGCCACCGCCTCGCCATGCGTGATTCGGAAGCCGGAGAGCTCCTCCAGCTTGTGCCCGGCCCAGTGACCGAAATCCAGCGGGCGAGCGGAAGCCGCCTCAAACGGATCGCCGCCCGTGGCAAGATGTTCCAGATTCAGTTCGACACAGCGGTGGATGAGGTGTTTCATCGCGGCATCATCAAAGGCGACCAGCGGTCCAGCCGCCTGTTCCATTTCCGCAAAAAAACGCGCGTCGCGGACGCACGCGATTTTGACTGCTTCCGCATAGCCCGACCGCTTGTCCCGGGATGGCAGGGTGCCGAGCAGATTGAAATCATTAATGACTGCAAAGGGCGGGGCAAAAGTACCCAGAAGATTTTTGTGGCCGAAGGCGTTGAGGCTGTTTTTCACCCCCACACCGGAATCCGCCTGGCTCAAGGTGGTGGTGGGCAAGCGCACCAGCCGGAGTCCGCGATGCGCCGTGGCGGCGGTGAACCCCGCCACATCCAGCAGCGCCCCGCCGCCGATCGCCACGAGATAGGACTGGCGGTCAATGTGATGCCGGTGGAGTTGACCGAGCAGGTCCGTGACCAGGGTGATCGAGTTTTTTGCGGGTTCCCCTCCGCAGACGAACAGCGGCGGGCGCACCAAGCGGAGCTGGTGTGCCCGGGTGGAAAAATAATTTTGAATCTGATGCTCCAGATCCGGTCTTGCCTGCGCCAGCGAATCTTCGAGGAGCACAAATACCTTGCGCGGCGTGGCGTCGGCCAGCGCGTCGTTAACCGTCGTATTGTCCGGAGCAAAGGCGTGCTCGGTGAAGAACACGCGCAGTTCCCAGGCGACTTGGATGGTGCGCCGGATGATGGACACGGCCGCAGCCTAAGGCAAGCGGCTGCGGATTTCGAGAGCTAATTGGCGGCGGATAATGTGAGGTCAGCCTTCCTCCGCGGATTCCACCGGGATGCGCATGTGGTAAAACGAACGGTACACAAACACGAGCGCAATCAGGAATAAAACCCCGCCGATGACATAAGAAAGGTTTGAATCCGGCTGTTTCTGCCGCAATTCCACGGCGATTTCCACCGCGAGCAGGCCGAAGAGCGTGGTAAATTTGATGATCGGATTCATTGCTACGGAAGAGGTGTCCTTGAACGGATCCCCCACGGTGTCTCCCACGACGGTGGCGGCATGCAGCGGAGTGCCTTTCATCTTTAAATCCACCTCCACAATTTTCTTGGCGTTGTCCCAGGCGCCGCCGGCATTGGCCATGAAAATGGCCTGGAACAGGCCGAAGAACGCAATGGCAATGAGGTAGCCGATGAAAAAATACGGGTTGATGAAGGGCAGGCCGAGCGCGAAGCAGAAGACGACAATGAAAATGTTGATCATGCCTTTCTGGGCATAGCGGGTGCAGATGGCCACCACACGTTTACTGTCCTCAATTGAGGCGGAATCCTTGTCCAGCCGGATGTTTTTCTTGATAAACACGACCGCGCTGTAGGCTCCCGCCACCACCGCCTGCGTGCTGGCCCCCGTGAACCAGTAGATAACCGAACCACCCATGAGCAGCCCGAAAATGATCTGCGGCAGCACCAGGCTCAAACGCCCGACAGCATTCCCGAAGGCGTGATCCAGCAGCATGATGATGCCGAAAATCATCGTGGTGGCGCCCACCACGGCGGTGCCGATAAGGACCGGTTTGGCCGTCGCCTTGAAAGTGTTGCCGGCACCATCCCCTTTTTCCAATTCATGCTTGGCATTGGCAAAGTCGGGCTTAAACCCGAAATCTCGCTCAATTTCCGCCTGGATCCCAGGCAGCGCTTCAATGCGGCTGAGTTCAAAGACAGATTGGGCATTGTCTGTGACCGGCCCGAAGCTGTCCACGGCGATAGTCACCGGGGCCATGGCCAGAAACCCGAACGCCACCAGGCCAAAGGCGAATATGGGCGCGGCAAATTGAAACTGCCCGGGAATGAGCGCAATGAAATCGGCCTGTTCGGAAAACAGAAAGGCGATGAACATCAATCCCATTATCACGAGGCCCATCCAGAATGCAGAGAAGTTGCCCGCCACAAAACCGGAAAGCACGTTCAGCGATGCCCCGCCGTGGTCGGAAGCATTGGTGACTTCCTGCACGTGCCGGGATTTGGTGCTGACAAAGATCTTGGTGAATTCCATGATCAAGGCGCCAGCCAGGGTGCCGCAGCCGATAATGGCAGAAAGCACCCACCAGAGATTCGCCAGCGGGACCTCGGTTGTGACGCCGTTGGCAGTTTGCGGCACTGTGAAATCGCCCAGCAACAGCTTGCTGGCCGCGAAACAGACGAGGATGGAAACCAGGCTGGTGATCCATACCAGATCGGTGAGCGGGGCTTCCCAATTGAAGTTTTTCTTTCCGCCATAGCGCAGCTTGGCTACCGCGAGATTGAAATAAAATGAGCCCAGCGAGGCCAGCACCATCAGGGACTGAATGGCAAACATCCAGATGATGAGTTTCGCACACAAAAGTGGCGACAGTGCCAGCGCCAGCGCCAGAAATGCAATGAGCGCCACGCCGGTCACGCCATAAGTTTCAAAGCCGTCGGCGGTTGGTCCCACGGAGTCGCCGGCGTTGTCCCCGGTGCAGTCTGCGATGACTCCGGGATTTTTCGGATCATCTTCCGGCAGGTTAAAGACAATTTTCATCAGGTCGCTGCCGATATCCGCAATCTTGGTGAAGATGCCGCCGCCAATCCGGAGGGCGCTGGCGCCGAGTGATTCGCCGATGGCAAAACCGATAAAGCAGGGCCCGGCGAGTTCCTTCGGGATGAAGGCCAGAATGGCGATCATGCACGCAAGTTCCACGCAGATGAGCAGCAAGCCGATGCTCATGCCGGCCTGCAGCGGGATGAACAGGGTGTTCAGCGGATTGCCTCGCAGCGCCGCGAAGGAGGTGCGTGAGTTGGCCGTAGTATTGATGCGAATGCCAAACCACGCCACTCCGTAGCTGCCCAGAATGCCGAAAATGGAACATGCCAGAATGACCAGCACCTGGCCAAACGGCTTGCCTTGCAGGCCGGAGAAATAATAAATCATGCACACTGCGATGAGCGCCCAGATGGCGGCGAGGAATTTCCCCTGCTGGAGCAGATAGGTTTTGCACGTCTCCCAGATGATGTGCGAAACATCGCGCATCGACCGGTGCACGGGCAGGGCGCGGGTGCGGGCGTATTCCAGAATGCCAAACACCGCGCCCACGGCACAGACCAGCAGGCCAAACAGTAAAATGGCCTGGCTGCTGACGGCGCCATGGAAAAAATTCACCTCGTTCAGGGATGGCAGATGAATGTCCGCGTCGCCGGAACGGAAAGTCGTTTCGCCGCCCCTGGCGAGGGCGGCAGGCAGAAACAAAGTCACAATAGACCTGGTAATTTTTGACATAAGGATGCAAGAGGCTGCCTAAAACGCTTTTAGTTTTCCAGTCATTTTTTCGCCTCAGAGCTTGTCTGAAAATTCCGAGGGTAACTGCGGCGAGGGATTTTGGCCGTGGGCTAGGCGGCGAGGTCGGAGCATCCCCACAGCGGGCTGTGACGCCCGAGCCAACGCCGCCCACGGTCAAAAGACCCGCCGAATGGAGGTTTTCCCCTTCCATAAACGCATGGCCTTGTTGTCCGATCGCCATAACTACACCGCCAATTTTTAATTTCTTCCTGACTCTCCCTCGATGCTTGGCCCTCAAAACAGTGCCCTTCGTAATTTTCAGACACGCTCTCAGTGATATAAACATTCAAACACTTATCGGGCTTGCTGGTCTGGACCCCTTTCTGCATCGGCAAAAATTACCCGGTGATTCCGCGCGGCTGAGGTGACCGCCACGGAGGCGTGTGCGGATACCTGGGTTGGCGCACCGGGGGAATCAAACATTATTTTGCTGGTGGCGGGGCGTTTGACATCAAACCGGAAATTTGCTTAACTACGAGCCGTTGCAGCCTAAATCCGGTTTCCTTCCTGAAGCCGGATGCGGGGGAACCAAACTCCCAAGCGATTGGGACGGGGCGCAGAGATTCCGGCAACGGGATTTCAGGCCACTTTCAAAGCCCAGCCCGTCAGCTAACCTCGTCGGCATTTGGAAGGGCGATCCTCTGGAACCGCAAGGCGGTTTCTACGTTCACCCCAATTAGAGCGCAAAATTAAAGTTGTCTATGAATGTGTTTCGTTTGGCGAAAGACGTGGTGATTGGCCGGGCGCGGAATATTTCGGATAAACGGATATTTCACAATATGTCGCTGGTGGCCCTGTTGGCCTGGGTCGGCCTGGGGGCAGACGGCTTGTCTTCCTCCTGCTATGGCCCGGAGGCGGCTTTTCTGGCACTCAAGGCACACAGCGGTCTTAGCCTGTTCGTGGCCCTGGCCACGGTGCTGACCATCATCATCATCTGCATCAGCTACTCGCAGATCATTGAGGCCTTCCCCACTGGCGGCGGCGGTTACCTGGTCGCCAGCAAACTGCTATCTCCCACCGTTGGGGTGGTGTCCGGCTGCGCGCTGATCGGCGACTATATCCTGACCATCGCGCTGAGCGTAGCGAGCGGTGCAGATGCTGTTTTCAGCATGTTGCCGGTGGAAATGCAGGCCTGGAAAGTGAAATTCTCCCTGGGCATCGTCATCTTTCTCACGCTGCTGAACCTGCGCGGAGCCAAAGAATCCGTGGTCCTTTGGGTGCCGGTGTTCCTCATTTTTGTATTGAGCTACACTTTTGCGATTGTTTGGGCGATTTCCGCGCACTTTGGCGAACTGCCTAACATTGCGCATGGCATGGTGCATGATGTTCAATCCGGTGCGACGGAGTTGGGCTGGTTGGGATTGGTCGCGGTGGTGCTTAAAGCCTACAGCCTTGGCGCCGGCACCTACACCGGCATTGAGGCCGTGAGCAACGGCCTGAACACTCTCCGCGAACCCCGTGTGCAGACCGGCAAACGCACCATGGTTTACATGGCGGCCTCGCTGTCCTTCGTGGTTGGCGGACTGTTGCTCGCATATCTTCTGTATCACGTAGTGCCGGTGGAGGGCAAAACGCTCAACGCTGTGTTGTTCGAACAAATTACCGCTGCCTGGCCACCGTTGGCTGCCAAAAGCTTTGTCATTGCGGCGATGGCCTCTTCGGGCGCGTTGCTAATCATCGCTGCGCAAACCGGCTTTTTCGGAGGCCCGCGCGTATTGGCCAACATGGCAGTGGATCGCTGGATGCCGACGCGCTTTGCCACTTTGAGCGATCGTCTGGTCACACAAAACGGGGTGCTGCTCATGGGCGGCGCAGCACTGGTGCTTCTGAGTTTTACCGCTGCCTCAGTGAATCTGTTGGTGGTGCTTTATAGTATCAACGTATTCATTACCTTCAGCCTCTCGCAGCTTGGCATGGTGCGGCACTGGTGGCTGGAACGGGCCAAGGAGCCCAAATGGAAAACCAAGATTATTATCAACGGCGTCGGTCTGCTCCTCACGGGCGGTATTCTGATTTCGCTTTGTGTTGTCAAGTTTGACGAAGGTGGCTGGGCCACCCTGCTGGTCACTGGCCTGCTGGTGGCCGTCGCTTTCTGGGTAAAAAACCACTACCGCCAGACCCAGAAAAAACTATATCGGCTCAACGAGTTGGTTGCCGCCGCGCTGGCAGATGACGCCATTGTTAGCGAAAAGACCCCGCCACCGTGCGATCCGAACGCGCGTACGGCTGTGCTGCTCGTCAATGGGTTCAACGGTCTGGGCTTGCATACCCTGCTGGCAGTGGTGCGGATGTTTCCCAAGGTTTACCAGAACTTTGTCTTTGTTCAGGTTGGTGTACTGGACGCTGGCAATTTCAAAGGGGCGGCCGAGGTGGAAAATCTGCGCGATCATTCGCGCAAGGAAGTAGATCGCTATGTCGCCTACATGACGCGCCGCGGATTCAATACCGAGGCGCATATTGCGCTCGGTACGGACATCGTGGATGAAGCGGCCAACCTGTGTGATAGTATTGCGCAAAAATTCCCGCAGGCCCAATTTTTTGCCGGCCAATTGGTCTTCAAAGACGAAAACCTGCTGGCTCGGTGGTTGCACAATCATACCGTTTTTGAACTGCAACGACGACTTTACCACCATGGTCGCGCCATGCTCATCCTGCCCATCCAGGTTTAATCTATTTGTTAAAAGTTGCTGGCAACCCGGCGAAGCAGAGCGCAAGGTCAACCCCTGATGGCCAGATAGGTTAGGGGGAAACAGAGGCTGAAGCTGTCAGGTTTGAGGGCGTACCGGCGAGGGCGGGTTACGCACTTGACCGGGTAATTTAAACCCCTGCGCAAAATGCAAAAGGAATCGCTGGTGTGAAAAATAGTTGGTGCCGACGGAGGGGGTCGAACCCACACATCCTCACGGATACTAGATTTTGAGTCTAGCGCGTCTGCCAATTCCGCCACATCGGCAACCAGTATTTTCAACGGTTTTCTGCTGTTTTTGAGCCTGCAACTTGACTTTGTGCTAGAGTAACGGCAAGAGAGTCACCGAAACTGCGAGTACTAGCATAGTCAACGCAGGTCAAGTTGTTGGCAAAAACCCGCACGAAGCTCAATTTAACAAAGTCATCGACGGGCGCAAGCGTCGAATTCGCGGACTTTGGAAACGAAATACCCGCTTCTATGCCCAGTTAACCGGTTTTGCCCCTGCCACCGGTAAAAGTCGAGTGGAAGGAATTCCGCTGATGGATAAGCAAGGGGAACCGGTTGACTCGGTTGCCCAAGCGGTCGCGGGCATGTAAGGGCCCTGCACTACCGACGACCTGTCAAGCAGCCTTCCGCCAGACCACCCAGGGATGGAGCAGGAGCCATTTCGGTTGCGCTTTTCCAACTCAAACCAGTTCCGGTTCCGGAATGGTTTTGGGCGGCTGGCCACAGGGCCGGCCATCGGCGGCTTCGGGATACTCGAAAATCTTCCCCTCGAAATTGCGGATCAGCACGCGGCCGGCATTGCGGCACAACACGTATTCGGGATTAATGGGGACTTTGCCACCGCCACCGGGAGCATCAATCACAAAGGTGGGCACCGCGTAGCCGGTGGTATGGCCGCGCAGGTGTTCCATGATCTCCAGGCCTTTCGCCACACTCGCGCGGAGGTGCGCGGAGCCGGCGATTAGATCGCACTGGTAAATATAATACGGTTTCACGCGGCACATGAGCAGCTTTTGCAGGAGCGCTTTCATCACAGCCGGGTCGTCGTTGACCTGTTTTAACAACACGCTCTGGTTGCCCAGCGGAATACCGGCATCGGCCAACCGGGCGAGCGCGTCGCGAACTTCCGTGGTCAACTCCCGCGGATGGTTGGCATGAATGCTGATGAAAAGCGGATGAAATTGCTTCAACATCGCGCAGAGTTCGGAGGTAATGCGCTGCGGCAGGAAAACCGGAATGCGGGTGCCGATGCGCAGAAACTCGACATGCGGAATGGCGCGCAGGCGGCTTAGGAGATTTTCCAGCTTTTCATCGCTCAAAAGCAGCGGGTCACCGCCGCTGAGCAGGACGTCGCGGATTTCGGGGTGCGCGGCGACATAGGCAATCTGCTTATCATACTCGGGATGAAAATCGTAACCGCTGGCGTTGCTGACCAACCGGGAGCGGGTGCAATAGCGGCAATAGCTGGCGCAGCGGTCGGTCACAAGAAACAACACGCGATCCGGGTAACGATGCACGAGGCCCGGCACCGGAGAATGCGAATCCTCGCCGCAAGGATCGCTCATTTCCCATGATGCCGTGGTGGTCTCCTCGATACGCGGAATCACCTGACGGCGCACCGGGCAGGCTTCATCCGCCGGGTCAATCAGATTGAAAAAATACGGAGTGATGCCGAGCGCAAGCTTGTGATTGGCTAGCCGCGCGCCGGCAAGTTCTTCGGGCGTCAGGGAGGGCATCAGCTTTTCCAGTTGCCCGACGCTGGTGATGCGATGTTTGAGTTGCCAGCGCCAGTCCTGCCAGTCCGCTTCGGCGACATCGTGCCAGAAGCCCCGACCGGCCGAACGAAATGATTTTAATGCGGAAACCTGATGGCGCGACGGCGGCTCTTCGCCCCCCGCGGATGAATGATCAACCTGCATATTTAATGGTCCGACATTAACACATGCTGGAGGTTTTGCAAATCCACCGGTTGGTTGGCCGGCCTCCTGCTTTCCCTTTCTGGCTAATGCCGGGGCGGCACGGGCGGGGAAAAAAGCAAATTCAGCCGCTGCACTTGCGGAGCAACAGCATAGCGCGCCAGTACGCCCGGACCACAACTGCTGTTGCCCAGCCCGCTCATGCTGGCATCAAGCGAGAGGATGATTTCTGATCGCGGCCGCAATTCATAATTATGCCGCGCCGCCGCCAGATCCGCCGCTGAAAAATGCAGGGCGGAAAAGGAGAATGGGGTGGCTTCGGCCGCTATTCGGTAACCCTGGCCAGATCGGTCTGTGAGTTCCAGCCAAAGGGTATCCTCTTTGTTGCCATTTTCCTGCGGACGAACGTAGGAAACATATTGGCCGGCCACGGTGCTGCGCCAGATACCGAGGTCGGCACTGGCCTGGCGGTCGGAATAATTTTCCCAGGGCCCGCGCCCGCACCAGCAGAGATCTTCCCACTCCGGCGCGAGGTGCATCACCAGGCCGATCCGCGGCAGCCAAGGCAATTGGCCGATGGGCTGAAACAAGTTATTCATTGACAGCAAACCGTCACCCCGCACCGCCCAAGTGGTTTGCAACCGGTAACCGCCGCGCACTCCCGTACTGGTTGCCACGGTGGTAAGGAAAACCTCGCCAGCCCGGGTCGGCACCACCTTAAAGGAATCCACGCGGCGGACGCAGTTACTCAAACCGGCGTCGCGCCAGTCGCGTGCCAACCACTGGCCAAAGCCCTTATCGTTGTCAGTCGGTGCACGGAACAATTGCAACACCGGCCCGGCCAGTTCGTTCGTGGCCAGCATTTCGCGTCCATCCCATTGCAGGGAAGTCAAGGTGCCAGCGCAGCGGCTGAACGTTGCGGAAAAATTGGTGGTCGCCACCCGTACCAGGTCCCCGGCCTGAACCAGGGTCACGGCGCCACATTTTGGCTCCGCAGGTACGCGCTGGCGCACGTTGGCCACCTCCAGTTGCCATTGCTGCCAGGCCACCTCAAATCCTGCGGGTGACCACGCGGAATTTGTGCGCGTGTGAAAACTGACGCGCAGCCAGTAGGCTTCACCCGGCTTGGTGCGGGGAACCGGTGCCACCGGAATTTTTACTGCTGTTTGGCCGCCGGCAGCACCGTTTATCGGAGGCAAGACACCAGACTGAATTAAACTACCGTCACTGTGGGTCACCGTCCACCGCACCCCATATTCGGCGAGGTTGATAAACGCGTTTCGGTTGATCACGGTCAGGGTGATCCGGCCAGGCTGCAAATGCACCGGCGTCAGGGTCACCGGCTGATAAACTTTTTTGACCTCCCAATATTTGGGAAAAGGCTGGCGTTCCGCGCTGACGAGGCCTTTGATACTAAAGCCGCCATGGTTGGGCACATCTCCAAAATCACCACCGAATGCGGTGAAACGCTGCCCCCCGGCTGTTTTCTGGTGCAGACCCTGATCGCACCATTCCCAGATGAAGCCGCCGAGCAAGCGCGGATGGGCATAAATCTCGCTCCAATATTCCGGCAAATTACCAACGGCATTGCCCATGGCATGGGCATATTCGGTGGCAAGCACCGGACGCTGATCGTTTGTGCGCCGGGCGATTTGCTCCAGTTTATCCCAGCGAAGGTTCCAGGGATCATTTGCTTTGGCATAAGGTTCCGTGGTCAACCGCGGGTAAAAGCGCCCGATGATATCCACGGTTGGCGGATCATTGCTAAGGCCTTGCGCCCCTTCGTAATGCACCGGGCGCGTGGGGTCAAACGTGTGCAGCCAGCCGGAAACCGCCGCAAAATTCGGGCCATAGCCGGATTCATTCGCCATGGACCAGATAATGACGCTGGGATGATTTTTATCCCGCCCGGCTAACCGCTGGGCGCGGTCCAGAAACGCGCCCGTCCAGCGCGGATCATTTGCCAGCGCTCCGCGGGTGCCATGGGTGCAAATATTCGCTTCGTCCAAAACATAAATGCCGTAGCGATCGCATAGGTCATACCAGAAAGGGTCGTCGGGATAATGACAGGTGCGCACGGCATTGATGTTGGCCTGCTTCATTAAGGTGATATCTTCCACCATGCGCTCATGCGACAGCGCGTGGCCACCATCGGGATCCACCTCGTGCCGGTTCACCCCGCGCAGTCGAATGGCGCGGCCGTTCAGGAGAAGCTGTCCGTCGCGAATTTCGATTTTGCGGAACCCGATGCGGCATCGGTCAGCTTCCACCACCTTTCCACTGGAGTCATTCAGCGTCAGTACCAGTGTGTAGAGATTGGGCGTTTCGGCAGTCCACAGGGCAGGATCTGGCACGCGGGCTTCCAGCCAGGCGAATTTGGGTTCGCCACGCTGCGGCATCCGCTCGTCGAGGATACGGGTGTTGAAATCAGGGTTCAGAATTTCCGCCGCGTCCCGGCTCAATTCGGCAGGGAAAACCGGGCACCGCCGCGCGTCAAAAAGCCGGGCGCGCACCGTCCAATTCGACAACGAAAGATGGTGGGCGGCGAGCACGGGCTGGATTTGGAGCGTGGCAGCGCGGCCATCAGCATCCAGATCCGTCCGCACGGTGAAATCGCAAATGCGTGCCGCCGCAGTGGAATAAAGATAGACCGGCCGGAAAATGCCGCTCAGGCGCCACATATCCTGATCTTCGAGATAACTGCCATCGGACCAGCGATATACTTCTACCGCAAACTGATTGGGGCCAGGGTGCAAAAATTCCGTCACGTCGAATTCCGCCGGAGTCCGGCTATCTTTGCTAAAGCCGACATACCCGCCATTGACCCAAAGATAAAAAGCGCTATCCACGCCGTCGAAATGGATGAATACGCGGCGGTCGTGCCAGGACGCCGGCAGTTCGATGGTTTTGCGATACGAGCCGACCGGATTTCGCTGCGCGAAGGTGGTCCAGTTGGTTGGCGGCACGCCCGTCACCCGCGGCGGATCCAGTTTGAAAGGATAACCGGAGCCGAGATAGATCGGTGTGCCAAAACCTTTCATTTCCCAATTTGAGGGGACTTCCAGATCCGACCATGCCGTAGCAAGGTAGTTGGTATGAAAAAAATCCGCCGGTCGGAGTTCCGGGCGCGGCGACCATTGGAATTTCCAGGTGCCGTTCAGGGATAAATAATAGGGCGAGTCGGAAAATTCGCCGCTCACAGCCTGCGCCACCGTGGCAAACGGCACTGAAGTGGTGCGCGGCGGCTCGGTGTTAATATGCAGCACCTGCTCGTTTTCCCAGTCAGGCGCCCCGGGCAAAGCGGCCCCGGCCATAATCGGCAGCAGAGCCAGCGCGCCGACCCAATAGCGATGAGTGAACATGGCGTGTGACAAATAGTTGCCGTTTTTAGCCAAACAAGCAATCGCGGCGGACCAAGCTGGCGGTTTTCTATGGTTTTTCGGCGGTTTTTGGATGACTCGCCACCGCCAAATCCGGCAACATCTGACAAACCTGAATGAACCCAGCCGCCGCCAGAACTTTGCCAATCGTGCTCGCTCTTTTGCTGCCGGCGTCCGGTGTTGGCAGCGCGACACATGCGCCCATAGATTTGACTCCATTCCGTCCTTTGACCAACAGCTTAAGCATGGTTTTTGTCCGGGTGCCGGAGATGAAAGCAGCCTGCTGCATTTATGAGACGCGGGTGAAAGATTACGCCGCGTTTGCCGCCGCCAAGTCGCCAATGGCCGGAACCAATTGGCAGCACGCATTTTATCACGGCGTCACCCCGGTTTCGCCCGGACCCGATTTTCCGGTCGTCAATGTGAGCTGGAACGAGGCGACCGCGTTTTGTGAATGGCTGACGGTTGCGGAGAAAAGAACTGGAACGCTGGGCGCAAAGGATTTTTACCGGCTGCCAACGGATGAAGAATGGAGCCGCGCAGCCGGCATCCGCCAGCGCGAAAGCGGCGCAACTCCCCGGAAAAAAAGCGCCCAGCTGCCAAACCTATTCCCGTGGGGCGAACAATTTCCCCCGCCGCCAGGCTCCGGTAATTTTGCCGATCTGACGGCGCGGGACTTTTTCACAAACTGGCCGCATATCGCAAATTACCGGGACGGTTATATCACCACCGCACCGGTCGGCAGTTTTGCCCCGAACCGCTATGGCCTTTACGATCTCGCCGGCAACGCGCTCGAGTGGTGCGCGGATTTTTATGATGCCAGCCACCAGCAGCGTGTGTTGCGCGGCGGCGGGTGGAATAATTGCGGGCCTAAAAGCCTGCTCACCTCGTATCGTGAGCACGCCGCACCGGAGCGCTTCAGCGTCGTGACCGGTTTTCGTTGCGTGCTTCAGATAAATCCGTGACCTTTTCAAAAATGGAACGTCTTTACGCCACCTACTTGATTGAGACGCCGCTGGCCGTCGAGCAAGCCGCCGCCGCCCTGGCTGGCGAGCAATCTTCGGGAACTTTTGTCGCGGTGCCGGGTGAAACGGCGGAGTTGAAACACCGCTTCGCCGCGCGCGTAGAACAAATCACCCTCCTCGAAACAGTCGCGGAACCGGCGCTGCCCGGCAGCCGCGCCGCCGGTGAAAAATTTCAGCGCGCCCGAATAGTCGTGTCGTGGCCCGGGGAAAATTTTGGCTATAACCTGCCGGCCCTGGTTTCCACGGTTCAGGGCAACCTCTATGAACTGTCGCAGTTTTCCGGTTTGAAGTTAATGGACCTGGATTTTCCTGAATCCTTTGCCCGACATTTTCGCGGCCCGCACTTCGGTATTAGCGGCTGCCGGAAACTGACTGGCGTGCAGCATCGCCCGCTGATTGGAACCATCATCAAACCCAGCATCGGCCTGACGCCCCAGCAGACCGCCGCACTGGTGCAGGTGCTGGTGGAAGCCGGCATTGATTTCATCAAGGATGATGAACTGATGGCGGACCCGCCGCATTCTCCGTTTGACGCGCGCGTGGAGGCCGTGATGCGCGTGATTCACGACCACGCCCACCGCACTGGCAAGCAGGTGATGTATGCCTTCAATATCAGCGACGAATTGGACGCGATGCAGCGGCACTATGCTAAAATTGTGGCCGCCGGTGGCACCGCCGCCATGATCTCGCTCAATAGCGTCGGTCTGGCCGGAGCTAAAAAAATCTGCGACCTCGGTGCGCTGGCCATCCATGGGCATCGCAATGGCTGGGGCGCCCTCAACCGGCATCCCCTCCTGGGCATGGAGTTTCCGGCCTATCAGAAACTATGGCGCCTGGCGGGAGTGGATCAGTTGCACGTCAACGGCATCGGCAACAAATTCTGGGAAAGTGACGATTCGGTGGTCCGCTCAATGGAAGCTTGTTTGCAGCCATTACTCGGCGGATTCTCCCTGATGCCGGTGGTTTCCTCCGGCCAATGGGGCGGTCAGGCACCTGAAACCTTCCGGCGGACTAGGACCATTGACCTGCTTTATCTGGCAGGTGGCGGCATCATGGCGCATCCGGAAGGTCCGGCTGCCGGCGTGCGCTCGTTGCAACAATGGTGGGCAGCGGCCGTCGAGGGATGCACCATGGCTTCGGCGGTGGAACGATATCCCGGGCTGAAGAAGTCGGTGGAAAAATTCGGCAGCCACGGCGGATGAGCCAGCTTCGCCTCAGCTTTTACGGAGACGATTTCACCGGCTCCACGGATGCGCTGGAGCAATTGACGCTGGCCGGCATTCGCACGTTGCTGTTCATTGAGCCGCCGCCGCCGGCCCGGCTTAAAAAATTTCCCGGCTTGCAAGCCATCGGGGTGGCGGGCAAATCGCGCGCGCTGGCCCCGGCAGTGATGGAGCGCGAAATCAAACCGGCGCTGCGCCAGCTCAAGCGGTTGGGCGCGCGCCATGTGCACTACAAAGTCTGTTCCACCTTTGATTCCTCACCCGCCATCGGCAGCATCGGGCGAGTCATGGAGATAGCGGCGGTGATTTTTCCGACACCGTTCATTCCGCTGCTGGTAGCCGCCCCGGACCTTGGACGCTACACGGTTTTCGGCCAACACTTCGCGCGCTATGGCATCGGCAGCATGGGAGCCATCCACCGGCTGGACCGACATCCATCGGTCAGCCAGCATCCGGTGACGCCGATGACCGAGGCGGACTTGCGCCAGCATCTGGCTCGGCAAACTCCCAAGCGCCTGGCCTTATTCGACATTTTAAGCGTATCCCTGCCGGCTTCCGCCGCCCGGGTGGCATTTGCCAAACTCCTCCAGGAAAAGCCTGAGGTTGTTTTATTTGACGCCTTGACCAACGATCAATTGACCACCATTGGCAAGCTGCTGGATACTTTTGCCACTTCCCGGCAGCCTTTATTTTCGGTTGGTTCATCCGGCATAGAAGTAGCCTTGGCGGCAGCTTGGGCCAAGCGGCGGCCCGCGAAGAAGATGGTTCCGCCGGCCAGCCAAATTCTCGTCGGTTCGGGCAGTTGCTCGCCGGTGACGAGCGGCCAGATTGCCTGGGCGCTGAAACACGGCTTTGCCGAAGTCGCTCTGGATGCGACGGCCCTTACCCGGGCCAAGTCGTCCGCCGCCGAAATCCAGCGCGCTGTCGCTGCGGCCACCGAACTCCTGCGCAACCATCGCAGCGTGATTATCCATACCACCAAACGTGGTGCCGCTGCCCAGATCACAGCCACGCTGCAAGGCGACACCGCCCGGATACTGGGCACGGCTTTAGGCCGGGTATTGCGCACTGCTTTAGCGCACAGCGCAGTTCGCCGCATTGCTATTGCCGGCGGTGACACTTCCAGCTATGCCGCACGGGCACTCGGCATTGAAGCTCTGGAAATGCTGGCCTCGCTGACCCCCGGCGCGCCTTTGTGTCGGGCGCATGCCCCGAAATCTCCGGCCGACGGATGTGAATGCGTGTTTAAGGGCGGCCAGGTGGGCGCGGAAAATTATTTTGCAACCTTGATAAACTCATGAAGAAAAAGCGACTTGGTCTGATTCATACTTCAGCCACTCTGGTGCCGGTATTTGCGCAGCTCTGCCAAAGCAAACTGCCGGAGGTGGAGGTGTTCAATATTGCGGATGACTCACTCGTAAAAGGAATTCGCGAAGCCGGCCGGCTCACGGCGACGATTGCGCGGCGCGTGGCCGGCTATTTGGAATCCGCTGAACTGGCCGGGGCGGATTATATCATGGTGACTTGCTCTTCTATCGGGCCGGCGGTGGAAGCCGGAGCCAGATTGATTGGCGTTCCCGTCCTGCGCGTGGACCAGCCCATGGCCGACCAGGCCGTGGCGACCGGCCAGCGTATTGGCGTCATCGCCACGCTGTCAACCACCCTGGAACCGACCGCAGATCTGATCTTGCGCCGGGCGGCGCTAGCGGGAAAGACGATAGAACTTACCTCAGAAGTTTGCGACGGAGCGTTTGAAGCCCTCATGGCCGGGGATGCCGCCACGCACGACGACCGGGTGGCGGCCGTTTTGAAGGAACTATCCCGACACGTTGAGGTAATCGTGCTGGCGCAAGCTTCCATGGCGCGCGTCGTGGAGACACTTGCCGCCGCAGACAAGCGCGTCCCGATTCTGGCCAGTCCGGGCATTGCCGTGGATTATCTGGCGACGGCTTTGCGCTGAAATAATGTATCCGCTGGCCAAATTTGAGTTGGGCCTGATTTTGCTCATGGTGGCAGCGATTGCGCCGGCCTGGTTGCTGGACCAGCCAGCCATCTGGCATCCGGCACTCGTTATCGGGACGACCGCATTTGCCATGAGTCTGCGTTTTTCCAAAAAGTTTCGCGGCTACCAGTTCACGGCGTGGATTATTGCGGTCGTCGCCGGAGCGATGATCTATCCGGCGCAGTTCCTGCATATTGGCGATTTCGACCTGCGTAACCATTGGATCATGCTCATTGCCATCCAATTGGTGATGTTCGGCATGGGCACGCAAATGAGCCTGCGGGATTTTGCCGGAGTGGCCCGATCGCCGCGCGGCGTATTCGTGGGCATCTTTTGTCACTTCACGGTCATGCCGCTGGTCGGTCTGGCTCTGACCAGAATTTTTCATTTTCCACCGGAGATTGCGGCCGGCATCATACTGATCGGCTCGTGTTCCAGCGGTTTGGCTTCGAATGTCATGGCGTTCATGGCTAAATCGAACCTCGCCCTATCCGTCACGGTCACCGCCGTGACCACGCTGATTGCGCCCATCATGACGCCGCTGTGGATGAAATTGCTGGCGGGAACGATGGTCGAGGTGAGCTTCTTCAAGCTGATGATAGAGATCATAAAAATCGTACTGGTGCCGATTGGCGCGGCGCTGATTCATGATTATCTCAAACGGGCTTCCCGGCGCGGCCGGCAGATCACCGGTGGCCTGGCCGCCTTGGCGGGAGCATGGCTGCTGTTTCTGGCCGGCGGCGGCTGGGCATTCCTGCAGGCACATTTTGCGGCCGGCGGGCTTACCGTGTTCGCCCTGGGCGGATTTTTACTGAGCACCTTCCTCATCGGCACGGTGTATCACGCGCTAGCGAAACGCTTGTCATGGCTCGACGGCATCATGCCAACTATGTCCATAGTCGGCATACTTTATGTCACTGCCATGACCACGGCATCGGGGCGTGATAATTTGTTGCAGGTGGGAGCCGTGCTGTTTTTTGCCTCCCTGCTGCACAACCTGGCCGGGTATTGCTTTGGCTACGGATTGAGCCGCGCGGCGGGCCTGGACAAAAGCTCCGCCCGCAGCATTGCCTTTGAAGTCGGCCTGCAAAACGGCGGCATGGCCTCCGGACTGGCCAGCGCGATGGGCAAACTCGGTACCGTCGGCCTGGCTGCGGCCATCTTCATTCCCTGGATGAATATCAGCGGCTCGGTGCTGGCTAACTACTGGGCCAAGCGGCCGGTCTTGCCCGACGACCGCCAGCCAACCGACGCCGCCTGATTCACCAGGACGACGTCCACGGAGTGCCGCGTCCAACGGCAATGCAGTTTTTTCAATCTCATTTGCACATTTGGTGGATTGTTGGTCTGCGGCAAATAAACTAGGATAATAATATTAATCTCAAAATAGCCGCCAAAAAATGACGTCCTGCTTTTGCCATGTGCCTTGATTTTTGAACTTTGGCAGAAAGAGTACAGAAAAAGAATCACCTGCTGATGGGGCCGTTTCTTGTTACGCGTCGGCTGATGGCGAGATAAATGAAAAACCAATACGATCAAACCAACTTGATTTTTGCGAACCAGAAAATATTGACATGAACAGTTATCCCTACCCCGGCAGCATTCCACTCTTCCGGCCAAAACCTCGCGCCAGCGGTGCCTTTACTTTAATCGAACTACTGGTCGTTATTGCCATCATCGCCATTCTGGCAGCCATGCTATTGCCGGCGCTGGCGGCGGCCAAGGAAAGATCGAAGCGTATTAGTTGCGTAAACAACCTGCGCCAGATTGGCGTGGGCATATTTGTTTATTCCTCCGATAACGCCGATATCATGCCGCCATTACATTGGCGCCCGTCCAATGCGGATTACACCTATGAAATGTTCCGTTATGCCCCGCAAGATGTTACACCGCCCACTTTTACGGCCGGACCGTATAACCTGGGTTCCGTTTGGAATTCAAAGGCCGCCACCGATGGCCGGGTATATTACTGTCCCAGTAACAGCAAAAACGATGGCTGGTCCTATAATTTTTACTCCGTAAAATCGACTTGGCCCTGTGGCGTGGATCTGACGGCGCCGAATAACAATCCCGACTGGGTGCGCGCCGGGTACAGTTATTATCCCCAATCCAGAAATACGGCGACGTTGCGCGATCTGGCCATGGCGGCGGCGGACGTGCCGCAATGGCCGCTGTACAGCGACCCCGGCAATAATGCGACCTTGAAAACCTGGGTCTGTGTTCCCTTTTTCAAACAATCTGCCGTTGATCAGACTAAAAGCATGGTGGTGGATGTCATCTATAGTTCCATCAATAGCATATCGCATCAGGGCGGAGGCAAGCCCGCTGGCCTCAATGCCGCGTTTGGCGACGGCCACGTCACCTGGCAAAGCGTCCGCACCGTGACCGATGGCTTTAATGCCAACGTATGGACGGCCATCGCCGCCGGCGGACAAACGGGCGGCGACAATTATTCCTACGCCATGAGTTGCTGGCGGCCTTGAGCCAGCAGAACGATTATGCCCATCCCATAAAACTATTCCATTTCTGCAATATTAAAACAGTAATCACCAAACATTAACCAAACATTCACATGAAACAAAAAAATCCCTTCGGATTGATTGCGCTCTTACTGGCGATAGCCCCATTGGGAGCCATAGCTCAAACTACGTTTTTCACCGACACTTTCACCAGCGGCAGCACGACTAACGGCCCCAGTATCCGCACGGGTCCGCCGACAGCTTCCGCCACCAGTTACGATATTGCCGCCACAAAAAGCACCGTTCCCGGCACCAATGGTGTGACCATTGCTCCGAACGATTTGCATTTGGCACTGGCCGCATCCACCACCTCCGGATTTCTGGAAGCCCAGGCGATCTTTGCCACCAACGGTCACCCGGTATCGCTGGCCGCGGTGGGAGACTACATTGAACTGAGCGTCGTATTCACAAATACCGTCGGTAGCATTTTCAACGTCGCCGGTTCCGTAGCCTGGCTGGGCCTGTACAATTCCGGCGGCACCATCCCTCTGACCACCAATCTGGCCAATGCCGGTTTAACCACTGCCACCGGCTCCCTGTATGCCACCGGCAATTGTGCAGGCTGGGTGGGCTACGTGGCGCAAATGAGCAGTGGCGGCACGTCCAAAACCTATACGCGTCCCGCGCAAACCGCCGGCGGGACCGCTTCCTCAAATCAGGAACTGCTCGGCAACAATTGGGGCAGCGGAGCGTTTGTCAATCCCGGCGGCGGCGCTATCGCCACGCTATCCCCGAATGCCACGGTGACACTCGCCACTACCGGTGCCTATACTCTGGACCTGCGCTTGACCCTGACCTCGGCAACTTCGCTGAATATCAGCAATTTCATTTATAGCGGTGCGGGCACCGGCGGCACGCTGCTGTTTTCGCAGGGAAGCACTAGCATCACCAACGCCACCTTTTTGACCACGGTCTTCGATGGGCTGGCGATGGGCCTGACCGCCAAAGCGACGCCGGCGGCTGATCCGACCATGGATATATCCTCCATTACGGTGAGCGGCATCAGCACGCCTCCCGCCGCTCCGCCCACCATAACTCTGGAGCCGGTGCCGGTAGTGGTCGCCACCAATGGAGCCTGTATTTACACGGTTGCCGGCGTTGGCGCCGGGGTTACCTACCAATGGTATCGCAACGGCACCGCACTGGTGAACGGCGGGGACTTTTCCGGCGTAACCAGCCAGCAGCTCCTGATTTCACCGGCGCAGGCAGCCGATGCGGCCGGCACTGCCAATGGCTACTATTGCGTCGTATCGGGCACCGGCGGTTTTAGCACCAATTCCGTGACCAACTCGCTGGTTTTGGTTCCAGCCAATAATCTGACCTGGACGGCCGCGGGTGGCAGTGTCTGGAATTTGAATAATACGGTGAGCTGGCAGGACAGTAATTTAAATGCGCTGCCCTTTAATTATGGCGACCACGTTCTGTTTGATGATACGGCCCCCTCCAAGTTCGTGACGCTGACGGGCAGTTTTCTTAGCGCCTCATCGATTACGGTGGATAGTGAGAGCGGGGCCACCTATACCTTCACGGGCACGGGGAGCATTGCCGGGCCCGGCAAATTGATCTATACTGGCACCGGGCAGCTTACCCTTAACACCGCCAACACCTTTAGCGGGGGCACGCTGGTCAGCAACACTGCTGCCCCTTTGTATGTCTATCTCCAAAACTATAATGGCCTGGGCACTGGGCCCGTCACGCTGAACAGTCCCGGCGGCACCCTCGAAACCACGGTAACCGGCGGTAACACCCTGGGTATCAACGGCACCATCAATGTGCTGGATAATTTCACCATTCAAGTGGATGGCACCGGCACCTACGCCACCGTCTTTCTGGGCGATTTAGCCGGCACGGCCGGCAAAACTCTCACCATCAATCCGAAGACCGCCGGCACCCTCAACCGTTACCGGGCCTATGGAACGAACACCACCTTCAATGCTAATCTGGTGCTCGACAGCGTTGATTCCCCCATCACCCAGGCCCTGTATGGCGGCACTGTGCTGGCTCCGTATGGCGCGATCGGCAGCCAGCGCTATAACGGCGTCATTTCGGGTGCCGGCGGCATTGTTCAGCGCGGCACTGGTACCACCTATTTGAACAACCAGAACACCTATTCCGGCGGCACCTTCCCCACCTCGGGATCCATCGCTTTGGGAGTTGATAGCACTCCCACGTCCGGCACGGTGGTTTCGGGCCCGATTGGCACCGGTTCCCTATTTTTGGCACCGGAAATCAATGGCGCCACTGCCAGCGGCACGGTGCTTGCCTCCGGCGGCGCCCGCACTCTGGGCAACCCCCTGGAATATCCGAGCGGCACCAACAACCTCACCTTGATTATTGGCGGCACGAATAGTCTGACCTTTACCGCGCCCTTCGCCCTCAATGGCATTGACGGCGTCACCACGAACACCTACACATCGCGCATATTGCAGGTGGCGAATACGGGGGGAACGACCTTTGCCAATACTATCAGCGACTCCACTTCTTTCTATGCCCTGACCAAGACCGGGGCTGGCCCGCTCTATCTCAACGCCGCCAACACCTATACCGGCATCACCACCAACAGCGCCGGTTTGCTGGCCGGTTCCGGTAGCCTGGCCGGGTCCGTAATCGTAACCACCAATGCCTCGATTGGCGGCGGCACGATAATCGGAAACGGCACCTTGACGATCGGCGGCAATCTGATTCTGACAAACGGGAATGGCTTTTTCCGGTTGAACCACTCGGGAACCAGCGATCAGGTATCGGTTACGGGAGGAGTGACCAACTTTGGCAGCGGCACCATCACCGTGACCAATCTGGGAACGCCCCTGCAAGTGGGCGATACCTTCAATCTCTTCAACAAGCCGGTGACCGGTGGCTCCACCCTGCTGGTGACCGGCGGGGGAGCGACCTGGACCAACAAACTGGCGCTAAACGGAACCATTCAGATGATCCCGAGCTTTGCCAGCTATCCCACCAATATTACCAGCGTAGTTAGTAACGGCACCTTGATGATTTCCTGGCCGGCAACCCATCTGGGATGGTTGCTCCAAAGCCAGACCAACGCCTTGACCACCGGACTGGTTGCCGGCACCAATGCGTGGCATGACCTCCTCGGCAGCGCCAGCGTGGTTTCCACCAACCTGCCCATCAACCCGGCCAGCCCCGCCGTGTTTTATCGCCTGCGCCATCCGTAATATCAGCCGATAGTATCACCGCCGGTGAATCATCTTCACCGGCGGTTTTTATTTGGTGCAATCGCCTGGGCGGGCCGGTGGCGCGTTGCTGGCATCCCCTCGCTGTCCGATGGCGAATGCCGGAAAACATTTGCGCTTTAGCATTGGCGCGCGCGGATTTTCCCCTAAATTGGCCGCGTGGAACCCATTCGTCCATCGCCGGTGGTCCAACGAAAATGCCTGATCGTGGGCTGCGGTTATGTGGGGCTGCCACTGGGCAAGGAACTGGCGCGGCAGGGCCACCAGGTTTTTGGCCTGCGACGCAGCTGGCTGGTGGAAGCGGAACTCCTGGCTGCAGGCATCACCCCCCTGCACGCCGATCTCACTCAACCGGAAACCCTGGCCCGACTGCCCCGTCAGTATGATTGGGTGGTGAACTGCACCGCTTCCGGCGGCGGCGGCGCGGAGGATTACCGGAAAATTTATCTGGAAGGCAACCGCAACCTGCTGAACTGGCTGCGAGAGGCTCCCCCGAAAAAATTTATCTACACCAGCAGTACCAGCGTTTACGGACAGAACGACGGCGCAGTGGTGACCGAAACCAGTCCCACCGAACCCGATGCCGACACCGCCAGGGTTCTGGTCGAAACCGAGCAATTACTCCTCGCCGCCGCCCAAGGTTCACCGGGACGATGGCAGCCCGAATCCGCATCCCCAGCGTCTCATCCCCTTTTTCCGGCAGTAATCCTGCGTGTGGCCGGCATTTACGGGCCGGGCCGTGGTTACGCCTTCAAACAGTTTCTGCGCGGTGAAGCCAGGCTGGAAGGTGACGGCTCGCGCTGGCTTAACATGATTCACCGCGACGATTTGATCGGAATTATCCATGCCGCCTTGGACCGCGGAGTGGCAGGGGAAGTTTACAATGCCGTGGACAATGAACCGGTGAGGCAGCGGGACTTTTATGCGTGGTTGGCCAAGGCATTAAACCAGAACCTGCCGCCGACAGTCATAACCGATGAAAATTCCTGGAAAAAACGCGGAGTGACGAACAAACGCGTTGCCAATGCGAAATTGTTGGCAGAACTGCAATACCCTTTTCAGTTCCCCAACTACCGGGATGGATATGCACCGGAGTTGGAGAAAAACCTATGCCGAGATCATTGAGCCAATTTCAAAACCCTGCCGGAGCCTTGGTGAGGAGGCTCAAGTTAACGCCATGTTAGCGACTGCCAATGAACGACAAAGGCAGGGCGCCTCATCCTGTGCGCGCCATCTTCGTTTGCAACCTGCCCCGGCGCGTACGGAGGTCTTGGCAAACGGCAACGCACCTGGCACAACTGGGGAACGCTATTTCAAAAGCAGAAGTTCTGAATGCCTCGTCACTCGGCTTCTGGCTGTTGGTCGAGTAGCGGGAGTATTTTCTTGGCTTGGATGCCTTCCCGTGGTTCCGGAAGGCGGCGGCGGGGCAGTTATTCAACGTGGAATTTTCCCACGGCCATCACCTGTACTGGCCGGATTTGGACGTGGATTGCATCGAGCATCCCGAAAAATTCCCCCTGATCGCGTAGGGATGACGGAGCGCAAATTCATGGCGCAAACATTACCTGGGCCTGTGCACAAAAGTGGAGGACGTGAAACCATTCAGTTTGGGAAACGGTTTTTGGCGCGACGCCGAAAACGGCCACCGGGACGGGCGCTCACCCCAGCAAAGTCCCAGTTGGTGGCCGTGCGCAAGCACCGGCCAATGGCAGTTTGGGGTGGACGAACGGGGCAAAGG
>CAISVF010000483.1 GCA_903888765.1 uncultured Verrucomicrobia subdivision 3 bacterium | reverse complement strand
CTATCCTGGCAACGTCTATGAATAATCCCATGGCAAACCGTCAAGCAGGCTGCCGTTTTTTTTCAACGGGTCAGGCCTGGTGGCTTCTGATCTTGTGTGGGATGTTGGGAGGCGGCAGTTTGCCGGCGCAAAATCTTTTTTCCAATCCGGGTTTTGAATCCGGCACGACGGGCTGGAGTGGCAACAGCTCGGCCGTGTTCACGTCGTCCACAGCCAAATTCCATTCCGGCAGCCGTTCCGCTTATCTCACGAATCGCACGGCCACCTGGAACGGCATCGTGCAATCCGTCGCAGGCGTGCTCCAAAACACCAACACCTATTACGTCAGCGCGTGGGTGCTGATTGACAACGCCACGAACCAGTATGTGAAGTTGACGCTGCAGAAGACGGATGCGAGCGGGTTGAGCTACACCCCCATCGCCTCCTGCACCGGCAACTCGAACACCTGGACGCAGATGACGGGGAATTTCACACTCAACGTCACCGGCACGCTCACCAACCTGACCATTTACATCGAAGGCCCGGATGCGAACGTGAGCTTTTACGCGGATGATTTTGTGCTGACAAACGTGCCGCCGTATGACTGGAAACCCGCTGCCAACGCGCGCATCGAGCAGTTTCGCAAGCGCGACGTGCGCGTGCAGATCACGGACAGCAACGGCCTCGCGGTTGCCGGTGCGGCGATTCAGGTGCGGCAGACGAAGCATCAGTTTGCTTTCGGCACGGCCATCAATGGCAATGTCTCCAATCCGCAATACGCCGGGTTCGTCAAGACCAACTTCGAATGGGCGGTGATGGAGAATGAATCGAAGTGGTATGCCAACGAGCCGTCCCGCAGCAACGTCACTTACACCGCTGCGGATACGCTTACAAATTTTTGTTACACGAACGGCATCAAGCTGCGCGGTCACTGTCTGTTCTGGGCGGTGGACAGCACGGTGCAATCGTGGGTGACGAATCTTGCCGACGCGGATTTGCGCACGCATCTGACAAACCGGCTCAACAGTGCCGTGAATCACTTCAAAGGCACATTTGGCGCGTGGGACGTGAACAATGAAATGTTGCACGGGAATTATTACGGCAACCGGCTGGGCAACGGCATCAACTCATGGATGTTTCAATACGCCCGCTCGCTCAATACAAATCTGCAGTTGTTTGTGAACGATTACAACGTTGTCTCGGGCGGCGAGACGGACGCCTACAAGCTGCAGATTCAAAACCTCATCGCCTCCAACGCCGTGGTCGGCGGCATCGGCTGTCAGGGACATTTTGGTTCGACCATTGATCCGACGCTGACGGAACAGCGCCTCGACAATCTCGCGCAACTGAACATTCCCATTTGGATCACGGAATACGATTCGCTGAACGCCGATGAAAATGTGCGCGCGGACAATCTGGAAACGCTTTACCGCATGGCGTTCAGCAAACCGGCGGTGGATGGCATTCTGATGTGGGGCTTCTGGGCCGGCTCGCATTGGCGCGGCTCGAACGCGGCGATAGTGAATCTGGACTGGACGGTGAACGCGGCCGGGCTCCGCTACCAATCGTTGCTAGCCCAATGGACGACGACCACGAATGGCACGGCGGACGCTGCTGGCGGATTTTATTTTCGCGGCTTCCATGGCGATTACGACCTCACCATCACTCCGCCGGGGGGAGTGGCCACGGTGCGGCATATCACGGTGGCTCCGGGCGCAGGCACGAATCTGGCGGCATTCACCGTGCCACCGGCCGTGCCGCCGAATTTTCCGGTCGGGGCAATCCGCCGTTTGGCGAACCGGAATTTCAGTCTGACCGCCACGGGAAGCATCGGCACACCATACCGCTTCTGGGCGAACACAAATCTGGCTGCGGCCACGAACACTTGGAATCTACTCAGCAGCGGCTACATACCAAGCAATCCATTCACGCTCTACGATCTGACGGCGACGAATTTTCCACGTCGGTTCTATCGTTTTAGCAGCCCGTAGAGATTGGGGGGAAACCGAAATAGCCATGACAAAGACCGGATTTGATTTATTGCCACCAACGGCGCGTTATGGGCCAACCATGACAAGTCGCTTTGATTTATGAAATCCGACGACATCATCGCAATGGTATCAGCGCTTTTAGTTGCGACCTTCGTAGCCCGAGCGACCGCCGGGCAATCTAAGCCAACCGAATGGAATGCTGCGGCCGGCGACCGGAGCGCGGCGATGGATAATACCGGCGCGGTTTGGAAGATGAATCTCGCGTCTGCCACGGATTGGACCCTGGCGATTGATGATGGCCCGGCGCGAGG
>CAISVF010000482.1 GCA_903888765.1 uncultured Verrucomicrobia subdivision 3 bacterium | reverse complement strand
TGTAAATTACCCTGGCATTGAGAAATTTAGTGTGGTTGTTGATAACTATGCCGTGGTGGATGGAAATTATTTTTACTTTGATCTTCCGCATGAGCCGTCACTATTTCCAACTGGCGCGGATACCCGAGCCTTGCCGCTGTTTATTTCGCGTGGCGGTAAAAGCACGGTGCGCACGGAAATATTGCTGCCTCCATCATTTGGCCGGATCGTGATCGCGCCGTCTGGCAAAAAGGTGTCTGCTGTGGGAAACCTCTCGGCTAAGGTAACCACTCATGAGGGGAATGGAAAATTTTTGCTCACCCACGAATTGAGCATCGCCCCGGTTATCGTTGCGCCAAAGGACTATTCATCATTACTCAACGCAGAATCGGCGCTGCGCGAAAAATCAAGCCGCGCGTTTTTGTTGCAAAAGAATTGAAATCCCCTGGCCCGCTGGAAGTGCGACCTCTTTGCAATTCATTAAGATGACTGGCGCACTGCTATTGCTTTCCTTTTACTAACGCGTCGACCACCCCTGGGTCGGCGAGGGTCGTAATGTCGCCAATCTGGTCAGTTTGGTTCTCGGCGATTTTGCGAAGGATACGGCGCATGATTTTGCCGGACCTTGTTTTCGGCAAACCGGGCGCAAATTGGATTTTATCAGGTACGGCTATGGCTCCGATTTCCTTGCGGACATGCGCAGCCAGATCCTTTTTTAATGCTTCACTCTCAAGCACGCCATCTTTCAGCGTCACGAAGGCGTAGAGAGCCTGCCCTTTTATGTCGTGTGGCATGGGCGCCACCGCAGCTTCGGCTACTTGCGGATGACTGACTAGTGCGCTCTCCACTTCTGCGGTGCCGATGCGATGGCCGGAGACGTTCACCACATCATCCACTCGGCCAAGCAGCCAGTAATCGCCGTCTGCATCCACGCGGCAACCGTCGCCGGTGAAATACATGTCCTTGAATGTGGAGAAATAGGTGTTAACAAAGCGGACGTGATCGCCCCATGTCGTCCGCATGATGCCGGGCCAGGGTTTTTTAATACAAAGTTTGCCGCCTTCATTAGGGCGGCATTCGCTGCTGTCGTCGCGCAGGACGACCGGTTCTACGCCAAAAAAAGCGCGGTTGGCACTGCCTGGCTTGAGTATGTGCGCGCCGGGTAGCGCCGTGATCAGATGGCCGCCGGTCTCCGTTTGCCACCAGGTGTCCACGATTGGGCACTGGTTGTGGCCGATGTTCTTATAATACCACATCCACGCCTCGGGATTGATTGGCTCGCCTACCGTTCCAAGAACGCGAAGGGACGATAAATCGTACTTGGCCGGCCATTCACCTCCGAGCCGGATTAAGGCGCGAATGGCGGTGGGGGCGGTGTAAAAGGAAGTCACCTTAAATTTTTCAACAATCTTCCAGAATCGTCCGGCATCGGGATAGGTGGGCACGCCCTCGAACATGAGGGTGGTGCCGCCATTGCAGAGCGGCCCGTAAATGACATAGCTGTGGCCCGTCACCCAGCCAATGTCGGCGGTACAGAAATAAACGTCGCCCTCATGGATATCGAAAACATATTTGTGGGTGAGTGCGCTCCAAAGCAGGTAACCAGCGGTGCTGTGAACCACCCCTTTGGGTTTTCCGGTCGAACCGGAGGTATACAGAATGAAAAGAAAATCCTCGGCATTAAGCTTTTCCGGGGGGCAGTCGGATGCGGCGGTTGCCATCAGTTCATGATACCATAGGTCGCGGCCGGCAACGACATTGCAAGGCTCGGAATTGCGTTGCACGAGGATTACTTTTTCGATGCTCGGGGCGTGTTGCAGCGCCGAGTCGGCGAGGTTTTTAAGTTCAATGTGCTTTCCGGCCCGCAAGGAAACGTTGGCGGTAATGAGCAGCTTGCACTCGGAATCATTGATGCGCCCGGCCAGCGAATCGGAACTGAATCCGCCAAAGACCACCGAATGAATCGCGCCGATGCGCGCACAGCCTAGCATGGCCACGGCGGCTTCGGGAATCATGGGCATGTAAATCGCGACCCGATCGCCTTTCTTGACGCCAAGTGATTTGAGGACGTTGGCAAATTTACAGACGTCGGCGTAAAGCTCCGCATAGGTTATATGTTTTACCTCGTGCTCCAGTTCACCCTGCCAAATGATCGCCGTCTGGCTGCCGCGAAATTGCAAGTGCCGATCCAGACAATTGACGGTGACGTTGATCTGGCCATCTTCAAAAAAGCTGTGCTCAATCTTGCGGGCGGCGGTGTCCCAGTTATGTTTGCCGGCAATCGTCGGGGGGGTAAACCAGGTGAGGGATTGGGCTTGTTCCAGCCAGAAAGCATCAGGTTCTCGGATGGAGCGTTGATACATTGCATCGAATTGCGCTGCGTTGAGATGTGCGCGCTTGACGACTTCTGGCGACGGTGGGAAGGTGCGGCGCTCCTGGGACAGTGATTCGGTGGAAATGGCTTTATCGCTCATGTTGTTGGTGAATATGAATTAGTGCGCAAATTTCCGAAAATAAGTGCCCGGTGTCAATCGCGCTAAATAAAAATGTCGCTAAATAAAAAGGGGGAAAAATCGATTTTTCCAGAGCGTCATTTTACCGGAGGTTCCAGCGGCGGCGGAGCGAGGGGCTGGGGTTTATTGTCGTTGATGGCCTCCGCCTTGGGTGGCGACACGGTATCGGCGGCAGCAAGTTCATCGGGCAGGATAGTGATGGCAATTCGACGATTGCGGGCACGACCCTCTGCGGTTGCATTGTCAGCAATGGGGCGGAATTCGCCGTAGCCGACTGCGCCCACGCGGCGCGGATCCACGCCCGCCTTTTCGGTAAGAAAATGAACTGCCGCCAGGGCGCGGGCGGTGGATAGCTCCCAGTTGCTGTTAAACCGGTTACGCATGGGGACATTATCGGTGTGGCCAATGACGTGGATTTTGAGGTTTTGATGTTCCGCCAGCAGGGAGGCGATTTTGCGCATCACGGCTGCACCGTCGGGTTTTAAAATGGCTTCGCCGGAATCGAACATGACCCGATCCAGGATGTTCACTGTCAATTTTCCCTGCAGCTTGGAAATGGTGACATCTTTGGATTCAAGGTCAGCACGCATTTCATCCTCAAGTCCCTTTGCCATCTGGGCGGCCATCGCTTTTTCCTGTTCCAGATCGGTTATCCTGGCTTGTAAAGCCGCCAATTGCTCCTTGTCTTTTTGGGATTCCTCTCTTTGATTCGCGAGTTTGGTGATGGCTTCATCCAGTTTGTCCCGAAGCAATCCCAGTTCATGCTGTTTACCGAGTGCGGCAGCCCAGAGGAGCAGCAACGCAATGACTGCCACCAACAACACACCGGCGGTAATCCAGCCATAATTGGCATAATTTGGAGTTCGCCGCGATTTGCTTACGTGATCAGTAAATGGTTTTAGGCCTTCGCTCATCTTCGATGGTTGATTTAATCAGACGGGACCATCTCATCCAAGTGAAGAATGCTACCGGGCAGCGGTCCCTTTGCATAAATTAATTGGAACCTGATGTGGGCCGCCGGCGTCCAATGTTTTATCAACAATGAAGACACCATTTTTATGTATCCTGTTCGCATTGCTATCGGCTTTTGCCTCGGCACAGACCTCGGCCTCGACTGCAGCGGCTGACCGCCTGGGCTGGCAGATGGCAGTGCATTCGTACACTTTCAAGGAGTTTTCCATTTTTGAGGCCATTGATAAAACGGCCGCCCTCGGGTTGAAGTTTATGAGCCTTTCCGGATCAGTTAGTTTGGATGGCAGCAACAAGGTCAGTACGATCGACCTTTCCGAAAAAGACCAGCAGGCCATCAAAGATAAGCTGAAAACTGCCGGTATTCTGAAAATCGTCAACATGGGGGTGGTGCAGTTGCCGCCAGACGAAGCTAAAAGCCGCAAGGTGTTTAATTTCGCCAAAAAGTTTGGCATCGATATGCTGGTGGCTGAACCCGAACCAGCCGCTTTAGACCTCGTTGAAAAGCTGTGCAAGGAATACAATATTCGGGTCGCCATTCACGATCATCCTAAACCTTCGCGCTATTGGAATCCCGATACGGTTGCGGCAGCGATCAAAGGGCGCACGCCCTTGATGGGCGACTGTGCTGATGTCGGACACTGGATCCGTTCCGGTTTGGACCCTCTGGAATGCCTTAAAAAATTAGACGGTCGTATTCTGTGCCTGCATTTTAAGGATCTTAATGAGCCAGGCATGAAAGCGCATGACGTGCCGTGGGGCACCGGCGTGGGGCAAACCAAAACTCTGATGAAGGAGTTACTGCGCCAGGGTTTTCAGGGTGCTTTCTGTGTGGAATATGAATACCACTGGAAAAACTCATCTCCTGAAATAGCCGAGTGCGTTAAATTTTTTAATGCCGCCTGCGAAGAGTTGGGCGGAGCCTCGGTAAAAAAGAATTGAAGAGTTTTTTACTAGTTTCAACTTTTTGCACCTAATTTTGGGGCTGTTTAGGGTGCCAATTTGCGCTCTTGAAGCTCAGGTTTTTGCTGATTTCTTAGAAGTGGTTTTCTTGGCCTTTGCGGGCTTGGTTGGGCTGGCGGAATAGGTTTGCTGTTTTTTTATTCTGGCCCATCGCACCTTGGCAGCAGCCGCGATTTTGGCGCGGGCGGCAGCGCTCATTTTGCGAACATTTTTTGCGTCCCTTTGCGGCTATGCTTGGGGGCGGGGGGGGGAGCTTGCCGGACTTGAGGTTGGCAGTGTAGCGGCAACTTCAGCGGCAGTTGTGGGAGCCGGTGGAGTTGAATCCAATTCAATCCCAAATACATCGGCCAATTCGGAATCGCTCATTGACGGGGGCGCTTCTGATGGCTTTTTTGACTCACTGCTTCGGCGGCGGAAGCCTTACTGATCAGCTCAGCCGGATCCACTCCGCGGAGCAGAAATAATAGGGCGGGGTTCTGATCAAGTCTTGCGCCAACTCCGCAAAGGGTCGCGGCAAGATGTTTGCACATATGTCTGCCCAGTCGGGGCAGGAGCAGTCCATGTCAATTTCGCCCGGCTTTGGAAAAAGGCCGAGTTCGCGCCGGGTGACAATTTGCATCACCGAAGCGGAAAGCGTGCCTTGAAGCAATTCAATGAGGGAATCAATCTTTCCCGAGCATTCGTTTTGGATGGAGATCCATAAAGCCGGAGCCAGGGGGTTTTATTTTGATCACTATCTTGTACAGTGATGAGCCGGAAACCAGGGCGGTCATGCTGCCCTTGGAAATCTGCAGTCAACGACTGAACCGTTGCGCACATCGGTTCTGCCGCGAGGCAGCCGATCAGTTTTTCCCGGAATGCAGGAGTTTTAGCTTTTGTGGTTAGGTTATTTCCATATAGGCGCTCGCAATGTCCTTGGCGTGTCCAGTTTTGGTGGAACCTTGACCTCTTTAGCTTCCAACGGTAAATCGCTCCCAACCGATGCTGGCTTGATTTGAACCGAATGCGTACGTTTCCGGTTCATGCCCGCACGTAGTCCACGCCCTCGTATATTTCTGTGCTACTCGAAGTTCTTCCGGCCTTAAACTGTTGGCCTAAAACACCATGCCCCCGCCGCTCAGGATTTTTGACCGACAACGCGTCAGAGCAGCAATAAATTTCTCCTTTGGCATGAGAAATTCCCCCGCATAATTTTTTTGACCAGCACTGCTATGGTCCACTCCCCTTCATATATTTTTCGGAGCAAAAGTACGTCAAACCATTGTATTTATTGGATTATTGAGCCTTCAAATTAGGTGGATTCAATTTTGTCATCTTGCTTTTTTTCTTGAGTTGAAGCAAAGCCTGTTGTAGTTTTTTTGAGTCTAGCGCGCTTAGCTCAGTGGTAGAGCATTACCTTCACACGGTAGGGGTCGCAGGTTCGAAACCTGCAGCGCGCACCATTTACTTTGATTCGGTCAAAAGACGCTCACTGCGTTAGAATGAACTTTCCACTAACTTAAACACGAAAAATTATTACTGCTGCTTTGGAGTGCCTTTTTGTGCGCTGCCTGTGGGTAGTCGATGTGGGAAATTTTGTATTTTTAAGCGAACTACAGTGTGCGGTGGCTGTGCAGTTTATTTTCTTGAACGATTGAAGAAAACGGAGGAGTTTGGCGGGGATTTATGAGTCACGCGCCGATGACAATCGGAAAGTTCTGTCTGCCGTTACTGGGGGTGATTTTTGTGTGCTGGCTCGGCTGGTGTCAATGGAAACGCGGCTGGGGTGGAAAGGGGATCCTCGTCAAACTGCTGTTGACCATGGTGCTGCTCTGCAGCGAAGGTTGGTTGGTGCAAAAGCTCATGGGTGATTTATCGGAAGGAGGTTTTCTGGCAAACAGTGGTCTCGCGTTGGCAATGGTGATTTCAATCGTTGCTGGTGGCCTTGCTTTTAGCGGTCTTTGGACTCCGGAGATAAGCGCCCACCTGATCGGTCCGCTCACGGATTTGCTGGATGGTGGTAACGAACCGCCGGATTCCAAGCCGGTTTATTCCGCCGCCCGGTCCAAGTTGAAAAATGGCAAACCCCTCGAAGCGATCGTGGCCATTCGAGAACAACTCGCAAAATTCCCCAACGATTTCGAGGGTGTCTTTTTGCTGGCACAAATCCAAGCGGAAGATTTGAATGACTTAGCGGGAGCGGAAGTTACCTTTAATTATTTTTGCGATTTTCCCCGGACACCCGACCGGCAGATTATCGCCGCACTGTTCCAATTGGCTGAGTGGCAGATTGCCAAGTCGGCAGATATGGCCGCCGGCATGGCCACGCTGCAAAAAATCGTGGCGCGCTATCCCTATACGCAATTCTCGTTGCGGGCGGAAAAACGCATCGCTGAACTGATCCTCTCCGGGGCAGACCAACCGGATCGGCCATCGGTATCCTTGCCGGCAGGCGAAAATCCATCTGGCTTGGGGGAACCAGCAGAAGCTACCTCAAATCCAGAAATTGAGCCGGGTAAACTCGCTGCGGTTTATGTGCAACAATTGGAATTTAACCCGCAGGACAAGGAGTTGCGCGAAAAGCTGGCGGTTCTGTACGCAAACCATTTTCAGCGACTGGATCTGGCAACGCTGGAATTGGAACAATTGATTCAGACGCCCGGCGCTACTCCCCGGCAAATCGCGGATTGGCTCAATCTATTGGCCAATTGCCAGATCGAATTGGGTGCGAACGTAGCCACGGTTTGTGCGACTTTGGAAAAAATCGTGGAACGATTTCCCGCCTTGCCCGAGGCTGACTTGGCCCGGCGGCGGCTCGCTTGTGTGAATGGCGATATCAACGAATAAGGAAAACTCTTGGCAGTGAAAATGCGCCTGGCTAAATAAAATGGCGGGCTGCGATTTGGTTAGCCGCAAAAAATAAACCGGGTGCACTGAGGGCAGGGGCTTATGCCATTTCCCGTGGAGTGTATGAAAATCGGGTAGCAGGCTGCGGGCGCTGGGAGGCTTATTCCGGGCAGGTGAAACCCAGTAAATCCCGCTCGATCCAGCCAACAGCACCGGAGGTTTGAATGAAGTAATAATTTCCCCTGGTCCGCAAGCGCCGCGCCGATTCGCCGACATTCAAGGTTGAAATCATTTCGCTGGTTTTGGTTGGCGTCAGTCGCAAAGCGGCATTTTTTTTGAGGACAAAACCGATTTGGGTGCGGCTGACCACGCCGTAGTTGGCCGTGAGGCTGAACAGGAAAAGGCAAAAGCCCAGCGCCGCCAAGATCTGCTGCCATCCGGATTTACGTTTTCGCAGGATTCCCGGTAATACCAGCGCGCCCACAGCCAGCCAGAGACTGGCTCCCGCAAGCCACACCCAGTCGTTGGGAGGTAACCAGGTGGATGCGGTTTCAAACCACTTTAGTTGTGGTGAGTCAACTTGAGCTATCTGCCGCGCAAATTGGAGGTTTTTCCGGGCATTGATATTGAAAGGGTCAATCCATTGAGCTTGTTCCCAAGCCATAATGGCAGCACCAGCGTGGCCGCGCTGCCATTCGGCCAATCCCAGATTCACCAGCGTGCCGGCCGCAGGCAGGTCTTTAATAGATTTAGCAAATGCGGCCGAGGCTTCGGCAAATTGGCCGGCGTGTTCAGCCGCCAAACCTTGCTCAAAAAATGCATCGGGTCTGGCTGCACGACCGGTTGCGGCGGAGCCTAATACAATGGCCAGAAAGTAGATCAGCAGAAGTTTCACAGCTTTGCCTCCAAATTCGACAATACCCCATCCACGCCGGATTGCAGGCTCGCCCAATCAGTCAGGATGGAGGGTGAGTTGGCAAATTGTGCGTCCGCTGCCGCGAAAATACTCCGGATAATTTCAATATCTCTTTGGTTTTGTCCGGGTTCTCCCAACTGGGCAAGCACGTCGCCACAAACCAATGCTTGCGGGTGGGCTGGGTAGTGCGGGGCGACGGCGATTCGCAGGGCGGCTGCCGCATGTTGTACAAATGCGGTCGCGTCGCCCCTGGTCGCGGCATTTTTCAGTGCCCGTTTTTCACTCCGCAGCGCCCGCCGCGCCCGCCGCTGGCGAACGATTTCCGGATGCGCTTCCAAAAAACGGCGCTGCCGATCCCATTGCCAGAGAGCGAAAAATCCGATGAGCGGCACGCATTGCAACCCAACAAACCAGCCCTGCAGTTGTAACGGTTTCAAGCTCTGCGTCGTTTTACCCGGGGACGTTTCAAGTTCGCTCAATTTCTGCGGCCCGGCGGCGGCGGTTTCCGCAGCCAGCCCCGGCAGTTGCACCGGTAAACCTTCGCCAACCACGGTGACTGGCAGCGAAGGAATGGTAAGATCAATAAAGGTGGCTTTAGCCGGATCAAAATAGCTGAAGGGAATCGCGGGTGTCTCATGTGTCTCGTCGGTCAGTGGAATCAGCGTAAATCCGCTGGCGGGCGGCGGGTTTGCTATGATTTGCCAATCGCGCGAACGTGGCGCTGCCGGGGGAACCAACCGCGTTAATTCACCTTCGGCATGAAAGACCACCTTGAGTTGGATCGGTTCACCGACCCGCATCCGGTTCGTTGACAGCTTTGGAGGTTCGCTGTTGAATTTTCCCATTGCGCCCGTGTAGCCTGGCAACTCATTGGCTGTGGGCAGGGGCTGGACATTGATTTTAATATCCTCCGAAACCAGCAAAACGTATTTAGCCGGTCCACCGGGCAAACTCACTTGGCCGTGAATGGAAATGGGCCCGCTAAATTCCCGGCCCGCCGTAAACCCCTGCGCAGACAATTTCAACGGCCCGGTGGCAATGGGCGTTACCATCATGTCACAGATAAAGGCCGGTTTGAGTTGGCCGTTCCGGTTGATGACCTCAATGGATTGCCGGGATGCTGTTCGGTCGGTCATCCAGCCATCACCGTTGATTTGGAGTTCGCGGAGCGCCTCGATTTCGTTGCCAGCTCCTGCCGGGAGCAAGACGCGCAACCTGACTGGCTGCCCCAGAAAGAGATTCGTGGCGGAGATTTCCAGGGTTAATTGCCGGGGAGCAGGCGGATAAGACCGATCCGTCACAGCATCTAATGCTGCCGCCGGAATTTCCACCGGCTGGCCGGCGATATTCACCGTAAAATTGCTGACGACAAAATGTCCGGCGCCC
>CAISVF010000481.1 GCA_903888765.1 uncultured Verrucomicrobia subdivision 3 bacterium | reverse complement strand
CCCATTAGCGTGAGCGGTCAATAGAAAAAATAGATTATCGTCAGCCAGCTTTTTTATTAAAAGCTGTCTTTTCTTTTTCGGGCCGTTGCGGGCGGCGTCCAAGGAGCAATTCGTGCCTGTCATTTCAGTCGTTGTATCAGGATTCAATCCTCCCTTGCGGAAGGTGATCCGTTCAGTCACCCATCTGGTTCCAGCGTATCGCGTCCGGTCTGGGTGACAGATCGGTCTGCCACCTGCAGACTTTCGTCTGCCGGTGGCGTACGCCCTCCTCCCGGCATTCCGGGAGCCAGAAAACATTCAGTGCCAAACCGGGTTCATTCAGTGTGTAATGACTTGTGGCTCGCGTCGCCTTGCGGCGGTGCGTCCAACCTGTCGCAGACTCCCGACTTGGTCGAATCACCATATTCTTTTTCCTTGAGCCATTTCCGCTTCAGCGGTTTTGGGCAGGGGGGAGACCCGTCGCGCCCATTCAGTCGAGTTGGCTTGGTTATCCAGACCCCTTCGCTGGTTCACGACTGGTCTCCCCTAAATCCGTCTTTCCAGGTCCGAAGACGCGGGTGGCGTCATAGGGCACATCGGCCACCATCACATGCCATGCGGCTTTGGCCAGCTTGCAGGCCAGCGACTTGGTCGCGATGGCGGGATTGCTTTGTTGCTTTTTGCGGTCATAAAATCGGCGGCATTGATCATCGTGGCGGCAGGCAAAATGCGCCGCCTCCACAAACGCCCACGCCAGATACTTGTTGCCGCATTTACGGTTGTTCTCGCCCTTCTTCTTGTGGTTGCTCTGGCGGACGCTTTTTACGCAGCGAGAGTAACTGGCAAAGTGCCCCGCATCGGCAAAACGTTTGGCGTCGCCGGTCTCCAGGGCAATGGTCAGGCCCAGAATTTTGCCAATCCCCGGCATTTCCTGGAGGCGCTGGTAGCTCGCGGTTTTTTCAGCAACCTCCATGATGTGTTTTTCAATTTTCGCGATCGTGTCCGTATAGTGCTCCATCAAGGTGATCTGCTCGCCAGCCAGCAGTTGATCGGCTTGCGCGGTAAACCGAGCTTGCGCGTCCGCCGCGCTCATCGCCTTGACGCGAGCCAGCGGCACACGCTGTCCCAGGGTGCGTTCGTTAAGGCTCTTGAAACTCAGGATCAGCGTGGTGCGCTGATGCACCAGCAACATCCGGCGGCGCAGCAGATCGCGCACGGGACGGAGTTTTCGGTCGTAAATATGTCCGGTGGGCAGGAGGTTCAGCCGCAGCAGTTCTGCCAGAAAATAAGCGTCGGAGACATCGTCGGTATGCTTTTTGCCGCCGTAGGGCTGCATCGCGGCGGGATTGGCCAGCACGACGTGATAGCCGTGATCCTCAAGCCCGTCCACCAGCCAATACCAGTTGTAGGTGGACTCGATGGCGATGGTATCAATGCGCTCTTTGTAAGGCTTGAGCAGTTGCAGGATGGCCGCCAGGTCACAGGGCAGTTGCTTGTGATGGAGGCGCCGTCCGCTTTCGTCCATGAGGCCGCAAAGGGCGTTGTTGCTGTGCAGGTCAATTCCGACCATAATCTTCATAGTGGTTCTCCGTTAGGTTGTAGGCTGCTGTTTGTTGACACACCTCAAACTACTTACCCGCCTGCCGGATAACCACGTTTTACTCAAGCACCAGTTCACGCTTAATGTTCTACAGTCGTTACCGCCTAGCCCAGACGAATGGGTTGAACAACGCCTTCTGGACAGCCACCGCCGCCGCTAATAAATCGTTTGACGACATCGAAATTGACATCAACGAAGGCCACTGGCCCTACAGCACGGACAACACGTTGACCTCGCACATTTGGAATCACTGCGTCACTCCCAATGTGGCGACGCTGGCTTACGGCACCAAGCCCGCTTACGACTGGACTCAATACCACACCAACGTGCTCGAATGGCGCACGGACAACTCGCTCCACTTCTTTCTGGATGGCGTCGAATACACCAGTTCCACCCAAGGACTAAACAACGCCGGCGTCATGGGGCCGCAGGAGCTCATCTTCAGCACCATGTATGGAACCAGTCATGGCCCGGGCACCGGCCTGACCAATACCAGCATGGATGTGGATTACGTGCGGTTGTATCAAAAACCCGGATGGGGTGGATCGGCGAGCGGCAGTTGGACGAACGCCGCCAACTGGGGACCAGACGGCGTGCCTTCGACGAATGTCGCGGCCGTCTTCAATCAAGCTACGACCAACACCACCATCACCCTGCCGTCAGACAAATGGTGCCAGTCGCTTTACTTTGATATGCCCAGCACCCCGGCGCTGACTCTGGCCGCCGGGTATACACTGCATCTCGGTTGCACGAATTCCACCGGGCGGGGCGGCATTATCCTCGGCGACTCTTTGACCACGCCCCAGAACATCAACGTGAACATCAAGGGTGAAACCGAACTAGAGTTTGGCAACTACAGCTCAAGCGGCGTCGCTTTGTATCTCAATGGCAAGATTTATAGCAGCGCCGGTGAGTCCAATGTTTTTTTTCTGGGCCGAAGCTGGAGCCCGGCCATCTACGTGAACGGCCAGTTGGATGCCAGCATGCACAATCTGACGCTGGACTACGGCTCGCTTTGGTTGAACGCGTCGAACGCGCTTACCGGCACGATCTACGTTAACAGCAGCACGCTGTTTGTCGGCGCGAACAGTGCGCTCGGTAATAACAACGATTCTCAGGTCAGCGGATCGGTTGTGCTCGCGAGCAATGTCAATTATACTGCGTCGCACACCCTGCACCTTTTGTCTTCCGGATACGGCGGCTATAGCCCGCTGGATGTGTTGAACTCCACCAACGTCACCTTCGCCGGCGCGATTTCCTGCGAGACGGCGGCATCTGGAATCGGCAGTAAGATTCCCGTTGGCGGTGTGCTACGATTGACCGGCCCGATTACTCTGAATGGAAACACGCTCACGCTCCAAGGTGCCGGCACGATCAGCCTTGAAGGGAATTGCGCTTTCGCTTCCGGCACCTGCAACTTCCAATGCGCGACCCTCGCCGGCACCGGCATATTGGACGGGCCCACAACCATCGCTGATGGCAAGACGCTCGCGCCGGGCGGATGGAATTCCATCGGCACGCTCACCATCAACAACTCGCTGACCCTCGGTGGCCCGAGCACCAAAACCATTTTCCGCTTGAGCAAAGACGGCGGCCTGAAGTCGGACAAAATCTCCGGTCTGACTTCGGTTGACTTCGCCGGCTCGCTCATCGTGACCAACCTCGGCAGCACGCCCCTCGCGATGGGCGACACCTTCCAACTGTTTTCCGCAGGCGGCTACGGCGGCGGCTTTTCCGCCATAATGTTGCCCGCGCTCGCCGCGCCGCTGACGTGGGATACCTCGAATCTTTCCGTCGATGGCAGCATCACCGTGACCGGCCCGACGAATCCCGTCATCCAGCCCGTCGCCTTCGATGGCACGGGCACGAACCTGCTGCTGCAAATCGACACGCAGACCGGCTACAATTATGTTCTACAAAACACCACCAACCTCACGCCGCCGGTCACCTGGGTTTCCCAGTTCACGAACATCGGATCAGGATTGACGGTGACGAACGCGATTCCCGTTTCCCGCAGCACGCCGAAACGGTTCTATCGCTACATGGTTCAATAGGCTCAAAATGAAAATCTCGCCCTTACGCAACTTCATGAAGACAACCTCTCTATTCGCCATCCTGATCGTGGTCTGTCTGACCGGCTGCGCGGCGACGAACGTCGTTGAATACGATTTCAACGCCATGCTCCAGCCCGTGCCGCTGACAGCGAAGTTCTCCGATACCAATTACAACATCTGGTGTGGCTCGGCGGTGAAGGGGGACGACGGCAAATACCATCTATTCTACTCGCGCTGGCCGCGCAAGCTGGGCCATCAGGCATGGGCTTCCCACTCTGAAATTGCGCACGCGGTGAGCGACACGCCGTTCGGGCCCTGGACGCATCACGACGTCACGTTGCCCGCGCGCGGCAAAAATTATTGGGACGGCTCTTGCACCCACAACCCGACCATTCTCCGTATCGGCAAAAGGTTTTATCTCTACTACATGGGCAACTACGGCGACGGCGTGGTCACTGGTTCGTTGAACTGGACGCATCGTAATCATCAGCGCATCGGTGTGGCGGTGGCGGATTCGCCATTCGGCCCGTGGCAGAGGTTCGATAAACCCGTCGTGGACATCAGCGCCGACACGAACGCACCGGATGCGTTGCTCACTTCCAATCCCTCCGTTGCGCAACGGCCGGATGGCGGCGTGCTGATGGTCTATAAAGCCGTCGCGATGAAAGGCAAACCGCCATTCGGCGGACCGGTTTCTCATCTGGTGGCGACGGCGGACAATCCGACCGGATCGTTCACGAAACATCCCGGCGAAGTGTTCGGCGCAAAGGGCGTGATGTTTGCGGCGGAAGATCCGTTCATCTGGCGCGGCGCGGACCGCTACTGGGCCGTAGTGAAAGACAACGACGGCAACTTCACCCATCGCGGCTACTCGCTGGCGCTATGGGAATCAACGGACGGTTTCGACTGGAACCTCTCGAAGCATACATTTGTTGCGAATCCGGGAACGATCCACTGGGCGGACGGCCACGAAGAAAAGCTAACTGCGCTGGAACGTCCGCAGTTAGTTTTTGAAAGCGGCGAGCCGGTTGCGTTGGGCTGCGCGGCGGCGAACAACAAAACGCGTGACGGCAGTTTCAATCTGCAAATTCCATTAAACGCAAAGCCATGATAACATGGAGCATTTGCCCTCAGCACTGGGGTTAAAAACCACTGGCACGTTATTAAAAATGCGAAGGAATCAATATAGTCTGGCCACCGCGGGCCTTTTGTCGCTCACGGCATTTGGTATTAATAGTCTTCAAGCCGCGCCGCCTTCGGACGATTACCAATTGATCTATGAGGACCACTTTCAGGGCGCAAAGCTCAACACGAACGCCTGGGCTTACCGCTTGGGTGAGCGGTCCGGCGCGGGCATGTTGAATTGTCTGAATCGCGCTGAAAATGTCACGGTTGCGAACGGACTGCACATTGGCGTCCGTCCGGAGAAAATCGAAAGCAAAATCTGGAACACCGGCGGCGGCGTCATCAGCCGACATCAATTTGGATATGGCTATTATGAGACGCTTTCTACTCCCTTCATGGCGAGTCGTGGTGTGCATTCGTCCATGTGGCAGGCTGGTGGCGCAGTGCCGAACAATAGCATTTTTGAAATTGACGGTTATGAGATTGATTCCAAGTCCGCCATGGCCTGCCATAATCTTTATGTTCATTTGAGTCCGGCGGCATATAAAGAAACGCCGTGGCCGATGCGTTGCAACCAGCCTTTGGGACTGGGCCAAAATGGTTCGTATCTGTGCGGCTACGAATTCACTCCCGGGGGTGTGAATTTTTACGAGAACGGCAGGCTGACGGCAACCGCCGACTGGCCGCAGCTCACCGCCCAGCAGGTCGTCTGGCTCAGCGCCCTCAACGGCGTTGGCAAAGTGGACGCTGTGCCGGGCGAAACCACATTCAGCTACTTCCGCTATTACGCCAAGGATTATCCGGGGGTGAACCTGCTGCCCAACGGGAGTTTCGAATACAACCTCGACAAGATAAATCCGCACACACCGGTCGCGTGGCAGGTGACTGGAGAAAATCCCACAGCAGTGCTTGTCAAATCAGGCGGGGCGGCCAACGGAAATTATTATCTACATCTTGGTTCAGACCAGGCGGCTTTCGACGTCACGACCAGCCAGAAGCTCGAATTCGTCCGCAACGGCAGTTACGAACTGACCGCGCTCATCCGCAATTCGAGCGATTTGAGCGCTGCACGGATGACGGTTTCAGGCTGTGGCGGCAACGAACAGTCCGTTGAGATTCCAAAATCTGCAGAGTGGCAAATGATCCGCCTCCCCAAAATCACCGTCAGCAATCTGACTGCTGTTATTTCCATCACCGCGAAAGGCAATGCCGGTCAGTGGGTGGAGGTTGATGATGTGCGTTTCCAAAAACCTCCGCGCACCGGGGCGGCGCCCGTGCCAACGCCGAAGTTCCAGCCGGTTGGCGATCCGATTTGGACACTGGCTAAACGCGAGCCGATTCGATTTGGTGGCGATGGCAAATTCTATTTCTTTGACCGCGTTGTCGGATTCGGAGACGCCATTTCCGTGGAATTCACCGTTAACGCCAACCGATTGGCCAACACCACTCCCATTGCCCGGATGCCCCCAAAAGGCAACTCTGGCTGGGCGGTGCAGCTGACTGAAAAAGGTCAGGTTGTCTTCTGCCTCGGCAGCATTGAGCGTCATCAAAATGTTGTGGCTGAGGCCCATTACCAACCGGGCAAAGACTGTCATATCGCTTGCCTATTTGACCGTGGCGTGGCCAAGATATTTGTAAATGGAATTTTGCTCAAAACGGTTAAAGACATTCCGTTTGACACCCAGGACAGGTCCGCGCCCGGACGGGTTGGTGCTAATGACAATCGGTATGACGCGGTTGGTGAGGTCATCATGCCGGCCACTAGGGCAAAAAAAATCACCTCAACCAAGGGGCTGCAGCCTAAAAATTTCGCCGGCACGATGGCAAACATCGAGATTTACAACCGCACGTTGTCGGATGCGGAGGCTGCCGGGGCCAGGGCTGAATGACGCCATGCTGATTCCACGAGAAACCAAACCAAATATGAACAAAAAAATGGTTGCCCTGCTCGTATGCTTGAGCGCCAGAGCTGTTTTCGCTGCGGATAACGTGGAAACAGCCTCTCACCATACGCCAGCTGCAGGTGGCCCCATCACCGTTGCCGCCTACTATTATGCCTGCACGCATCCCGATCCGCGTTGGGACAAAAACAAATATCCCGGCTATACGGAGTGGGATGAGATCAAAGCCGCCAAGCCGCGTTTTTCCGGACACGTTCAGCCCAAGCCGCCGCTGTGGGGCTATCAAAATGAAGCAAAGCCTGAAGTCATGGCGCAAAAGATTGACGCCGCCGCTGATCACGGCGTGAATGCTTTCATCTTTGACTGGTATTATTACAACGACGGGCCGTATCTCGAAGCGGCGCTGGACGAAGGTTTTCTCCACGCGACTAATAATGCCCGTGTGAAGTTCGCCCTCATGTGGGCGAATCACGATTGGTATGACATCCAAGGCTACAATCCCACCAACCACATCAAACTCCTGTATCCCGGCAAGGTCACCCCCGCCACGTGGGACAAAATTTGCGACTTAGTCATCGCCAAATATTTCAAACATCCGAGTTACTGGCGGGTGGATGGCAAACCGTATTTTTCCATTTACGAAATGAGCCGGTTTCTTGACAGCTTTGGCTCGATTGAAACCGCCCGGGCTGCGCTGGATAAATTCCGCGACAAAGTTCACGCCGCCGGATTTCCCGGACTGCACGTTAATGCCATCGTCTGGGGACAGCCGAATCTGCCCGGCGGAAAAACGCCGCCTGGCTGGCCGAAACTTTGCCGCGACCTCCCGCTCGACAGCCTCACGAGCTACACTTGGGTGCATCATGGCGCGCTGAACGGCCAGACCTTTCCCGTGTCCGACTACGTCTGGGGCCGCCAGAAATATTTGTCCTTCTGGGCGCGTGCCGTGACGAATTATTTCATACCATATTTTCCGAATGCCATGATCAATTGGGACAACAGTCCGCGCGCGGCGGCCAACGCTGACTGGAGCCATGCCGGCGCGTATGTCGTGAACCCGGTGGTCACCGGCAACACGCCCGCCGCATTCCAGCAATCGCTGGAGATTATCAAGCAGCGGTTGCTGGCCGCGCCGACGCAGCCCAAAATCATTACTATCAATGCCTGGAACGAGTGGCCCGAAGGCAGCTGCCTCGAACCGGAAACCATTCATGGCATGGGCTATCTCCAAGCGGTGAAAGCCGTTTTTGGCGGTGCCAAATAAATATAAACCGAAATGAAGGTAGTAACCATCTAGCTGATGGGCGCGGGCTGTGCCCAACGAACTATACAGTTATCCCGGCAGCACCGACGGCCTTTGACAGCATGAGATATGGCCTGCCAAATTTTGAACGAAAATTGAAGTCACTCTCATTAAATTAATGAAGACAAGAACAATGGTCGCCTGGCTGGCGCCAAACCTGATCCCGGCATATGCCGTAGCTTCAACCAATTCCGCGTCCAGCGAGGGCGTGACTGTCGAGACGAGTGGCGCACGTTTGGAGGCGTTGAAGGAATCACCTGACCAGCGCGATGCGCGGATGGCGTGGTGGCGCGAGGCGAAGTTCGGTTTATTCATCCACTGGGGCATTTATTCCGTGCCGGCCGGTAAATACGGCGACAGCACTGGCTACGGCGAATGGATCATAAACCCGGCGAAAATTCACGTAGCGAAGTGTCGCGAGTTCGCCGAGCAATTCAATCCAGTGAAGCAAGCTGCCGTATTCACTCGGCCCGAAGGACGACGCTGCTATCGCAGCCGATCCCGCTATTGTCGGCGAATATTATTGCGAGGCGTTGGTGCTCACGAAAGCCGCACTCGCCAACCTCCAGGAACTTATGCCCGGCAGTGACGGCAGTCATGTGCTTGCGGGCTTCGGTTGGCATCAAGGCTGGAACAACCACCTCAACGGGAAGTTTTATGCCGAATACGAAACCAACCTGACGCACTTCATCCAGGACATGCGCAAGGATCTCGGCGTGCCCGCGCGGCCGTTCGTCGTTGGCGAATCCGGGATGACAAAACCGACGGAGAAGAACCCGCGCGCGTTATCTTTGATGAAAGCGCAAGCGGTCGTGGCGGAACACCCGGAGTTCAAGGGCAACGTCGCGTTCGTGAGCACTCGGGCGTTCTGGCGTCCCCAAGAACAGTTCCCCAAAAAACAGGGCTATCATTGGAACTCCAATGGTGAGATTTTTTACCTGATAGGTGAGTCAATGGGCGGAGCGATGAAGCGCTTGCTCGATAGCCATTGATAGCAGCGTACCATAATGCAAAAACTTTTTCTCACCTTCCATAATTGTGCCGTCAGACTCGCCTGCATCACCGGAGTGCTCGTGCTGACACCAATCATCACCACCGCCGCGGACTCACCCAGTCCCCGCTCAAAACCGCAGGATGCCAAACCGAACATTCTTTTCATCCTCGCCGATGACCTCGGCTACGGCGATGTTGGCTGCTACAATGCGGAATCCAAAGTCGCCACGCCGAATCTCGATCGGCTGGCAAGCAAAGGGATGCGCTTCACTGACGCACACGCGCCCTCCACAGTTTGCACGCCCAGCCGCTACAGCCTATTGACCGGTCGGATGGCCTTCCGCATTCCTTATCGCGGTGTCTTTGAGGGCGTGGGTGGTCCTTGTCTTATCAAAGAGGATCAACTGACGCTGCCACAGTTGCTCCGGAATCAGGGTTACGCCACGGCCATGACCGGCAAGTGGCATGTCGGCCTGAGCTTCTTTGACAAGGCTGGTCATCGCATCACGGAAGGCGGCGTCGCAGGTGTGAAGCTGATTGATTACACCCGCGCGATTCCCGACGCGCCAATTCATCGCGGATTCGATCAATTTTATGGTACGGCGTGCTGCCCGGCCACGGATCATCTTTATGCCTTCATTAATGGGGATCGCATTCCCGTGCCGCCCACCAGGATGCTTGATAAGTCAAAACTGCCCAAGCATCCGTATGCTTTTGATAACCGCGCCGGCATGATCGCGCCGGACTACAATCTCGAAGAATTGGACATGGTCTTTCTTAAGAAAAGCCGCGAGTTTCTTGAGCAGCACGCCAAGAGCCATCCGGAAAAACCCTTCTTTCTTCTGCACTCCATGGATGCGGTGCATCTGCCCTCTTTCGCGGCGAAGCAGTTTCAAGGCACTACAAAAGCGGGGCCGCACGGGGATTTCATTCATGAGCTCGACTACATTGTGGGCGAAATGATGAAGTCCATCGAACGCCTCGGGATGGCGAACAATACGGTGGTGATGGTTTCCAGCGACAACGGGCCGGAAGTCGAGACAGTCATCCATATGCGCGCCGACTATGGCCATGACGGAGCCCGGCCATGGCGCGGGTTCAAACGCGACCAGTGGGAAGGCGGCCATCGCGTGCCGTTTATCGTCCGCTGGCCGGGTAAAGTCGCCGCCGGTAGCACCAACGACCAAACCGTCTGCCTCACCGATGTTATGGCGACTTGCGCTGCGCTGTCCGGGGCCGTGCTCCCGGACAACGTCGCCGAGGACAGCATCGATCTATCACCCTTGCTGCTCGGAAAAACTGATGGTGCAGGAACGCGTCCCTACACTTTGCATCAAACCATCAGTCTCGCGCTCGCCATCCGCAAGGGACCTTGGAAATATCTCGATCACACAGGTTCCGGCGGAAACAACTACAACGATGCTGATCTGAAACCCTTTGCCCTACCTGACACTGCGCCGGATGCGCCAGGACAGCTTTACAACCTCGAAACCGACCCGGGAGAGAAGATGAATCTTTATTTCAAACACCCCGAAATTGTGAAGGAACTAAAGACCTTGCTTGATCAAACAAAGGCGTCTGGACGAAGCCGACTGAACTACCCCAGCAACAAACAATGACGATGACATCTTTTGAATCTCATAAACCTTTAACTGATCCAGCCCGTCAAGGTCCGACATCAGATCGAATAGAGAAAGAAACCCATCAGGCAAAAATCTGCCATGTTAAACAAGAAGTTCGCTAAATTATTCACTATCTGCCTGGCTCTCGTGCTCGTCTTGCCCATATTGCCGGCGTTGGGCGCCACAACCAGCGCAATTCAGAAAGGCGAGATGGCCGGCTACCTGATCGTCCCTCATGAGAAAGTACCCGAAACTTATAACGCCGGTTACTCGATGTATGTCGCCGCCTGGCCATTGGTGGGCCAATATCCGGGGCAACGTTTTCAAACCGGCCTGTTTGGCACTTGGATGTTCGCGCAGAAGGAAACTCAGCCTTCAATCAAACTGTATTCCGATGTCGAAGGCGGTCTGGGTTGGTGGCGGGACACGGAGTATGCCACGGAAACGCCGAAGTTCATCATGGGCGGGGTGGCACCGAATTTCCGAGAATGGGCCAACGGACCCGGAGCCGGGAAAGGAAGAGACTGGAAACAACCCAAAGGCAAATATGGTATCGCGCAACTCAGCCCTTGGCTGCTGTGGCCGCCCGATGGTTTGAACCTGAAGCAGGGAACTTGCGGCGAGTTGTTCGGCTATGGCTACCTGCCGCTGCCACTCACTCCGACCAAGACGACCACCGCCGGCAAAGATATCCCGACCGGAGACCAGTCCTGGACGCTCTTTTTGAACACGCGAAATTTCAAAGGCCCGGTGGCATTTTTTACTCCGTATTTCTGGTCTGGCAGCGTGGTTGCCGAACCTCAATTCAAGGGAATGTTACTCGATGTCCGCCCCTCCAATCCCAATCGGGCTTTGCAAATGGAGACGCAGCATATCCCCAGTATTCAGGCCGTTGACGCGAGGGGTGAGACTTACTCCCGCGTGGCTCCAACTTTCTTTCCCTGTGCGACCAACGGCGAATCCTGGCTCGTGCATCAGATCACCTCTTACAACAAGCAAGCGCTCTGGGATTCGGTGAAAATCTGGTTCGATGGCGGTGCCGAGGCAAGCGGCATGATTCATTCTCAAGGCGCCATCCTGCATCAATTCACCGGCAAAGGGGGAGCCACTTGGAAAATCTATCCGGACAGCGCTGTCAAGGAAGACAGGGTTCCACTGGCATGGATTTCCTTTGCGACGCCAATGGCGGCGGATCCGAACACCTTCGGCTATCGCTGGGATCTCAAAGTTGTGACGCAGACCGACTCCAAGAATGGTTCGCTGGTGAAGCTTCCCGAATATTTCCACCTGGTGAAATGCGGTGGAAAACCGCATTGGGTTCCCGTGCGGGCGGAGGAGGTTCCAGCGGAAACCGGTTTGGCCAACGCGCAATTTGGCCGGCCCAGTGAGAGAAAGCCTTTAACCTTTGTCACGCCTGACGATGCCAACAGCTGCTGGAAAAAGCCCGGGCCATCGGTCGGCCCATTCAAAGCGCGCCCCGGCGACGGAAGCGTTGTGACTTATTACTGGTATCGCTTCGCCGACCAGCCGGCGTTGCTCAACGCCGATTTGACGGACCAGGAGCGTGAGGCTCTGCAAGTAAAGGTCGAAAAACTCCACCGGAATTGGAAGAAAGATCGGGACTACCTGGCCCCACCTGCGTTCGGCAAATTGGCCGAACTCGACCCGGCCTTGATCCTGACTCCGCCGCCGGGTTTGGAGGTGGGCTATGTTCCCATCGCCACACGCCAAGCCGCGAAGGAATAAACCAGTTAAACTCGACCTGAATTATGAACAACTCACTTGCACTCAATTCTAGATTTCCATCATTTCAGTTGATTTCCATCACGCGACGATACCGCTTCTTGTGCAGAGTGGAATCGGTATTTGGCATCATGCTGGCAACCCTATTCTGTGGCGGTGCCATTAGCACTCCTGCTGAACTAGTCACCAAAAGTTCCTCAACCGTTCCTGAGATAGCAAGCTTGCAGCAAAAAGCTCCGCCACCTTTGACCGATGTACTGCGGATTGTGCAAGACCCGACTGGAAAGCAGCTTCAGTCGGCTTTCATCTGGACGGATGCCCCGGGAGACAGCGACAAACAGGGAGTTGCCGTTGGTTTCCGTAAAATTTTTAATTTGGGGCGGAAGCCTGCCAACGCCTGCCTGCAACTTTTCGCTGATGCCCGTTATGTCCTGTGGGTGAACGGAACGTATGTAGAGCGCGGGCCGGCACGATTCCAGCCCAATGGGCCCGAATACGACACGGTGGAGATCGCTGCCTATTTGCAGACTGGAAAAAACAGCGTTGCCTTGCTTTGCATCGGAAACCTCTCCGGAGGCAAAGTGATGAGGCATCAACCTGGTTTGACAGCAGTGCTGCAAATCGGCAAACAGACGCTCTGTTCCACGGACGAATCATGGAAGTGGACGGACTCCACCCGTTTCCGAACCGTGAGTGCCAGTTGGGCGGACCTGGGGGAATCTTTGGTGGACGCCACGAGGGAAGATGGCGACTGGACACAGCCCGGTTACGATGATTCCCGATGGAAATCCGCGACCAGAATTTCCGGAGTTGCATGGGGCCCGATCACTTCGCGGCGGATTCCCCGCCTCAGGGAAACCGTCGTGCCTGTGTATTTTGCGAGCGGGGTAACTCTGCCGGTAACGCTCAAAGCCGGTGAGAAAATGGAATTCTCTTCGGGCCGGATTGTGCAGGCGTATCCATTGATCACATTGGAAGCTCAAGCGGGGACAGTGCTACGGATTGAACCCCATGGTGTCACCTATGTGGCCAAGGCGGGACCCCAGAGCTACTTCACCATTGACACGCGCGGGTTTGCCAATGGCGCGGTCATGGTCACCAAAGGACGGGCGACGATTACGGGATTCAAGCTAGTGGAACGTCTCTATCCTTTTGATTGCCCGGCTGCCTTCACCAGTTCTGATCCGTTTCTGGACCGACTTTGGGTATTGTGCTCCCGTTCCTGTCAGGTGCTCAGTGAGGATTCCTACGTGGACTGTGCGGATCGCGAACGCGTGGAGTGGATGGACGACACTCCGCCGGGTTACGACATCACGCGCACGGCGATGGCCGTGACCGGCAGTGACGGCCACACCAACTATGGAGACCCGAGGCTGCTGGGTGAACTCATCCGCCGCACGGCGCTCACGCTCCAGCCTGAGGGGTGGGTAAAGGCTCACACCTGTTCCGACCGCTACGATATCCACGCCAAGATGGAGGACCGAGCCTGCGACTGGGTGGAGGGAGTTCGCCTTTACGAAGAAGCCACCGGAGACAAGGACGCGGTGCGGGAAATCTGGCCGGCAGTGGTCGCCCAAATGGATTACTTTCTGAACCGCCGCACCGAACGAGGTCTGGTGCGCGCCCGCGACTGGGTGGTCTGGGGCAATCCTGTCGGTTATTTTACCGGTGAGGGAACGACGCTGAATGTCTTTGTCTGCCGCGCCTTGGAGGATGCAGCCAAACTGGGTGCACGCATTGGCGACCTGGCTGAGAGCCGTCGTTTTTCCAAAGCGGCAAGCGATATGAAACAGGCTATCAACACAGTGCTTTGGAACGATGCGGCGGGAACATATTTTGCCGGATACTTCACCGATGCGGACCTTGCAGAATCCAAGCGCAAGCTTTCTCTCCACCGCGAGAATAATCTTGCCGCACCAACGCTATATTCCAGCGTCTTTGCTTTGGATAGGGGAGTAATTCCACCTGAAAGAAGAAAGCGCGCTTTGCAGGCATTATTGAAACAGGAAGCCGCAGAAAAAAGGCACGTGATGGTTTATTATTATCTGGCGAAACAGCTCTATGGGTTGGATGAGCTGGTTTATGACCAGCAGGTGCTGGATATATTCCGCAAAAATTGGGTGATGATGGTGGATGCGCCCTGCCAGTGTTCCTGGGAGGTCTTTGGTGGAGGAAGTTCCAAGGCGCATATCTATGGAATGTTTCCCGGGTATTTTCTTAGCGCCTATGTGTTGGGTGTCCGCCGTGATGCTCCCGTTTCCAGCAAAGAATTGCTTATCGAGCCTCATCTAGCAGACTTGGACCAAGCGCAGGGAATAGTTATTACCGAATACGGGCCGGTGTCGGTTGCCTGGACAAAAGCCAGGGGCGAACTCAAGTTTTCCCTTACGGTTCCGTCGGGAATAAAAACCACGCTGTCCCTTCCGTATCGTGACGCTCACGAGAGTATCCGACTGGATGGCCAGGATGTTCTAGGAACTCATCAAGGAAACCGTTTGGAAATCCCGCTCCGTGCCGGCGATCATCAGGCTTCTTATTAACAACTTCATTGATTGAGGGTCATGAAGATTGCCAACAGTTGCCAAAAACAACTTTTTAGACCCCTTTAACCGAACTTTCTATGTTGGGGAGGTTTTTTGAAAATTTTCGGGGGTTGCCGATGTAAAAACCCCTGTAAATCCGGGGTTTTCGCTGGTCAAAACGGGACCAAACGCTTGTAGTGAAGACCCACCCCCTTGCGGCCACCTACCCCGGCCGTGTTATCCTCCGCGCAATATGTTCCTGCGCGCGACCAAACGGATCAAGGATGGCAAAGCGCACCGCTATTTCAGCGTGGTGGAAAGTGTTCGTCATCCGGGCAGTAAACACCCTGTCCAGAAGCCTATCCTCTACCTGGGCGAACTCAACGACAGCCAGCAGGCGGCTTGGTCCAAGGCCCTGAGCGTGTACGACCGGGTCACCCAGCAGGCCCAGACCTTGCGGCTATTTCCTGCGGATCGCACGCCCCCGCCCGATCCCCTTACCGCCCTCCAAGTCCGCTGGCAGGAATACCAGCTCCGCCATCCCCGCGCTTACGGCGACTGCTGGCTGGCCACCGAGTTGTGGCGGCAATTGGGGCTGGATACCTTTTGGGCGGAAAAACTCGGCTGCACGCGCGCCGGCACTGATTGGGCGAAGACCCTGCTGGTCTCGGTGGCCAACCGGCTGATCGCCCCGAGCAGCGAATGGAAATGCTGGCGGCTCTGGTATGCGCGCAGCGCCCTGGGCGATCTGCTGGGGCCGGATTTCCAGCTGGGCAACAAGGATCAACTCTACGCCGTGCTCGACCGGTTATTGCCCCACCGGGCGGCGCTCTTTCAACACCTGCGCGCGCTGGCAGGATCTCTTCGGCGTGAAATACGAAGTGCTCCTCTACGATCTGACCAGCACCTATTTCGAGGGGGCCGGGGCGGAAATCCCCAAAGCCACCTATGGCTATAGCCGGGATCATCGCGGGGATTGCCAACAAGTCGTGCTGGCGCTGGTGGTGACGACCGAGGGGCTGCCGCTGGCCTATAAAGTGATGCCGGGCCACACGCAGGACAAACAGACGCTGCCGGACTTCATCGCCCGCATGGAAGCCCTGCATGGCAAGGCTGAGCGCATCTGGATCATGGACCGCGGCATTCCCACCGAGGCACAACTCGCGGCCCTGCGCGCCAGCGAGCCGCCCGTGCGCTACCTCGTCGGCACCCCGCGGGCACGCACCAAAGCCACCCGCGCCCAATGGGAAAACCTCCCCTGGCAGAAGGTGCAGGGCACCGTGGAGGTCAAACTCTTCCGGGAAGACCAGGAACTCTACGTCGTAGCCAAAAGCGCCGGGCGACGGCAGAAGGAAATCGCCATCCGCCGCAAGAAGCTCGCGCGTTTGCTGTGGACTCTGCGTGGGCTGCGCCGCGAGAAATCCCGGGACCGCCTCCTGCAACGGCTGGGGGCCGCCCGCCAAAAAGCCGGACGCGCGGCGGGCTTTGTGGCCGTGCAGGTGCCCGCCGTGGATCAGCCTCTCAACCGGGACACCTTCCGGTTTTCCGTGCAGCAGGAGAAACTGGCCGAGGCCGAACTCTACGACGGCCATTATCTGTTGCGCAGTAACCTGACGGCGGCGGAGCCCGCCTGGCTCTGGAAACTCTACATGCAGTTGGTGGAGATTGAAGGCGTGTTCCGGACTTTCAAGAACGACCTGAAGGTGCGGCCCATCTACCATTCCCTGGAATCCCGGGTGGAGGCGCACATCTTCGTGAGCTTTCTGGCGTATTGTCTGTGGGTGACGTTGAAACAACGGCTCAATGCCCTGGCTCCCGGTCTGACGCCACGCCAGGCGCTGGACCAACTGGCCGGGGTGCAGATGCTCGATGTGGTGCTGCCCACCACCGATGGTCAAGAACTCACCTTGAGCCGCTATACCCAACCCGAAAGCGCCGTGCGCCTGCTCTTGCAACAACTCCAACTCAACTTGCCCGAACAACCCCCGCCGCGCCTCGGCCCAGCGCAAATACTCGACCTCCCAACCAACCAATGTAGTGAAGACCTTTCAACCCAGCCCCCACAAAAATAAGGCCTTTTCACCCCTCGCCCAAAGCCTTTCCGACGAGCATAGAAAGTCGGGTTAACTTGCCATGGCTCAATGTATAGGTTTACTGCGCTTTTATTGGCAGAAACAGACAGTCTGCTACCGTTCATGCTGGCTTTGTAAAGTGGTGCGAGTGGTGGCAATTGGTCTGGCGGTTGGCCGTATCCAGTTGGTAGGGGCCTGGCTTTGTCTGTGCCAAGAGCAGGGGAAATGATGGCTGTCAGGAAAGTGACAGTTTGGATGTTAGCCGGGGGGAGGTTATCGAGCTTGTCGTGTTGAGCGCTGTTAATAGGGTGCTGCTTTGTGCATTGCCTGGCAGAGCGGGATTGATACGAAACGTCAAGCGACGCAGATCGCGTCCTGGGATCGCTTGAACGAAAGCTGCAAGTTGAGCTTGAAAAAGGGCTATCGGAGGTGGTAGAAAAAGATTGTCCCAGAAACGGATTTAAAAATTTGATATTAATTATCCGGATTGAATTATGAATCGCCGACAATTTTTCCGGCGTGGGGGAATGGCTGCTGCCGCTTTTGGGGTGGCTCCGCTGATTTTGCCACGCAACATCCTTGGTGCTGATGCGCCCAGCAAAAAAATTTCCGTGGGAATCATCGGTGTCGGTCGCCAGACCCAGAACATCAACATTCCCGGTTTTCTCGCACTCGACAAGTGCCGTGTCGTGGCCGTTTGCGATGTGGATTCGTGGCGGCTTCAGCAAGCCAAACAGCAGGTAGAAGCGTATTATGCACAGGAGAAAACCTCCGGCCGTTACCAAGGCTGCACGGGGTTCAGAGATTTTCGGGAACTAATCGCGCGGCCAGACATTGATGCCGTGTTTGTCGGCGCACCGGATCATTGGCACGTCCCGATATCGCTTGCGGCGATGAAAGCCGGGAAGGACGTGAGTTGTGAAAAACCGCTGTCGTTGAGCATCCGCGAGGGCCGCGTGCTGGCCAACACGGCCAAGAAACTGAATCGCGTGACGCGGACAGACAGTGAGTTTCGGTCGCTGAAACTGTTTCACCACGCCGTCGAGTGCGTGCGCAACGGGCGCATCGGTAATTTGCGGCGAATGTTTACTGGCACACCGAAAGAAGGGGCGTCTTTAATTCCGTTTGCCGCCGAGCCAGTGCCGCCGGAACTGGACTATGACCAGTGGCTTGGACCGGCACGAGTCGTGGGATATTTGGAAAAGAGGGTGCATCCGCGTCACGACCTGAGAGGCCGGCCCGGTTGGATGCAAAATCTGGACTATTGTGAAGGCATGATTTGCAATTGGGGTGCCCATCTCAATGACATCGCGCAGTGGGCGCATAACTCGGACCACACCGGACCGGTGGAGGTCGAGGCGAGCGGCGAGTATCCGAAAACCGACAACGTTCGCAACGTACTCCTGAATTTTCAGGCGCACTATCGCTACGCTGACGGTGTTGAGCTGACTTATCAGATGGATCGCCCGTATGCGCGGTTTGAAGGTGACGAAGGCTGGATTGAAATGCCCTATGGCGCTCCAAAACTGCTCGCTTCGGATCCCAAGATCATTTCGCCGCCATCAGGCGCGAACTGGATTTCGTTCTCGCGCAAACAGGACAAGGAAGATTTTATTGAGGCCGTGATCAGTCGCAGTTCCTCCATGGAGGATTTCGAGGTAGGGCATCGCACGCTATCTATCTGTCAGATCGCGCATATCGCCATCCAACTGGGTGGTGCGAAGTTGAAGTGGGATCCTGTCACAGAAAGGTTCGACCGCGAGGAGGCAAACCAACTGCTCACGCGCAAGGCTTGGCGGGGAGCTTGGAAGCCGGAAGATATATGAAAACCATTATTGCGATCATCTTGCTCGCGCAGTTGACGGCCCTCGGTGCCGTGCCGGAATTCTTTGTTTTTGACAACGGGGTTGGACGCGGCACGTGGACGCCAGAACAACAGGCGAGCACGTTGAAAGAATTGGGTTTCGACGGCATCAGCTACAACTATACAAAACCCGCCCAATTCGCCGCGCAGCAAAAGGCGTTTAATGAGCAGGGCCTCAAGATATATGGCCTTTATGTTTATACCTATCTGGATCGACCGGTACATTTTGATCCCGCGTTCAAAGAAGCCATCAAGCTGTTGAAAGGAACCGACACTGTCATCTGGATGACACTAATGAAACCCAAGGAAAAAGGCGACCACGATGCGGAAGCTGTCCGGAATGTGCAAGAAATGGCCGACCTCGCCGCCGCCCAAGGTGTTCGCGTTGCGATTTATGGGCACGCCGGCATGTATGTTGAGACAGGTGAGGACGCCGCCCGTATCATGAAGCTGGCGAACCGTGGGAATGTGGGGGCGAGCATCAATCTCTGCCACGAGTTTACCGCCAAAAAAGGCGAAGTCCTGAATGAAACCATTAAGAATGTCGCGCCGCTTTCAATTCTCATCTCCGTTAATGGCATTAGCGTGGCCAACAAAAAGTATCTGCAGCGTCTGGATCAAGGTGATTTTGACCTAGCCGATTATTTGCGGAAACTGTTTGCCGCTGGCTACAAAGGCCCAGTTGGTTTGCAATGCTATAGCGTGCTGGGCGATCCATTGGAAAACCTAAAGGCTGATATGGCCGCGTGGAAGAAAATTTCCGCTAAACTCAAGGACTTCTGAGTCGGGGAGCAGGTGGTAGCGTATGTCCGGGAGCGCGGCTCCGGACATCCAACCGATCAACCGCTGCAGTGGCTGGGCGTGCAAACCGTTGAGGAAGCGTGCACGTCAGTGAATCACATCCCTTCGGTTGCCAGGTGATCGAGGTTTGGTGTGGCTACTTTGGATTCCGGTTTGTCAGCCGGCGTCGCCATAACCAAGGTCATCGGCGAGGATGAAAAGCATGTTCGGACGCACACTGGATGGGACATCGACTGCAAGAAGCGCTGAACCGGCACACCACACGCAGAGAGCGATAGTGAAGAGCAAGTTCATAACAACTGCTTTGCCATTGCGTTGCTAGCTTATTTGATTTCGATGAGATTTTTCATCGCCTGGCCCATGGCTTCGCCGATAAGGTAGTAGGTCTCCGCATTCGAGTTCCAATGATACCCCTGCTTATTGGGCGATTGATCTTCGGGCCGCCAAAACACCCGAGTGCCAACGAAGGCGACGTTACCTTTGAACTCCGGGTGTTCCGCCACAGCCGCTTGCGCTTTCATCAAGGACAACGCGCGAGGGTTTTTTTCCTCGGGGCCGGTCATGCCGGTTTCGGCAATAACGAACGGCAGTCCAGGCGCGCCGAGGTCCTTGCGCATATCCTGAATGAAATGTGTCATGTTGGTTTCGTATTCGGCGTTGAACTTCTCGTTGATGCGGTCGTTCCACCCTTGATGCCAGCCAAAGCCTCCGAGCACGTAGCTCCCGTCGCTGCCCGGCACGAGTTTCTGGATGCTTGCGAGCGCAGCCTTGGTGAGCGCCAGCGTCTCTCTATAATATTTGCCGACGATTGCGGGATCGGCCGCGATAGCTGCATCGTCCTTCGGGCCGAGTGAATACGGCAGTTTGCCTGCGCCGGGTGGTCGAAAATCAACGGCGAGACTCTTGCCGCCCCAGGCGCATTTGATCAGTAAAGCGGGTTCAGGGAGCGCATCACCCATTACCCAGCCAAAACCGAGTTCAGGTCCGATCATATCCGGGCGCGCGCCATAGCCGACCGTGAGTGGCCCCTTGCGGTCAAGGTAGCTGATCCACACGTCGTCGCGCGTGCGCCACTTCCCCGCAGCGTCCACGAGCGTCGTAAATTTTTTTGCCGTGGCCGGATCTTTCACCACAAACTCCAGCGAGCCTTTCCCGCCGTTGCGTTTCGGATCGGCGGGAACGAAACCGTGTCCCTCCATGTTGGATTGTCCGGCGAGTATGAAGACCCGCACCGGTTTATTTGCCGCCACCGCAGGAAAGTTCGCCACCAAAGCAGCAGTGACGAGTAGCGGGATGAAGTAAATGTATGTTTTCATGGAATTGCGCTCATAATACGATTAATCCGATGCATCCGGCAAACTTTGGTTTGGATGTTCATGGAATCGCAATTCCGTCATTCAGCGCTGGGTTTGGCAATCTCCGCCTCCGTCAATGCGCGGTTGTAAATCTGTATATGAGAAAGTGTGCCGACAAAAAGTTGCATTTTAGCTTTTTTTGTTGCGGCGTTATTTATCCCTCCGGTTGCCGGCATGATCACCTCGCCAACCGCATCAAAACGATTGTCATTCGCGCCAATCCGTCCGGGCGCGGACTTGTCTTGGGTGTCAAATGGAATGTCTTTTACCGTTTGTCGCAAAATTCCATTCACAAATATCTTGGCCACGCCACGATCAAATAGGCACGCAATGTGACAGTCTTTGCCCGCCTGATAATGGGCCTCGGCCACCACATTCTGGTGATGTTCTAGGCTGCCGAGACTAAAACAAACCTGACCATTTTCACCCAACTGAACCGCCCACCCGGAATTACCGGTTTTGGGCATCCGAGCAATGGGAATGGTGTTGGCTAAATGGCTGGCGTTGACAGTGAATACCACGGAAATAGCGTCCCCTGATCCAACGATTCGGTCGAAAAAATAGAATTTACCATCGCCCAAAAAGCGAATTGGTTCGCGCATGGCCAGCGTCCAAATCGGATCTCCAACCGGCTTGAACTCCGGAGTCGGCACGGGCGTTGCCCCGGGCTGAGGCGGTTTTTGGAAACGCACATCGTCAAAATCCACCCACTGACCGGCATGACCTTTTGCATAAAGCGAAATGGTGGCGGTCAGATTACTGACGGTGATTTGCGGGATGCGGATCATTTGCCAGTCCGAGAATTCTGGAATCTCAATGGACTGTTCATTGCCGCCAAAGTCCGAAACGGCTATTAGTGCAGCCTCCAAACCGCCGGAACTGCGAATCATCGCCGTCAATTCGTAGTTGCCATTGCGAATGAATTCCAGCTTCTGGGTCGTCGACACCGCGAAAGCCGTGTTGTCTGAGCCAAGCCGGAGATAATAATTTCCATTTGCCGCCCCGCCTGGTTTGATCAACACGGCTGCAGGATTTCCTCCGCTTACCTGCCACGCGACAGGCGTGTGCGGGTCAATTTTATCGAGGTTGTATTCAAAGCTGACGTTCGGCAACAGGTTCACGCCCGGATAATCCCTGGCGTAATAGCGGAAATATCTGAAGATGGTCTCACCCGGCACCGCATCCACTTTGCCGACGCCATTGAGGGCGGTCAGCCAGACGACCTGCTGGGCGGTGAGTTGCGGCCAGTCGGCGGTCGCCGTCAGCCTGCCGCCCTCGTAAAACTTGACCCCGTCAGGCGTAAATTCGTAGCCACACAGATAAGCACCTTTTTGATCGAGTTGAACAGGCTGATTGCAACGCATCGGCCAGGGCGTTTCCTTATAAGCCGCCGGGCTCAAATGAACATATAGATTATGGCAAGCCATGGCGGACTTGGAATCAATCTCATAACCGTCAATTTCAAAAATGCTATTGTTCGGCACTGCGCCGCCGGCCTGCCACATGGACGAATGCACCCCGCGTCCTCCCATAAACGGAGTGGAAAGCGTCTCGTAATAACCGTAGCCGAACTGGTATCGGCTGATCACGCCGCCGCCGGTGTTCCAGGTTTTGCCTCTGATGGCTTCCGGATGGACCGCGATATGCAGTCCATTGGAGATGGTAATATTCCCGGCGCTATTTAAGCTGTTGAACATGCCCGTTCCGGGGCGCTCGCCCAGCCGGTATATCCAGGCGTTCGTGTTGAGCTTCGAACCCTTAAAGTTGTCCTCGTAAAGTAGCTGGTATTCATCGGAAGGCGGTGCGGCGGGTAGATTATTAGCGACTAATGCCGCGTGCGATATTAGGCACACGATGACAAGGCTAAATTTATTCCTGCGCATTTTTAAAGTTGTTTCTGATTTTAAAAAGCACGCGCTGTGGGTTGATGCTCAATTGAATCAGCGCTGTGCGCCAAGCGGAATCTGCAGATTGAAACTCCCGTCGCGCGATTTGTTGTTTGCCGCGGCACAACATAGTGCAATGGGCTCACCGTTTTCAAAAAGCACTTGCGGGCGCTCCAGCGCAGTCAGCTTTTCCTCGTGACTGTCGGACCAGCGGATCGCTCCCGGATTTGCGACAAACGAATACTTCGCTAATTTCCAATCAATACCATCTCCCGATTCCCAGAGCGCCAGCGAGTAGCCGCGATGAGTGAAATTGCCGTCGTTGTCTTTCACCACCGCCCAGTAGCGATCTGCGCCGCGCCAGATAAAGGGGTCTTCCGCCGCGAACATCACGCCTTTCGCCCCGAACACTTCGCCGGGATGTTTTGTGAACGGTCCGGTCGGGCTGTCTGCCGTGGCAACGAGGTGGGACACCGGTCCGCCGAATGGCGGCTTGCCGCGCAGCGCGACCGCTTTGTAAACCATCAATACGCCGCCATCGGGCCGCTGCGCGACGGAGGGATTGGAAGTGAGCAACGCATCCGGTGCGTTCGTATCGTTGCTAATGTCCACGACGGGCTTTTCAAACCGCTGCCAGGGGCCGTCCGGCGTTTCCGCCACCGCCACGCCGATGCGCTGATGGTTGCGATGCGTCCAGTTCAGCAAACCCGTCACTATTCCATCGCCGTAGTTACCCATGTAGTAAAGATAAAACTTTTTGCCAATGCGGAGAATGGTTGGGTTGTGGGTGCATGAGCCGTCCCAAAAGTTGGTCCCGCGCGCGGGCAGCGCCACATCGCGATGCTTCCACGGGCCGAACGGCGTGTCGCCAACCGCGTGCGCGATTTCGGAATAGGAAGCCCACGCCTGATGCCCCAATTGGCGCGGCCAGCGCGAATAAAAGAGGTGGTATTTGCCGTCATCGCCCTTGATCTCCGAGCCGCACCAGATATTGTAATTGGTGTCCGCCCACTTCGCCATTGTTGGCACGGGCTGCAGCATGGCGTTGAAGTTGTATTCCACCGCTGTCCCAGCATTTACTGCCAGTGACGGCATTGAAAACCACAGTGATAAAGCGCCAGTGGCGAGAGCGCGATGCATTTTGAATTTGAACATGGATTAACTTAAGCGGGTGCCAAGCACCTGACCGTGAACAATGCTGCGGGAACGTTGCCCTCGGGCCTATCCAGACGCAGCTCCAGCGCGTCGGTGGTGACTGGCGTTGGTAGATGGATGCTTTGCCGCGACTGGTGATTGTCCGAAATCTGAAAAACCAGCCGCTTCGTTTCCGAGGCGTTTGCGTCCTTGCCTCGATGTTGACCGGCCAGCGCGGAATCTTTTGCGGAAATAGTCACCCTCACTTCACGCACACAGAACGGAATCACGCGTTCCGGATGGCCCATCAATACGGATTCCATCGGATGATCAAAATCCGTGTCGAAGCAAAGCTCAATCCGCGCGATGGTTTGCGGTTTGTCCCAGGCGAGGCGAAGCACCGGCTGCTCTTGTGAGAAATCTGCAATCCACGCATTCGGCTGGTTCGTTGGACGGTCAAAACCGTTCGTCAGGTTCTGTGCGCCAAAGGCTTCCAGCGGCGGCTCAATTTTCACCGCCAGATTTTTTCCGCATGGACGACGCTGCGGAATCCAGAATTCAAAACTATCAATGCCGCTGCCCGGCGGCGGCTCCTGGCGCGGCGATTTCGCCACGGCGCGGTTGAACTTCTGCGTCACGGCCAAGACGCCGGTCACGCGTTGGTCGCTCAAGTGAACGGCCACGTCCGGATTCGCCATGAGACAGACGAAGGCATAGCGCGGCACGCCAATCCGCGCATCGAACTTCACCGGCACTTGGATTCGGGCGCCGGTATTTAATTGGATTTCGTACGTCGTTAGCGTAACGTCGGGCGTATGGTTATCCGGCTTGCTGCTCACACGCAACTCGGCGCGCAGGGTGGTTGGCCGCGATACTTCGAGGAGAAATTCTACCGCTGGCATCGCGCCCGGTTGCACCGGCAGCATCATGGCCCATGACGCGTCCAGTGTCATCGTCTCGCCGCTCGGCGTGAATTCCGACAGCTTTAATTCGCTGGTGGCGGAAATTTCCGCCGTGCGCGCCAAATCCCTTTCATCTTCCAATGCCAGACCGGGAATGTATTGCCCCATGCGCAGCAATTCGCGCTGCAATTCCTTCATGCGCGGCGCGGCGAGCAGGTCGCGCGGTTGAAGTTTGTTCTTTGCGCAAATCGCTGCTGCCAGGCCGACGGCCTGGCCGTTGTGTGCACATGTTGCCATTACGCGCGTGGACCCGAACGCGATGTGCGACGCGCTGATGATGCGACCGGCCAGGAAGAGGTTCCTGACATTGCGCGAATACATGGCGCGATAGGGGATTTGATATACGCCCCTGGAATGCCATTGCTGACAGCCGGGCTGCGCGCTGAACACGCCATCGCTGGGATGCAGGTCAATCGCCCAACCGCCAAAGGAAACCGCGTCAGTGTGGCGACGTTGCTCCACCAAATCCGGCTGCGTGATCATCATGTCGCCCTCAAAGCGGCGGCTCTCCCGCTTGCCGGGAATCGTGCCCACCCATTCCAGTGTCAGCGTCTCGGCTTCAGGAAATAGACCGGAGTTCTTGATATGATTCCAAACGCCGTAAGCGACCTTCCAGAGCTCCCACTTGATCTTTTCACTGTCATGAATCGTGTCGAGCGCGCCGCCCCATTCCAGCCACCAGAGGCGGCAGCCGGTGTCGTTGAATTTGATGTCGCGCCAGCGCGGAATCCTGGTGATGTCCCGCAATGCGAAGCTTGGCGGGATAAATTTCACCGGCCGCCCCGTGTCTTTCGAGTAGAAATAAATGGTATGGCCGAGCAATTCCTGAGTGGCTTTGTCCGGAGCGAAATGTTCGCCGAATTCCGAGCGCGCCTCTGCCCCGATGCGGAACGCCGCCCCGGCCAGAAAACCGACGATGCCATCGCCGCTGGCGTCCACGAAAACCGGCGCGGTGATTTCGTAGGTGGTCGAGTTCTGCGAGCAGAACGCCCGGACAGACTCGATGGTGTCCGCATCGGATTTTTCCAAATTGTTAACGGCGGTGTTGAGCAGTAGCGTGATGTTTGGCTCGTTGACGACCATTTCCAAAATAATGGTGTCGAGAATGAGCGGGTTGCCCTCGGGATTACGGTATGCGTTTTCCACGAGGAGTTCGTCGATTAAGCCCCCCTCGCGCGCCCAGCGGTTGTTGTTGCCCATATGCGAGGTCGCGCCCAGAATCCACAAACGCACTTCACTCGACGCATTGCCGCCCAATACCGGACGATCCTGCACCAGCACGACCTTGCTGCCCGCCCGCGCCGCCGTGATGGCCGCGCACACACCCGCCAAACCGCCGCCGATGACGGCGACGTCGGCGAAAATTATTTGCTGGCGTAATTCGCGCGTCTCACGCATTGGTGCTTCGATTTTCATTCAAATATTGATAGCCGCATTACGCCAAAAGGCGGCGTGGCGCTGCGCTACCCGCCGCGCTCCACGACATCAACCGCGCCCGCCACATTGCTACACAAATGATAGCCACATTGGCAACGCCATTTCTATTGCATTCTGTATTTTGGGCGGGAAACGCCACCCCTGACGCCTCCCGCCTCACCCCGGGAAAGCACAACCCATTATGATTTCCCAAAACCAGTCGCGTGCTCCACAAATGACGCAGGCGCAAGGTTGTGAGCTGGACTGACAACAACATCGGGGAAATCTGCGACGGAGAATACAGACAAATGCGGAAGAAATTTTAGAATTGGCGTCAGGAACGGCATCGTGTCATAATTCTGCCGCACTCATGCAACCCCCGACCCAACCAATCCGGCCTCGCTATCCGCACGCGATCCCGCGTGTGGCGATCCTCGTGGACACTTCCACGACTTGGGGGCGCGCCATTGTTGCCGGGGTCACCAGCTACACGCGCACACATAAACGCTGGCAGATTTTTGTGGAGGCGCGCGGGCTGGAGGAGCATTTGCAACTGCCCCCCAGATGGAACTGCGACGGCGTCATTGCCCGCATCTCCACACCGCGAATGGCGGGAGAGCTGCGTACCAAAAAAATCCCTGTCGTGAACGTCTCCAGCATCGAAATCGCTGGGGCAAATTATCCGCGCGTCAACACTAACCTCGAAGCCTCAGCGCAACTAGCGGTGGACCACTTTAAGGAACGCGGCTTCCGTCACTTCGCTTACTTCCGGATGGAGGGCGTGGGGTATGTGAGCACGTATCAGGAAGCGTTCACACGCAGAGTGGTTGATAGCGGCGGGGATATTTCGATCTTCACCGCCAAGCCGCAGGCCGGTGCCGAACCGGATTGGCGGCTGGATTTGAAAAAGCTTGGTGCCTGGCTAAAAAATTTGTCCAAACCCGTGGCAATTCTGTGCTGGAACGCGAGCGGAGCGCGGGAAATTATTTTTGCCTGCCAGCAAGTGGGCTTGCAGGTGCCGGAAGAAGTCGCTGTATTAAGCCAGTCCTACGATGAAGTGATGTGCGAGGCCACGGAGATTCCAATTTCGGGTGTGCGCGCAGCGGCGGACACCATCGGGTTTCAAGCCGCAAAACTGCTCGATGAATTGATGCGCGGGAAAAAGTCGCCGAAGACACCACACCTCATCGCGCCGTTGAGCATCGTCGCACGGCAATCCACCGACACGCTGGCCGTGCGCGATCCGGCGCTAGTGAAAGCCTTGAGCTACATCCGCCAACAGGCCACGCTGCCCGTGCGCGTGAATGAAGTGGCGAGGCATGCCGGGGTTTCACGTCGGGCGTTGGAGCGGAAATTTTTAGAAATATTGCAGCGCACGCCCGCCGAGGAATTGCGCCGCTATCAACTGGACCGCGCGCGCCAGTTGATCGCCGACACCAATCTGCCCATGCCCGAGATTGCCGAAAAATCCGGCTTCGGCTCGCAGGCTTATCTTTCTGCCATCTTCCGCAAGCATTTTGAAAAGACCCCGCTAAAATTCCGCCGCGAAAGTCAGCAACGCTGACGTGGGGTTGCTGTGCGAATCGTTTTCACGGCCCGAGCAGCACGCGATAAAACCGGCGCGGGGAATTGGTATTACCGAAGTCGGACCAGGTAAACGGTAGCGCCGCTGGATTTGTGGAGAACAAATTCGTCCAAGTCGTCATGTTTGTGCTGGCCTGCACGGTGTAGTTCACACCGGTTGAGCCGGGTATTTGAAATTGAAAGCGGTAGCTCGCCAGCAACGGCGAGCCAAGCTGCGGCGGCGACGCCACCACGGTCACTGCCAAGTCGCGCGAGACTTGCGCCAGCGCGTTGCTCGCGGTGAGGCGCAGTGAATAATTTCCCGGCGCGCTGAAGGTCGCGGTGGTCGCGGGATTTGTCGTGTTGCCGAATGTCACCGTGCCCGATCCAGTTACTTTGCTCCACACGCGCGAAGTTGAATTGCTCACCACGCCGCCAAGCGGCATCGGCACATTGGTCAGCGTGACGAATGTGTTGCCCGGCGTAACGCTGGGCGCGAAGTTGCCCGTGAAAGTGAGCGTGAGCCGCGGGCGCTGCTCAACCGTCGCGTTGTCGTCCGAGTTTATGCGGCTGATGTAATTGTTCGCGCCGCTCTCGGTGTCGGGCGAAATCATCAGCAGGTTGAACGGTTGCCCTGCATTGAACGCCGTTTGCGCCGCCGCCACGAACGCGGCGGATGATGGAAATGTTTTCTGCACATTCGCCACTGTCGCGTCGTAGCCCGAGATGCTCGACAAAACGTTTGTCGCAAAATCTCCGCCCGCGTTCGTCCACAGGTCGCTGACGTTCGTGCCGCCGGTGCGCGAAAGCCACGTCGCGCCCGTGCCTGAGCCATTGCTGGCGCTGCTGCCGTCGCCCGTGCCTTCGGTGGGCGTCGCATTGAGTTTGCGGAGTTCTACCGCACCGACACTGCCCGTTCCGCCCGAGTCGTCGGTCCAGACATCGAGCGTCACGCTTTGAAAAACGGCGTTCGGATCAAGCGAGGAAAGGTCGAACGAAAACAGCGACCTCATGCCCAGCCCGTTCCAGCGTCCGACGATGAACTGGTCGCGCGCGCCGGAGTTCCAATTCACGCTGTCGCCGCGGATGAACGTCGCGACGTGCGTGTAGCCGCCGACACCCTGCCGCAACGCGAGCGCGAGCGGCGCTTTTACGGCCACGCTGACGGAATCCGTGTTCGTGCTGGTCAGCACAACGGCCTGGCATTGCAGAACATAGCTGCCATTCGTGGAAAAAGTTGCCGTCGTGTCCGCGTTGGATGCGTTGGCAAAAGCAACGATACCCGGCCCGGAAATTTTTGACCACGTGACGGAGGCCGGATAATTCGTGTCGCTCGTGGTGACGTGGGCCGAGACGCGCAGCGCGGTGTTGGTGTCCAGGAGTGTTGCGCCCCAAAAACTCGGGGTCGTGATGGCTATGCTGCTGGTCGGGCCGAGGATGAAGAAGCGCGCGTAGTCGTATTGCGCAGCGGCGGGAAGTTGCGAATCGTCCACGTTGGTCGTGCCGCCCAGATTCGCGGCCACCGAAGTCAGCCAGATGTTCACATCGGCCGGAGTAAAGTTGGTGGTGGCGACCGTCTGCTGGAGCACGCCGTCGAAAAAATATTTCACGGTGTTGGTGGTGTATTCGCACCCAATGACGTGGAAATCAGCTGCCAGCGACGGCGTAATGACGGCCTTGCCGCCCCAGGTATAAGTTGGCAACGGCAGCCAGCGATGGTTGTTGATGCCGTAGCTGGTGAGGGTGATGGAATCGTTTTCGAGCGCGTCGAGTTCTACCTGAGCCGTGTCGTTTGAAGTCAGGATGTTTTTCATCATCCAAAACGAAGTATGCCAGCCGCGGCCGGGCGGCACTTTCATCCGCGTCTCGTAATAGCCATAGTGAAACAGTTTCGCGCTGATGATGCCGCCGGCGGTATAACTGCTCGTGCCGCCGGTTTCTTTCTTCAGCAGGATGTTGTAGAGGCCGTTCGAGACCGCGTTGTTCTGCGGCTGCTGGTAGCTCCACAGACGGGCTCCGGTGCGAAATGTCCATTTTTTCCTGTCCACCGCATTAGTGTTGAACTCATCCGACCACGCGAGAACGTAGCCGCTCACCGGTGTGCCCGCGTAGGGTTGCACGTTTGGGTCGCTCGCCGGATCAATGTCCTGCGTCTGGCCGTGTGCGCCAGTGCCGGCCAGAAACAAAACACCCGCCAGCAGAAGGAGCCAGCGGGCGGATTGCTTGTTAAATGTCATCGGTTCATGGCGAAACAAAACTCACATTCCACCGCCGTAAAAATATATTTCCAGCCCGTTCCAGTCCATCTTCGGTCCGCTGGAATACTTGCTGAAATTTGCCCATTCACCGTGGCCGTCAATGTATCCTTCGTTCTCACCAGCAGGCACGCCCTTTTGCATATGATTCACGCCGCGTGCGTTGAAGTCGGAGCCGCGCATCCAGTCACCATTGTAACGCCGGCACAAATCCGTCCAGAGAATCTTGTAATAAGGGCGGTCGGTGGTCTTCATCGCAAAAGCCGGAAGATGGGCGCGCATATTATCGCCCCCGGGCAGCAGACCATTGTTCGGATAGTAAGTGCCGACATTGGCGACGTCATTATAGGGTTGCCAGCCGCAATAATAGTTGTAGCCGATGACCGACGGGTCGTTCGTGTTGCTGCCGCTCTGAAAATACCAGAAAGTATTGTCAGCCTTGTTCCAGTCGGGATTGGAGGGACAGTAGAATGACTCGCGTTTGATCTTGTAACTAGAAATCATGTTTTCGCGAAAGGCAGCCCCAATGTAATACGGCGCGTCCTGACCATCGCTGGAAAACTTCTCCTGGTTATCGTTGGCGTCCATCAATGAGGCAAGCGTCGTCTGCTTGATGTTGTTCAGGCTGCCGATGCGCTTGGCGCGTTCCTTGGCGCTCGCCAGCGCGGGCAGCAGCATCGCTGCCAGGATGGCGATGATGGCAATCACCACCAGCAATTCAATCAAGGTGAACCCGTTTTTTCTTTGTTCCGCATTATAAATTTCTGTTTTCATAAATTCTTTCCGGGTTATGGCGGAGACGCCAACCCAAAAGCGTCTCTGCCCACCCAGCCCGGGGCAAACATCACTGCTTCACCCGGAAAAACACACTTGGGTTCGATGGATTGATCGGGACAGTCACGGGACTGCTGCCGGTATAATCCACCCAGTTTGTGCCGAGGCCGGTCGAGAGCGAATTCGTCTGTGCCTGCAAGGTGCCGCCGGTGAAGGTGATTTGCAAGTTGCCCCCGGTATTTGTAAAGGTCATCGTTGGCGGAGCTGACACCACCACATGCAAAGCACCGGTACCGGTGATGAACGGAGCGCCACTCGTCGAGTCATACACGCCCGCCGCCTGACTAACTCCGTTCAACACCAGCGCGGCGATCCGATTGGTCACACCGCTGAAGTCCAACTGCAGCTTGGCGCCACTCGCCACGGTCACGGTTGAATTGGTTGCCAGGCTTGCAACGGCAAGTTCCAGTGTGCCGCCGCTGACGGTCGTATTGCCGGTGTAAGTGTTGGTCTCAGAGAGAATCAACAAGCCTGTGCCCGCCTTGGTCAATCCATAGCCTTTGCCAGAATCGCCGACTACCCCTGCGAAGGTCAGCGATTTGCCGGCTACGGTGGTGCCAATATTGACCGTGAGCGTGCGGCTGCTGTTGGTGATGGTGACCGGACCAGTGAAAGTCAGTGATTTCTCATTGGCCAAGGTGGGGAACGTGGCATCAGCGGCAAAGATGATGTTGTTGCCAATAGTTGTGTCGAAGCTCACGGTGCTTCGCATAGCGGTGCCATTAAAAGTAATGGGGCCGGTGCCAAACGTGCCGCTGACCAGGCTGCCGGGCGTGCCGATGGAATTGGCCATGCTGTAAATCGTCGCGCTGGAGGATCCCATCAAGACACTGCCGCCACTATAGGTGTTTTGTCCGTTCAGGATGACACCCGCGAAATCTGCGGAGCCAATGGTCAAAATACCAGAACCCGTTATGATGCCAGAGTAACCAAGGTTGCCGGCGCCCACGACGGCATTGGAAATGGAACCTCCTGAAGATCCAACCGCGATACCGCGATTGGCGTTAAGATTAAGATTCGCGCCGGTCAGGGCGATGCCGCCGCCGTCCAGCACGATGCTGGTCGTCGCAACCGCGTTCGTCGGGCCAAAGCTGGCATCTGCGGCGAAGAAGACAACGCCGTTGCTGACGAACGTTCCGCCCGTGTAATTGTTCGCGCTGTTCAAATACACAGCGCCCGCGCCGCTCTTGACCAAGGCGGTCGAGCCGTTGATGGCTGCACCTGAAAGCGTGTATGACAGCGAATTGTTGCTGAAGATGACACCGCCCGGCGCCACGCCGCCGGTTTTAATAACCACCGCGCCGGAAGCAGCCGTATCATCAAATACGGCTACATCACCGGTATAAAACACGCTGGGGTTAGCGGCATAGCTCCAGTTCGTAGTGGTCGTAATATCCCAAATCGTCGGATTGAAGGAATCGTTACCCTTCCAGGTCACCAAAGCAGCGGTTGCCGGGACAACATAGTGCAATTCTGTATTGGAGTTGGTAATGTAAAAGATTCCACTCCGCGCCCCGGACACTTGAAAGTTGGCGGCGCTGCCGGTGATGGGGCTGGTGGATGTCACCAGCAAGATGTCAGAACCAAGGGAAGGCGCAACCGTAAAGCTGATGTTAACAGGAGCAGTGGACGCAACCAATGAACCGACTGTAATCGGCGTGCCGGCGGCGAGGCTCAACGTCGAGTTTGCACTTAATGTCAACGCGCCGGTGGTGCTGTTGGTCATGGCGAGGGCTGCACCTCCATTCACGACGATGGATGAGGCCATGGTGGCTGTTCCCCAGAGATTCAGCTGGCCTTGGTTCACCGTCGTCGCGCCGGTGTAAGTCAAGTTGACCCCGTTCAGTGTCATCGTGTTGCTGCCGTTCTTGGTCAGCGAAAGGCTGCCGGTGACATCGCCGGGGAATGACGAGGTGCCGTTCGTGGCATTCACCGTGAGGGTGGCGGGAGGGCCGGAGTCAGTCAAAATGGTGGGTGCTGTTCCACCCGTGCTAAAGCTCAGCGAAGGGGCAGATTGATTAAATCCGCTCAAATCAAACGTGCAGTTACCGACGGCCAACCCGTTGGTAACCGGAAAGGCATTGTTAGCACCCAATTTGACCAGGCTGCCACCACCAGAATCACCAAAGAGAGTGGTGGTTCCACCCCAACTGTTGCCCGTGCCGGAAACCGTCACCGTGGCGTTCTGTCCTGGCCGGAAAGTAATTGCATAACCCGCGCCATTATCAGTGATGTTGCCGGAAACCGTCAGGTTGCCGTTGTTATCTGCACCAATGCGCGAATTGTTTGAGCCAATAATGACTGGCCCCGCCCAAATGTTCTCTCCACTGGCCACTTGCGCGCCGCGCAACGCGCCTTTGTTGCCCCCCAGCCCTGCACCATTGATGATCACGGTCTTATTGTTGACAGCGATACCTGACCCACCAGGCACGCCAATTGACAGTGTGTTGGTCGGACTGTTCACTGTCACATTGCCAGTGGTTGCGCCCAACGCGTATGAGTTGCCCACATACAGGACTGCCGAACCACCTACGCCCGAAATCGAAACCGGCCCGGTGAAATTGTTACTGTTGTTGATCGTCAAGGTGCCACCACCGCTGGTGAATGCAATACCATTCGTGCCACCGATGCTGCCGGGCCCTTGAAATGTGTAGAAGCCGGACGCAGAAATGCTGACCGTGGTGCTGGAAGGATTGACTTGCGAGTTGATGTTGACCGTGCCGCTGGAACCATCGTTGAAAGTCACCAAATCGTTCAAGCCGGAGGGGTATTCAAGATAAGTTGCAGTACCATTGTTCCAATTCAAGCCGCCATTGGTTTGCCAGTTGCCGTCGCCGCCGGACCAGACCAGGTTTTGAATCGAGGCTGAGGAGATTTGCAACTCGATGCTTGAACCAGTGTCAAGCAAAGTTGCGGCCATGCCTGCCGGAAGCGTGTTGGAATTCAGGACGAATGAACCGCCGCCGGTCTTGGCGCCATAGGTGAGCAACGTCAGGTTGGTCACCGGGAAACTAGTGCCGGAAATATTGCATGTAATGGAACCGCTCGCCGCGAGATTCGTCACGTAATAGACCGCGTTAGTGTAGCCATTGATTGTCCAGGAGCCGTAGTTGAAACCCATGGTCGCATTGGTAATCGCTGCGGAAGCCATATACCAAGGACTGTTGGTCGTCGTCGCATTAAAGGTAGTGCCATTGGCTAGAGTCAGACCGCTGCTGCCCTGAGGCAAAGGCAGAGCCAACTTGCCGCCATTCACAACGGTGGGACCGGTATAAGAGCTTACTCCGGTGATCGTCAATTTGTTATTACCCACTTTGGTGAGACTGCCACCGTTGCCGCTGATTCCCCCGCCAAAAGTCGTATCCACCGCCTTGGTGCCTACGCTGATGGTGTTGCCCCCGATTGCCAGATTGTTCGTTCCTTGCAACGCGCCGAGGTTGTAGGTGTTGTTACCCGCAACGATGAACGTGACGGACTGCGAACCAGTTAACCCGGTGTCCAACGTGGCATTCTGTAACGCATTCACATTGTTCAAAGCCAGCGTGCCGAGATTTTGCGAGACCAGCGCACGACCACTGAATGTGTTTGCTGCGCCAAGCGTGGTGATGCCCGCGCCATTTGCGCCGCTCGTGACCGTCACGGTGGAAATTCCACCGGTGCCGGAGATAACGCTGTTGATCGTGACGCCCGAACTGGCGGAATCAACATTCAAACCCAAAGTGTTTGTGTTGAGATTGACCGTGGCGGTGCTCGCCAAAGTCAGGCTCACGCCGGTCAATGCGCGCGTGATGAACCCGGAGCCGTTGGCAGTTAAACTGATGGGTCCATTCCATGTGCAGGCTCCGGTGCGGGCGCGGATGTAGCCGCCACCGAGGGTTGTCGGCACGGCGTTGACGCTGATCCCCGTGTTGCCGCCCGGCGTGGCACCGATAGTTTCAGAGGTCAGCGCGCCCAAGTTGAGGACGATGCCATTCGTAATCATCAGTGAGGAAGATGCGGCGGGGCCTAGCGCGCCCGCATCGTCAATAACCATTGTGCCGCCAGAAATGCCGGAACAGGTCACGGAGGTGAGCGTGGTGTTGTTGGCCTTGAGCCAGATAGCGGCGGTATTCGCCAGAGTGCCGGACGTGGCAACCAGTGTCACCGCGCCCTTCAAATTGGCCGAGCTTCTCAAGTTGCCCGAGTTGCCGCCGGAAACAATAAAACCACCAGCGCCGAAATCAATGGTGTTGCCGCCCGAACCGACGATTTGGATGGTGGCGCTGCCACCCGCGTTGGTGCTGGCCGTGGTCAGCACGTTTCCGTTCAGCGTGATGGTGGAACTGGCGCTGAAGCGCGCGGTGCTGCCGTCGGACCACGGCCCCAGCCCGCCTGTATCACCGTTGGTTCGCCAGGTATTGCCGCCGGTCCAGTTGCCGGTGCCGCCGACGCCGGCGGTGGCACCATTGGCATCCCAGGTGAAATCTGCGGCCCTTGTAGCGGTTGAAAGGCTTATGGCGCAAAGGGCCAGCACAAATGCTTTAGCCAAATTGTTATTGATCTGTTTCATACGTTTAGTCTGGTTTGGTTTTTCGGTTAATATTTTTAAGGTGTTTGTGGTAAAATTTTGTATCGTCGTGAATGGGTCATACTAACCGTCAACTGTCCCAATTTTCGCAATATAGCGAATGGTGTGTGCCGTCTTTACACCGGGTTTAACGGAATGATGGTTCATGCTTCGCATCTTAAGGCATCAACCCAAAGCAAGCTCAACAGGTGCATTCAATGGGACGATTATGCTGATGACTATGACACACCCGGGCAAAAGGAAATAGACAACTTTGCGCAAATATTTTTAGAAAATGCGCGCGCCGCTTTTGTGGAAGATGACTGTTTTTACAGACGCACCAGTCACACACCCTGCTGGGCAGCAAGGTGCGAAGTTCCATCTGCGATGTCCCGAGTTCCTGCTGCCGCCTGGGGTCGCGCGAATTGCCCAGTCGGCCACGCGGTTAAAATGCACTTGCTACGGGTTCCAGCTCGACGAATCCCTTAGCCGCGAAGTGCGCGCATTCGGGATAAAACAAAATTGGCGTCTCCGAGGTCCAGCCGCCACCGAAGAAAAATGCAATCGCTGGACGCGGCTTGCTCGCGGAATTCGTCGGCGAAAAACCGTGTGGCAAGAGCACGGCGTGACCGGTCTTTTTGTATTCGATGATTTTCGGATGAAACGTCTGCGCCGGCGCAGCTATCACGTTTGTCAGCGCCGCGAACCACTTCGCCGCCATCTTCTCTGCGCCGCGCGTGTTGGGATGAACGTGGTCGTCTATTGTATCCGTGCGCCAGTCGAAGTCTTCGGCTTGGTTCACAATCTTCACCGGCGACTCCGCGGTATCCAACCGCAAAGCGAACTGGGCAAGTGCATTGTTGAGTTCGGGAATGTATTCATACTTTGGCAGTTTGCCGCTCGGAATAACCTGCGCCACGAGCACGATGATTTTAGGATTTGCGGCCCGCGCCGCGCGAATCATTTTTTCCGTCGCCGCCAGGATGCCGGGCACGGGCGCTTCGGTGTTCGTGTGGTTGTGACCGGCGTGAATCAAAACGACGTCCGCCGTGTTCGTGCGAAAATATTCGCCCACTGCTCCCGCCAGAAACTCCGCATTTTTTCCGCCGTGACCTTCATGCACCAACGGCCCGACACGCGATTCGCTGCTACGCGATCCGACAAATTCCACCAGATAGCCGGCCGCGTGCAGTTTTTCCCATAGCGGATAACGATAGTTGGAAAAAGTTTTTCCGCCTTCGGTGATGGAATCGCCCACCGGCAGGATGCGATAAATCTTCTGCTCCGCCGCCTGCGAGATTGAGGCGGCCAGCAAAAAAGCGAATGCAAGTCTCGTCAAAGGCAGTTTCATTTCCAGATGAATGTTTCCCCCTTGCCGATTTTCAATTCACGAAGGTTGTTGCCGTAACGAACCCCACACGGCGTTCCGTTCAACGAAAAAATTTTTGACGCCACGAGCTTTCCACTTTTCCAATCCATATCCACCACGAAGCCTCCACGCGCACGCAAGCCTTTCACTTCGCCGTCCGGCCACGACAACGGCAGCGCGGGCAAAAGTTGAATGAATTGCTTTCCGTTTTGTGTCAAATGGCTTTGCATCAGCATTTCGGTCATGCCCGCCACCAGACCGAAGTTGCCGTCAATCTGAAACGGCGGACAGGCATCCAACAGGTTCGGATAAATTCCGCCACCGGTGCTCCCCATTCCGGTTCTGCTGACGGGGACGGGCGTCAGCAACTCGTCGAGCAGTTTGTGCGCGCGGTCGCCATCACCGAGGCGCGCCCAGAAGCAAATCTTCCATGCCTTACTCCAACCCGTGCCGCCGTCGCCGCGTGCGTTTAGCGTGGTTTTCGCGGCCTGGGCCAGTTCCGGAGTGGTAAGCGGGCTGATCTGCCGTCCCGGATGCACGGCGAACAAATGGGACGTGTGCCGATGATGATCCTTCGAGTCGTCCACGTCTTCCTGCCATTCTTGAAGTTGACCCCACCGGCCAATTTTCGGCACGAACAGTTGGTCGCGCAGTGAAATTATTTTTACGCGGTATGCCGGGTCCACTCCGAGCACGGCGGATGCCTCGACAAAATTATTAAACAAGTCCCAGACAATTTCTTGGTCGTAGCTCACACCCGAATGCGGCGTGCGGTCTCCTTCTTGGATCACAATTTTGCCATTCTTCAACACCGGCCCATGCTCGGGCGACCAACCACCGGGCGAAACCAATTTGCCGCTGGCATTGGCCACCAATTCGCTTTCCCAAAACCCCACGACGTCCTTCATCGCCGGATAAGCGACGGTGCGCAGAAAATTGGTATCACCGGTAAACGCATAATGTTCCCACAAATGCTGCGCTAGCCAGGCGCTGCCGGGTTTGTGGACGCCCCATTTCGAGCCGCCGCCCATTGGATTGATGGTGCTGTAATTAAACCAGCCGCGCTGCGCCTGAATCCGAGGGTCAGCCGTGCGCTTGCTCGTCACCGCGAGATTGTGCAGCCATGCAAACAGCGGCGGCGTGCATTCGGCCAGCCCCGTCGGCTCGGCGAGCCAGTAATTCATCTCGATATTGATGTCGGACGTGTAGCCCGAATACCACGCGGGCTTGAGGTCTTGATTCCAAATGCCCTGCAAATTCGCCGGCAGCCCGCCTGCACGCGAACTGCTGATCAGCAGATAGCGCCCATATTGAAAGAGCAACGCCTCGAACGCCGGATCGGAACTGTTTCCTTTCCGCGCGGCCAGCCGGACATCCGTCGGTAAATCAACTTTCCCGGCGCCAAGATTCAGGCTCACGCGCGAAAAGATTTTCTGGTAATCCGCGATATGCGCCGCGCGCAACTCGTCAAAGGATTTTTTTGCCGCCGCGTCCAACCGCTGTGTCACGCGCTGATGCGGAGGCTCGCCGCGCCAGTTATTCATCGGGTCATTGGCAAATGAAGTTCCCGCTGCGAGCAGCAACGTCACGCGGTTTGCCTTGCTGACAACGATTTCATTTCCGGACACCGCCAGCGTGCCGCCATCATTCAAGACCAGCAGTTGCGCCTCGTAATTCAATCCATTCGTCAGCGTGCCGACGGAAGTAATTTTGTTTCCCGCCGCCGTGATCCGCCCCCGGTGCATGTCCGTGAGCCGGATGGTGCCGGAATAATTTCCCGGTTGGTCCGCCGTGAAGCGATCGACCATCACTTGATCGGGAAAACTCGAAAATGCCTCACGTTGAAACGCCACGCCGCCATCGCGATAACTCACGCGATGAATCGCGTCGGCCAAATCCAACGTCCGGCGATAATTTGTCGGCCCGGCGTGGGCCCACTGAACCAATACGTCACCAAACGGCTGGTAGCTGCCCATCTCGGTCTCGCTGCCGAGCCAAAGGGTTTGCTCGTTGAACTGCACACGTTCATTTGTTGTGCCGCCAAAAATCATGCCTCCGAGACTGCCGTTGCCAATGGGCAGCGCTTCCAGCCAGTTCCTCGCTGGCTGCACATACCAGAGCAACAGGCCCTCTGCCTGTCCCGAAAATATTCCAATAAGCGCGACAAACATCACTACAAAGTTTCTTCGCATAGATTTACTCCGATTTCTTTTCAATGACCATTCGCACCGGGCCGAGCAAACCAGAAACGGTCGAGCCGCGATACTGTGTCGGAACCGTGAGGTAATGATTTGCCAGCGTGTTGCAGACGAAGACTTCAATTCGGTTTTCGCCGGGACGCGCAAATTCAGTGATGTCAAAAGTCCACGGCGGCGCGACGCGGACGCCGCCGGACTGGCCGTTGACCCGCACTTCGGCAGATGAAACCAGATCGCCCAAATCCAACGTCACTTGCTTCGCGGCCGGAAGCGTCACGGCCTTTCGATACCACGCACCGCCGGAATAACATGCCAATCCTTCATTCTGCGACCAGTCCCCCGGCGCGATTTCGCCCACTCCACAATCGAGTTGAATCGGTTCCAACAAAGCCGCGCCGCCGTAGCAGCCGCGTTCCTGCTCGATGCGCAGCAAAACGGTCGCGGGCTTGGCAGCGGGATTCGCCACCACGAAACGATTCGTGCCTGAGAGCAGTTTTCCATCTGCCCAGGCTTGGACCTTGCCACGGGCGCTTAGCGTGAATGACCGCAGCCCGGGCGGCGATTGAAAGCGATACCAGCCAACCGGATTGTTTTCTTTCGCGCGCACATCGAACGGCAGCACATTCGCGTTCGTCCACCAGGTCATTGCGAGATTACTTGGTTTGAATTTCGGTTGGCCATTTTCCAGCACAGTTTCTTCCGGCTTCGGCGGCCCATCAGGCGTGCCGGACACCACGAAGTAGGCGCGGCCGGGTTTTGAATATTCGAGCTTCAGCGGGTTGGCGCCGGCTTTCAGATTCAAAATGCCGCCGGTGACCACTTCACCGTTGAGCCAGACTTTCGCCGGCTTCAACGATCCCACGAGCGCATAGCCGGTCATGTTGCGCGGCGCGGTGACCGTCGTTGAAAAAAACGATTCACCATTAGCCTCGTAGCTGACGACATTGGGCATGTGCTTCGCATTGGTTTTGGCTTTGCCGACGACAATGAACTCGTCATGCACCTCCGCCTTCAAGCCGTGATAACCCTGATGGCCAGGGTCATTTTCAACCCCCCAGCGCCAGGAGAATTCATACGGTTTGGCATCCGCTCCGGGTGTCATGCTGGCGGACTGGAGAAACTGCGGGCCAAACGAGCTGGTGACTTTACGCCACGGGTCGTTGGTGTTGTCACCTTCGCAATACCAAAGCTGGCGTATCTCCGCGCCGATCTTGGTCGGCGTCGGCGGCCACCGGAAATCGCCGAACCGGTTGTCGAGTGTCGGCTGCAATTCGAATTCCCAGTCGCCGCCCAAAGGAATGGCCGACTGCCGATTGCCGATTGCCGATTGGGTGGCAAATTGCGGTTCGCCTGGTGAGAAAACAACCAGTTGAATTTCCTTCTCGGTCAGCGGCAGTGCGAGCTCGGTGATGCCGTCGCGCTGCGATTTGATTTCCAGCGGACGGGCGGTGCCGTTCCATGGATCCCACAGCTCCACTTTGCCAGTGGCGCGGAAAGCACACGCGGCGTCTTTCGGTGCGTTGTAAATCGCATAGACCTCGCGCGGGCCAATTTTGCGATGCTGCACGATGCCTGGCCCGGTGTAATCACGCGGGAAGGATTTCTCAACCAGCGCCCGGACCTGCTCGGGCTGCGCGACGCGCGTCTTCAACTCCGCGACCAGTGCATCAAGCCCAGGATCATTGCGTCCGATGCGGTCGCTGGCCTCGGGCAAAGCGCCGAGCATGATGGCCAGTCCGCCGGCCCGCTGAAATTCCACCGCCTTTTGCAACGTGGAAAAGCGAACCGCTTTCATGGAGGGAATGACGAGCGCACGGTAACTTTCGCCGCTCACCTGCAATTCTGCTTTCGTGGACTGAGCACGGGCGAGCGATTCAAAATCCATGAAGTCAAAATCAATTCCCGCGCCGTATAGATTTTCCGCCGTGGCGAACGCGGCTTTCACTGCGGCGTCGCCGTCCATGCCGGATTCCTTGGCGGCCACGGGATAGAGAATTGCCACGTCACAGCGGTGGCAGCCCTGACTCAGCAGATAGCCGAGCCGCTGCACGCAATCGAAGAAGCCGCGGTAGTATGGCCAGTAGGGCATGCGGAAGGTGTTGTCCGGCGCAGCCCATTCCCACCACCCACCGTGCGTGGAGTAATACATGCCGTGGATGCCGAGCAAATTGTATCCCATCACAAAGTCATGCAACGTCGCGTCCACAAATCCCGCCGAGGTCGTGCCCCAGCCGCTGCCATAAAAACCTTCGAGCCACACGCGCGGACGTTCGTAAAGATGCGCAATGGACGTCGCGACCTTGGCCTTGATGAGATCCTTGCCGAGATTCGGCTGGTCCGCGCCCGGCCCCTGGTTCCAGCGTTGCGTTCGAAAATAGTCGCCGAACTCGATGACGTTTCGCCCGCGCCCGCCGTGGTCGCAGCCCATGATCATCCCGCGCTGCTGGTGCCAGTCAAAGACCGGCTTGAAGAATCCCTCCTCGCTCAATGCCACCATCACGTCGCTGTAATCGAGCCGGATTTTCGGTGTGCGCGGTCCGATGTCCTTGAACAATGCGGGCAGTTCCGGCGTGATGTCGTAGCCTTTGCGCTTCTTGAATTCACCGGGAAATTCCTTTGACCAGAGCCAGCCCTTGACGCCGAACTGTAATTCGTCGGAAAAAAAGAAATTCAATCCCTTGCCGCCTTCGCCGGGAAAGCGCCTTTCGAACTGGCCGAAGAATTTCTCCGCATACCATTTGCCGGCCATTGGGTGCATTGGGTTCAACGACCACGGCACGGTCTCGGCACTGACCTTGCCGTCCTGGTCCATGTGGAGTTGCATGCCGCGCACTTCGGGATGCTCGCGCAAAATTTCATCCACGCACCAGCCCTGGCCGAAACCGAGCGTGTAATCGCTCAGGCTCATGCCCGCGTCCTGCTTCTTCGCCTCCTGCATGAACCAGCCAGCGAGATTCCACCAGTCCTCGGTAAACAGCGGCGGATCACTCGGATATGTAAGTCCGTAGCTGTGGCCACCCTGGTCAGAGTGCGCGTAATTGATCTGAAAGCCGGAAACTCCCATGCCGCGCATCTGATTCAACTCCCAGCCAAGTCTCTCCTTGGTCAACGGATCACCGAGCCACCAGTAGAACGGCACCGTGCCGAACCCAGGCGGTGGTTTTTGAAAACCGGGAAGCGCGTCAAGGTCGGGCGCGCGATTGGCGAAACCTACCGAATCGGGCGGTGGCGGTGGGACGTTCGCCGGATCGCTGAATGTAAGTTCGCCGGCAAGTAGAGCGACTGGCTTCAGAGCGGTGAGAAGCAATGTAAAAAAGATGATGTTGATTTTCATGGTTGTTTGGAAAGTGTGCGCGTCCAATTGGCAAAATTGTATTCCAGCTTTTCACCTCCGATGGTGACGGTGAGGTTCGGGCTGTTCGTCTGTTGGAACACCCATGGATTTTTCAATTCCGGCCACGATGGATAATCCACAACCGCACCGTCCACCTTCGATTGGCCGGCGTAACGCGCCTTGTGCGGCAACCACGCCAGTTCGAGCGTGTGGCCGGTGAGTGACATGTAGCGCAAACACGGATTCGCGGCAGTGAGACCATTGGAATCCACTTTCGTTTTCGCGAGGACTGCGCCGGCAAACCGGTCCAACTCTGCGCCCACCCCGCCGCCGGCGAACGGTTTTAATTCCGCGGTTTCCAGCACCCAGCCATTCGTGCGCGCGTCGCACCAGAGCAAATCGCAATCTTCCATCTGCTTTTTGCCCCAACGGTGGGGCTGGACGGTATAAAAGCCCATCAGCATCGAACCGTTGTGGCAGAAAATCCAGCCGTCGCGTTCAATGCGTTTTACCATCGCACCTCCCGTGGTAAACGGCGCGTAAAGTTTCCAGTAGGGAAATTTGGTCGGCACAGCATAAATGCCGATGAGCGTGCCTTCCTGCTGGAGATACTGGCTGAACGGATTTTCGCCGTAGCCGAGTTTGTTGGCGCGGTTTTCCTGCAAGCGGTAGGGACGCGCCGGATTTTCCATGCACACGCAAAACGTCGAGACCGGCTTGTCCGAAAGCCACTTGAGCAGGTTGCGCCGGCCTTCCTTGTAAAGCCCCGATGTCGGCGTCGGCGCGTGATCCCACTGGCTCGCGAGGCTGTAACTCGGTGTGTGAAAAGTCATGCGATGCACCTGCGCGTTGCCGGAAGCCGGCACGGACGACAAATGCGTGAACTGCTGCGCGCGCTCCTGCGCGACGCGGACGATCGGCTCGGGCAATTCATAGTTGCCGCGCGGAGCCATCCAAAACCAGTCCGTGCCCGACACCGGACGGTTCGCCCCAAAATAAATCCACGCCGTAGCCGCCGTTGAACCCATCGAATCAGGACTGGTCTGGGTGGAATACCAATATTTCGCGCGCGACGCCGAGCCGACGTTGTAGCCTTGGTTCCAAGTGCAGGCAATGTCGACCAGCATCGCGTCGAGCGTGAGCGCAGCGCGCTTGCGCATTTCCGGATCGCGGGTGAACTCCGCGAGCATCTTTACCGCGTCCAGGTCCACCGCGAGATAAATCGGCGCGCCGTATTCGTCGAAGTTGCGACGGCAGATTTCATTGAAGTAGCCGAACAATCTTTCGCGCGTGGCTGCCTTGATTTCATCTGCGTTTAGTTTGTCCGCATCCACCAGTTCCGGCCATTCCTCGGCGGCAAGAAAGCCCGCGCCGTCCTCCATCAACCGGTAATTCATCGCACCGTAGCCGCGCCAGACTTTATGCGCGTAAAGCTCGCAGTAATCGCGAATTTTCAACGCCGTCGCTGGCGGAATCTTGTCCTTGCCGAGGAAATAGGTGTGCACCAAAACTACCTTGTCGAATGGGTCCAGCCCAGGCGGATTCAGCGGATTCCCCGCCAGTTTCTTCCGCGCCATCTCCAACCGCGAACTCACGGCGGCGTCCAGCTTGGTGAGCGCGTAGTTGGTATCCACATTTAAGAGCAGACGCGCTGCGTAGGCGGACGCGGCAGCTTTCGGATACAATTCATCCTTCGGTTTCAGCTTCGCCGCGTAGCGCACCAGCGCCGCCGCCCGCTCCGCCGGAGTCCTGCCATCAATGCGCCCGCCACCAGCCATCGGCTGCACGACCGGCGGCCCGGAATCCGGCCTGCGGTCCTCCTGCGCGCCCGCCCACGGCGACAACAGCGACAACAAACAACCAGCCAGGCATAACGGGATGAATATTTTGCTTCGCGAGGTCATAACTATTTTTTGGTGGCGCTTGTTTGCATCAGCCAGCCAACAACTGGTCGTGGCGCAAGAAACAACGTGCCATGCTGGGCGAGCGGCGGAAACTTCGCCGACTTGAGGTATGTCCACGTTTTTAAATCCGGCGAGGTTGCGAGCTGCACACGGCCACCACCGGGCTCATCCCACGCAAGCAGCCAATGATCATCCAACCACAACAACGATGGTCCTTCGGCCATCGCCTTGCGCGGTTCGGGATTACTGAACATCGGTGAATGGTTGCCGGCAATCGGCCCTTCCAACGGTGTGAAATTGGGGTTATCCAAATCCAGGTTTGCAAACGTCAGCCAAAGATTTCTGCCCGGCATCCGCTTCAGATTTTCGTCACGCGAACATTTGACCACCATCACCCAACGGTGATTCGCCTCATCGCGCCGCATCACGGCATCAATTGAAGCGAAGTCGCAGGGATAAAAAACTTTCGCCGCACTCCACGTCTGAAAATCCTTCGTGCGGGTGATGTAAATCCGATTGTCGTATTTTGAACCGCGCTTGCCGTTGTTGTTGCTGTCGTCGCTATTGTTGCGCTCGCGCGGCGTGGTGCTGGAGAACAGGATGAAATAATCCTGCTTCAGCGGATCGAAGTGAATTTCCGGCGCCCAGACATTGTCCGGCTGGTCATCGGCGGGCAGGTCATCAGGAAACGACTTCACCTGGCGCGGCTCGCTCCAATGCACAAGATCCTGAGACTCGGCATAGCCAAAAATCCGCCCCTGCCATCCCGAAGTCCACACCATGCGGAACTTTCCGTCATGATAAAGCACCGAAGCGTCGCGCGTCAGATTTTGCCCCGGCCACTGCGGCGGCTTGAAAATCGCTTTGTCGTCATTGAGCGCGAAAAAATCCACGCCATTCGTGGTCATCGCGAGATGAACGCCGTCCACGCCGTTATTGCGGAAATAGGTGAACAGCAAGACGTCGGCGTGATTTGTCTGTGCCGCGACCGGCAACACAGGCAAAAGGAAACCGAGCACGACAATACCAATCAAAAATTGCATGACTAGAATTAGGGTTACAACTTTGACTTTAGTGGAATTTGAACATTGAATGAGATGCGCCCATTCTTCTGATAACCATCCGTCGCGCCGAACAAAGCGCCGGGTTCTTCGCCATCGAACAGTAGCGCGGGGCGCTCGACATTCTGGTCGCTCATCGTGCCGTCGGCCCAGTTGAATCGGGCACCCAGCACTTTGGGATTCGCTGCCGCGTTCCAATGAAAACCATCCGCCGACTCGAACATCGCCAGCCCGCCCGAAGCTCCGGTGAATTTTCCGACCACGTCCCGCGCGACGGCGTAGTAGCGGTTGCCGTATTTCCGGCTGAACCAAATGTAAGGATCTTCCGCGAGCATCCAATGCTTCTTCGCCTCCGCGCCTTCGGCCTCGAACACGTGTCCCGGCTGCTTGACGTAACGCCCATCCGGTTTGTCCGCCACTGCCAAGCCGTAACGCACGTTCCCGCCTATCTCCTTGCCGGGCAAGATTGGCACTGCCTTGTAAATCACAATCAGCCCGCCGTCGGGACGCACGGCCACCGCAGGATTGGCTACACACAATGAATCAAATGCTGTCGCGTCCGGGTTCACGTCAATAATCGGCGCGTCAAATCGCCTCCACGGGCCTTCCGGTTTATCCGCGATGGCCACGCCGATGCGCTGGTGATTGCGATGCGTGGGATAATTGCCATCGCCGTAATTACCGACGTAATACAGTAGATATTTGCCGTTGCGCAAAACGATGTTCGGATTGTGCGTCACGTCGGCATCCCAAAATTTCCGACCAGTCGCCGCATTCGTCCCGCGCGCGGGTAACGCCACATTCACAAACTTGAAAGGCCCGTGCGGCTGGTTGGCGACTGCGTAAGCGATCTCGGAGTGAATCACCCAGCCCGGATGAAAGCCGTCCTTCACCGGCCAGCGGGAATAATATAGATGATAGCGGCCATCGTTGCCCCGCACCGGCGCGCCGCACCAGACGAAATAGCCCGGCTGCGAAAATTTGCAGCCAGCCGGCACGGGCTGAACCATTGCGCCCAAATCCAAAGTGTAATTCGTCTCGGCGCCAAATGTTTTCAAGCTGGCGAAAAGAATGCAGCCAGTGATGGCAGCCAGCGACAGCAGTTGTATTCGGAATCGTTTCATGGCTTGGCTTGGCCGCTGAATTCGTAGTGAAACCAGTCCACATCCACATGACCAGCTTCGGAGTTTTTGTTGTAGTTGAACAGCCCGATGCGGTCGCCGCGATACGATGCCCATTTCATCTGATACGGTTCGCCGACGGGCTCAAATACATTACCATCGAGACTGCGGGAGAACCGACAGACACCATCTAGTCCCCACGTCGAGCGCAGCCAGACATTTGAACCGCTGACCACGCCACCCTGCTCCACTTTGAGCCCAGAACGGTAAATCAAATAACGGATGCCGTTGGATTGTCTCACGCCGATGCCTGCGTAACCGGCTGTTGTGAAATGAAATAGCCCCGCGCTCTGGCCATCCGCCATGCCAGTCACGTCCAGCTTCACCGTAACGACATTCGTGCTCGCGCGAAACGTTCTTTGCGTCAAGACATTCCCGACCTTCAACAAATTATCCCCGTGAAGTCCCTTAAACGCGTGCAGCCGCAGAAATCCGGAGCTCTCTGTCAGTGACCACTTTTCCGCGCGCGGCTGGTAATGCCATTCCCATTGCGGCGACAGCGTGGCCGAAGAAAATTCATCGTCCGTCTGTGGCGTGACGCGCGGAGAATTTTTCACCGGCTTATTCGCTTTCCAAACCATGTTGCCGATGCCGTCCGCACCCGGCTCGCCGATAATCGGCCAACCGTTCGTCCACGTCACCGGCAGCAAACTCGCGTTGCGTCCCGACCAATCGCCCGCGCCGTGATGCGTGAAGAACCACCACTCGCCCGACTCACTCTGCACGATGCCGCCTTGGTTCGGTTCGTAATCTACGCCCTTCTTGACGTGGCCGATCTGCCGATACTCGTATGGCCCAGCAATGTTTGTCGCGCGCCCCATCATCGGCACGCGACCCTCGGCGCGCACCTCGCTTAAGTAGTGGTAGTAAAGCTTGTTCCACCTGTAAAACTTGTTGGCCTCGCTGCCGTTGGACTGATAGAGAATTTTGTCCGATTCGGTCACGAGCGATTTGCCATCCGGCGAAATTTTCCAGAGATGGATATTGTATTTCTTGCCATTGACCGGGTCTTTTTCGAACTGCGAGCCGATGAGATAACCTTGGCCGTCGTCGTCCCAGAACGGACAGCAATCGTCCCAGCCCTTGGCCTTCAAGACGTGAGCCAGTGGCGACCACGGTCCGGCGACATTCGTGGACGTCGTCATGAAATACCCTTCATCGGGCGTGCCGAAATAAACCCAGAACTTTCCTGCATGGTGTCGGATGGCCCCGGCCCAGATGCCCGTGCCGAATCGGTTCATACGATTCCAATTCATCTCCGGCGATATCTGGGTCACGTCCGGCACGGCGTGACCGGGGATGCGCCAGTTCACCAAATCCCGCGACTGCAAAATCACCATGCCCGGCGAATACTGGAACGTGGACGAAATCGCGTAGTAATCAGAGCCAACGCGGATGCAATCAAGGTCGCTGTAATCCGCCGGCAGCACGGGATTGCGATAGGTACCGTCGCCCAGATCCCCCCACTGCTTCCAGTCGCCCCACGCAGCGTCCGCAGCCGGCGCAATGGCCAAAACAACACAGAACAAAAATGCGCAACTCGTTGATTTGATGAATTTCATTTTGCAGTCAATCGAATGAGTGTGAAAGAATACGGTTTAAAGATGTAGGCGAACTCATTCCCCACCGGTACGCATATCGAGTCTACCGGCAAAATAGTATCGGGATAATCCACCGTGTTTTCAATCTGAGGATCGTCGCTGCTCAACGTCGTGACCTTCGCTGATCGAGCAATGACGGCAACGCCATGGAGATTTACCCGAACTTCCTGCGGTGTGGCGGCGCGATTCACCACTCGCAGCAGCACATCGCCGGACTTCCGCTCCATGCCCGCCACGGCAAATATCTGGGCGGACTTGCGTTTAACTGCCGGAGTGATTTGCGTTTGGAGGATTTCATCCGGCCGATTCGCGCTGAGAATTTTTTGCACGTAGTAGGACGCGCGGGGGGCGACGCGGGAACTGTCGAAGCCGATCAAGTTCACCGGCCACGCGATGTCATCGACATGGAAAAACAACGGCGCGTAGGAAGCCATCTTCACCACGTCGCCATTTCGCTCCAACCCCAGCAAATAGACCGCCTCGGCCAGCGCGGCCATCAAGTTGCCTTCGCCCACAAGATGATTGCAGCCGTATTCGCCCACGTAAATCATCGGCCCATTGCGCTCCGCCGTGTCGTATTTGTCAAACGCCCCAAAAAAATCCGCGGGACTGCCATACTTGTGATCATCTACTATTTCAACGGGCGCGGTCTTCAGCCGCTGATTGCTGATGATGTTCACAGAAGGGTACTTTGCGTGGATGGCTTCGTAGAATTGTGGATAATTGGTGCGGTACACTGCGGTGCTCGCCTCATTGCCAATTTCGATGTAACGAAGCGGAAAAGGTTCCGGATGACCGTTTGCGGCGCGTTGCGCCCCCCAGGTTGACTTCGTCGGACCAAGCGCGTATTCGAGTGCGTCGAGCGCTTCCTGCACAAAGTCCTTCACTTGCTCCGGCGACGCATATTCGGCGTTGCGGTAATTATCGCTGAAACCGGGATTGCAAACCCACAATGCCGCCGCACCCAAGTCCTCGCATATCTGGAGATACTCGTGAAAGCCGAAGCCGTTGCTTGTCCAATAGCCCCAGAGATTTGCCGTGCCGCGCCGCCGCTTGATCGGGCCGATGGAATTTTTCCACTGGATTCGATTGTCGAGGTTCATGCCCCCGACAATCGCGCCGCCGGGAAAGCCGACAAACGCGGGCTTCAAATCTGCCAATGCCTGGGCCAAATCCTCGCGCAGACCGTTGGGACGATTCTTGAACGTGTCGCGCGGAAAGAGCGAAACCACATCAAACCAAATCGTGCCCGCATGGTTTGCGGTGATTGTGAGTCGCCCCTTCGCATCAGTTCCCGTCGCCTGGATCGAGCAACGATACTGCTTCCAGTCGCCGCCAACACCTTGGATGGTCGCACTGCCTAAGTTTTCCCGGCCACTGGCGCTTGCGAGCGTTGCTGTCAGCGTGAATGAGGTATCGCTCTCTGAGCGGGCAAAGAACATGAGATCATACCATTTGCCCTTCTGAAAATTCATGCCGAAGAAACCGCCGTTAACCACACCAATACGAGCGCCTGTCTCGCGCACGGTCAGCCGCATTGAATGCGGATTACGCTCGTTGAGCGGCGCGTTGGTGACCAGTTTGATCGCTCCCTTTGAACCGCCTTCCGCCAGTAGTTTCCACCCCCACAACTCGTTACCAAACCACTTTCGCTCCTGCCACTTGGCCTCAGTTCGCAAAAGATTTCCCGCCCACGATGCGCCCTTCGGCAATGTGGTGATTTCGAAATCGCGGTTCAACACCATCTCCGCATACAGCCCGCCCTCACCTGCGTGATTAATTTCTTCGAAGAATATTCCGTAGAGGGACGGACTAACGGCCGTGCGCGGCGCGCTGGCGTCGACGTTCAACCTGAAAGCAGATTCACTGAAAACCGTTGCCCCACTAAAAACCCAAACCAACGCAAGAAAATCAATTCTTAACCGATGGCAAACAAAAAGACGTTTGATCAAATATAGGCTCATACATCTAGTCAGGCTTTACCCTGTTTGATCCCGGGATTTTTAGGAGCGGCACTAGCACAAGGAAAGATTCCTTCACGCCTTCGGGTAGCGCGGCCAAGGCTAGAATGAATGGATGGTTGCCATTAAACAGAAGTTTCGGCATTTCCAACCGGCTGAACTTTTGCGTCGTGCCGCCGTTCCAGGAAATGGAAAAATCCTTCACGAGCAATTGTTTGGCGGGCAGCCACGAACGCCCGTCCGGCGATTCAAACAGCAACAGGCTACGCCCGTATTTTGTCAGGAATGGCGCGTCATGATCCTTCACGATGGCGTAATAACGTCCGTTCTCAATCCACTCGAAATGGTCATCAATGTGAAAATCGAATGTTTTTTTGACCTCAGGCATCAGCTTGTTCTTGTTCACCATCGGCTCGGGATACCGTACGAACGGGCCAAGCGGATCTTCTGCATCGGCGCCGAAGTGAAAAACGCCGCTGCCGAATTTTCCCGGCCCTTCGCCAAGCGTCTTGTAATAGAGACGATAGCCGCCCTCAGGCTTGATGACGAGATTGGGCACATTGACGATGGTCTGCCCAAATCCCGGCCCGACATCAATGATCGGTCTGTCGAAGCGTTGCCACGGCCCGCGCGGCGAATCACTCAGGGCCACGCCGATGCGCTGATTGTTCCGATGATTCCACCATTCATCCGACGACGCGGGAATGGCGCGCTCCGCCGCCCAGTTGGTGGTGCCACGGTTGCCGGTGTAATAGAGATAATATTTTTCGCCAATGCGGACGACATCCGTGTTGAAGACGGAATGTCCGTCCCAGAAATTTCCGCCGCGCGACGGCAGCGCGACGCCTTCAAATTTATAAGGCCCGGCGGCGTTCGTCGCGGTGGCCCAGACAATTTCCGCGTGCGTGCACCAGGCGTCATAGCCGAGCTTCGTCGGCCAGCGTGAATAAAACAGATAAAACTTCCCGTCTTTTCCATCCACGATGCACGGGTCCCACAAACACCAGCCGGGCTGCCGGAAAATCGCCAAATTGGAAATCGTTTGCGGAATCAGCTTCGTAAAATCCAAGTTGCCAGAAGGCGCGAACAAAATCCCATCGGCGGCCATACTCAACGGCGGCGGCGCAGTCATAAACAGGCACACCAACAGAGGTAACCATGATTTTAAGCCGGGCTTCACTGGCCAGGATGCTTTAAATTGATTTTGACCACGTCCACATTCGTCGCGCGCAAATTGTCGGGCACGGTCAAGCGCAAGTTGCCGCCGGCCTGATGAAAGGGAATCGCAGTTTTTGTGCGCAGCAGTTGCGCCTCGGTCACGGTGGGCGCATTCGTCCAAACGACTTCGCTTTTGAACCCCGGCAGAAAGTGGACGTAAGCCACGCCGTCGCGCAGCGTCACGGGCGCGTTCACTTCCTTGGGCCACGGGCCGGACTTTGCGCCGATGACCGACTCACCGCTGTGCGCCATCCATGCGGCCATTTCTTTCCACGCGGCCAGCGCCGGTTCAGGAACGGTGCCATCGCCCATTGGCCCGACGTCAGCCAGCAGATTGCCGCCCCAGGCGCGCAGCTTCACGAGCTTTTCGATGACTTCCGGCGCGGTGTCATAACTTTGATTCAGCACAAACGACCACTTGTGGCTGGGCCAGCAAGTATCGCACGTTTCAAACCAACCCGTAAATCGTTTGGCCGGCAATTTGCCTTCGGAATCTCCGTAATCGCCGCCGCCGCCATTGCGACGATTGATCACAATGCCGGGTTGCAGCCGGCGCACCTCGGCATTCGGTATTTCCCCGTGACCGCCGTCAAACCAGATGAGATCAATCTGCCCGTAGTTCGAAAGCAGTTCCGTCACCTGGCCGCGCACGTATTCGGCACGCTTGGCATCATGATCTTTGGGCTTGGGCGGCAATGTCACCGGCTGATGATCCATGCCGAGCTTTGGACCTCCGCGCATGGAGAAACTTTTATATTCGCGATCAAACCACCAGTCCGGCGGCGAATAATACAAACCGACTTTCAATCCGTGTTTTCTACAGGCGGTGACAAATTCCCGCACGAAGTCGCGCCCGGGAAAGGTATGTTTCGTGCCGAGGTCACCAAACGCCGACGGCCAAAACGTGAAACCGTCGTGATGCTTGGTCACCATGACCGCGTAAGTGAAGCCCGCCGCCTTCGCCGCCGCCAGCATCTCGTCGTAATTCACCCGATCGGCCTTCCAGCGATGGGTCGCCGCGTAATATTCATTCGGCGTCACCGTGCCGTCGTTCCAAGGTTTGTTTGCCATCATGCACCACGAGAGGTCGCCCTTGCCATCTACCGCAGCGAGTCCCCAGTGGATGAACAAACCCAGCCCCGCTTCCGGAAACCATTGCGCCGCCGCATTCGTGTTGGGTGAAATCGACTTTGGCTCGACAGCCTGTTTTAGGACCTGCGCTTGCGCCGATGCAGCCGTGTTATCGTCGGCAGCGGAAATTTTCACGGCGACAAACAAAGCCACACCGCCGATGAATGGATGAAAGAATTGTCTCATTGAAAATTTCAAAATCATTCCGGCAGCCATGTCTGTCTCACACGCCAAAGACCGCGGGCAGCGTCAGGAAACGTTTTCCCGCGAAGAAAATGTTTCTTCACCGCTTCTCATAAAACCGGACATAATCATATTCCGCCGCCGCCGGCAGTTTCGCATCATCCACGGCTTTGGTTTTGCCAAGATTTGAAGCGATCGTCGTGAGCCAGATGTGCTGGTCGCTGTGGGCGAAGTTGGTTACAGCGACAGTTTGCACGAGTTTGCCTTCGAAATAATATTTTACCGTCTTGGGCGTGAACTCACAGGCGAAGGTGTGAAAGTCCGCGGACAAGTCCGGCGTTTTTACCCGCTTGCCGCCCATCGCTACGTGCGGCTGGGGATTCCACTTGTGGACATTCACTCCGTAGTTGGTGAGGTTCACCGAATCGTTTTCGCACACGTCCAATTCCTGCGCGGAGGCCGTGGGGCCGGTGCCGCCCTGGCCGTTGTGCTTCATCATCCAGAACGAGGTGTGCCAACCCGCGCCGGGCGGCACCTTGAAGCGCGATTCGTAATAGCCGTATTTGAATGCGCGCTTGCTGATAATGCCCGCGCCGGTGTAATGCTTGCCGCCCGCGTCCTCTTTTTTCACGGCAAGGATCAACTTGCCGTCACGCACGAACACATTCTCCGGCTTCTGCGTGCTCCACATTTTGCTGTCGGTGCGATAATCCCACTTGTTGGTGTCGAGTTTGCCCTCGTTGAACTCATCGGCCCAAACCAACCGGTAACCTGGCAATGGCGTGGTCCCAGGTGAATTGCTCTGCCCCTCGCACGTGGCCAGCATGAAGGTTAACGTCGCCAGAATGAGTAATGGTGTTTTCATTTATTGAGTAATTTTTCTTACAAGTTAGCGGTTGCGGTTTTTCTTCGCAACAAGGGCGAAAGGCACAGCCACGCGACGATATGCAGAAACGCCGCGATGAAGAACCATTGATTGTAGGAGCCTTGTTTCAAGAAATTTGCCACCAGCCCGTTCATCCCGATCGCGCCAGCTGAACTGCCGGCCGCAACCAGGCCAAAAACTTTCCCGAGGGATGGCGCTGGGACAACATCCACCACCAGCGCACTGATGTTCGCAAGCCAGGCGAGATGCGCGAATACTATCACCGAGGCCAGCGCCAGGGCCATTCCCACCGTCGGCACGCGGGTAACCAGCAGCGACAACGGCATGACTGCCACACATCCTAGCATTGTGAACAGCCGCGCGCGTTCCGCGCCCTGGCCCCGCCGGATCAGCCGGCCCGCAAGCCACCCTCCGGCGAGGCTGCCGAGGCCCGCCGCGAGGAACATCACCCAGGTAATCTTCACCTGCGCTTGCGATAATCCGCGATGGCTTACCAGGTATTTGGGAAACCAATTGAGATAGAAAAACCAGACCGGGTCGGAAAACATCCGGCCCAACAACAAAAACCAAACTTCGTTCCGGCTGAGCGCTTCCAGCCAGGTCCAAGCGGGGGCATTGGCCAAAGTCGAATTTGCACCAGCCGTATCGGATTGAATCCAAGTCCGCTCGGATTCGCCCAGCAGCGGATGCCTTTTGAGAGGACGATAGAGCCACGACCACGGTATCACCCACAGGATGCCGAGAATTCCTGTTGCCCAGAAAACCGTGCGCCAGCCGGACACTCCGGCGAGGCCAACCACAAAAATCGGCGCCAGTGTCATGCCCAGCGGCGTGCCGGCGGTGTAAATGCCCATCGCCAAACCGCGTTCGCGGGCGGGAAACCATTCCTGCGCTGCTTTGGGCGATGCCGTCCAGTTGCCCGCCTCGCCCAAGCCGAGCATGAACCAGCACGCTCCCAACATGAAAACCGAGTTCGCAAATCCGGTCAAAAAACTTGCCAGCGACCACCAGGCGACAAACAGTGCGAGGCTGAACCGCGCGCCAAATTTATCCACCATGCAGCCCGAGGCCAGCAGTGCGACGGTGTAGGCAATCTGAAAGGAGTTCTGGATGCGCGCATAAGCCTGGTCGTCGAAGCCGAGCTGTCGTTGAATAGTCGGGGCTAGCAGCGAAAGCGAGTTGCGATCCACATAGTTTAGCACCGCGGCCCCGAATAGCAGCGCGACGATCCACCATCTTAATCCGGCTAGTTTCATTTTTTCAGCCCGGCTCTCCGGGAAAATCAATCCCGGTTTTCTTGACGTTGTATTTCATGGCAGCGTTACCTGCAACCGCATGAACGGCGATTGATTTACCGCCACACTAGCGGACCAGCGCCGGAATGTGGGACAACCAAGTGCCGCGAGGGGAATCATCATCAACTCTGGCTATGAAAAATACGATAAACATTTTCAAGTGCGAATACTTGGGGCAATCATGTACTACCCTAACTTTTTGCGCGGCCAGCGGATACAGAAAAACACGCAAAGAAATTTAGAATTTGCGGCAATTTTTCTCCCGACCGGAAGCGCACGCGATAAAACTGCCGAGTGGTACGTCCGCAGCCAACTGAAGCATGGCTCGTGGGTGCTCTCTTTGAGCAAGTGAACCTCGGTCCAAACCGCCGAATAACTCCTATGAAGAAAGTCCTTAGCAAGCCAGGGAATAACGATTCAGCGGTTCCCGAAAATTCCCGTCAAATATATTTTTAAACTTTTTTGCTTCACGTACTTGCATCTGCTGGCATCAGTTTACATCTGCCTGCATGAGTTTGCCAGCGGCCGCTTTGCCCTCCGCCTGCTCCCTTCAAAACCTGTGCTATAACTCTCGCTGACCGGCACGCGTGTCACCAGTTGCTGTTCGGCTGGCGCGTGACCGATCAATTAACAATAAAGCAAACATCAACCAGATTAATATTATGACTGATCGAGAAAATATTGCCCGCTTCATCGTGCTGCGCTCCAGTGGCTGGAGTTTCAACCGCATTGCCGCCGAGTTGAATGTCTCCAAACCCACGCTCATCAAGTGGAGCCGTCTGCATCAGTTCGAGATCGCCAACCTCCGCGCCATCGAGACCGAGAACCTCGCCGAATCCGTCTTGGGCTCGCGCGCCGGGCGCTGGCAGAAACTGGCCGCCCAATTGGAACGTATCGAGCAGGAAATTGACCAACGCGATCTGAAGCCGGTTTCGACCGCGCAGTTACATAGCCTCGCCGCCCGGTTGCGGGCAGAGCTCACGCGCGATTGTTACAGCCCGGTCCAGTTCTCCGAGACCACCGGCAACATCCCCGCAGAGGAACGGGTCATTCTGGAACACAAATGGAAACCTTGATTCACCATCCGGAGTTGGCCGGTAGCGGTAAAAATCGGTAAAAAACGGTAAACTTAAAACGAGTGGGATCTCCTTGTCGGGTCACGCTAAGGATGGGATGTTGCCCATCAGAAATTTCCATAACTCCGCATTCGGGACGTGTCCCCGATGAAGCTTTGCGTCGTATATGTTGAAATGCGTGGTGCAATGGCAGAATGCATTCATTCGCAACCCGGCCCCACCGGGCTTTGATGCGCCCAAGACCTCGGCCGACACAGTGAACAAAACCGGGATAATGAACGGTTTCAAAAGAAACTCCCCATTCATCACAATAAAAATGCCGTCGAGTGTTTCCTTTTCATGAGGTTCTTGGAATATATTTTTTGATCATTAGTTCGTCTGAGGAAATCCCATCCGCTCTTATTCCTCCGATTTTGCGGGAATACAAGTTTCCGATTGCCCGCATTTGGAGGGCTCAGTAATCTGCGGCAGATGCTCATTTCATGAACGCCGCCAACACAAATTTTGGCTCTGCGCGTGCCGAAAACTCTGCTCCCCGCTTGCCTTATCGGCCGGCTCTTGATGGATTGCGGGCCATAGCTGTCCTCTCGGTGCTGCTTTACCATGCCGGTCAGACTTGGATACCGGGAGGATTTCTGGGGGTGGAGATGTTTTTTGTCATCAGCGGCTATCTGATTACTTCCTTGCTGCTGGCGGAATGGATGCAGGATGGTCATATCGATTTCAAAAGCTTTTGGCTGCGCCGGGCGCTGCGGTTGTTTCCCGCACTCTTTGTCTTATTGCTGGTTTTGGTCGGCTGGATGGTGGTGTTTCTGCCGGGAGAGGTTGCGGCTTTACGCGGCGATGTGCTGAGCACAGCTGGGTATGTCAACAACTGGTACCAGGTCTTTAGTCACAAGTCTTATTTCGAAAGCGTGGGGCGTCCGTCCCTACTGCGGCACATGTGGTCGCTTGCCGTGGAAGAGCAGTTTTATCTGGTCTGGCCGTTGGTATTTGCCTTGTTGATGGCTCGCCTGCGTCCGCGTCTCGCGGTAGCCGCAATAATGTTGGCAGGCGTGGCTTCCGCCGTTTTGATGGCCTTGCTTTATCACCCGAATACGGATCCTTCACGGGTATATTACGGCACCGATACGCGCGCTGCCGGTTTGTTGCTCGGGGTGGCATTGGCTTTTTTATGGACTCCGGTTCAGAAAGCCAGTCAAACCCGTAGCGTGATTCTGGATGGGGTAGGTTTTACGGCATTGGCTGCTTTGATAATATGTTTTGCCCTGCTGAATGAGTTCCAGCCATTTCTTTATCGAGGTGGTTTTACTCTGACGGGGCTGGCCACCGCTGTCCTCCTGGCTGTGGCCGTCCACGTGCGCGCTCGCATGATTCCCTTCCTGCTTTCGTGGTGGCCCTTGCGCTGGATCGGGCTCCGCTCGTACGGGATCTATTTGTGGCATTTTCCGGTATTCATGCTCACCCGCCCGCAACTGGATGTTCCGCTGGATGGATTTCTCCTGTTGAGCGTGCGCTTTGTCCTGACTTTAGGGATTGCCGCCTTTTCCTATCGCTGGGTCGAAACTCCGGTTCGCAGCGGAACTCTTGGCCGGGGCTGGAAAGCCTGGCGTATGGCGCAGGGCGATGAACGTCGCCGATTGGGTCGTTGGTGGGCAATTTCGTCGCTATCCGTCCTGATTGTGTGCCTGACTTTGGGAGTATTCCTCATAATCGCCCGTCCGCCAGCACCGCCAAAGTATCTGGTCCGGTCCAAACCCGCTGTCAAAACATCCGGACCACCGCCCGTTGTTAAAACTAACCTCTCTGTGACCGTAAAAACATCACCCCAGATGACCAATGCGGATACCCTCGTGACTGCGATCGGCGATTCGGTAATGGAAGGTGTGGCCGGGGAACTGCAAAGTGCTTTTGGCACGAATACGGTTGTGGATGCGGACCAAGGGCGGCTGCCCTGGAACACTCCCGCCATCGTGCGGAACTTGCATGCTGCCAACAAGATACATGCGACCGTAATCCTACACATTGGCAATAACGGGTTCCTGAGCGCCGAGGTTTTTCATCAGATCATGGCCGAGTTCAAAGATGCCCGGCAGGTGGTGGTGGTCAATCTGAAGGTCCCCCGGCCGTGGGAGTTTCTCAACAACCGGATGCTTGCATCAGCGGTCAAAGAATACCCTCGTGCGGTTTTGCTGGATTGGCACGCAGCCAGCTACGAGCGCCCCCGGCTATTTTGGAAAGACGGGATTCACCTTCGGGCGGAGGGTGCTAAAGTCTATGTGGATCTGATCACGCAGCTGGTCAAAGTCCCAAAGATGCTCAACCTCCCTGCAGCGGGTGCCCGGCAACCCATCCCGGTCAACGTTCCGGCTTCGGCAGGGATGAGGCAGAAACACTGATTTTTTCGTGTAGGTGCAGTACTTGTCCGTCCGCGCGTAACCGGGCGCTCAACTCCTCATAGAGCACATCTTGAACCGGGAAGGATTTTTCCAGAGCAAGCATGGCTGCCGTCGCAGCAGATTGTCCCAGAATCATGAAGACAGGTTCCATCCGGATGGAACCAAAGGCAATATGGGAACTGGAAACGCACACGGGCACCAATAAATTTTCGGCTTGATCGCGCGGCGGGAGCAGAGAGCCAAGGGCGATTTCGTATGGCCCATGGGCCGCGATGCCAATATCACCCTCGTTTTGCACGTTGCCTTCGGGGGTGATATAGCGCTGCACATTGTGCGAATCAATGGTGTATGAGCCCATGCCCACCGACTCAGGCGTGGGGCGGTTTTTCAGTAGGTTGTTTTCCGTCATGACGTATTTTCCCACCATGCGCCGGGCTTCCCGGACGTAGATCTGGTGAGGCCAGCCACCATTGTCGGGAAATTCATCTTTCGCCAGCCCCCAGCGGCGCATTTCATTCTGCACCTCCGCCGGGACGCGTGGATCATTGGCAATGAAATAAAACCATCCCTTTTGGTAGGTCTCATGCTCGCGCAGGATTTCCCGGCGGCGCTCGTAACTGGCCTCCGGATAATCATAATTCCGGCCAATATTATCGGTGCTGAATGGTCCATGGTTGTTGCAATCCACCTTGCTGTTGGGGAGGCGGTCAAACTTATTGAAAACCTCGCGCCAACCGGCTCCGAAAACTCGCAGCAATAATTGATACTGATCAGCGTCGTAGCCTTCCGGTTTGGGAAAGGGAATTTGATCCGCTGGATTGTCGGTCAGACAAAGGCGATAGCAATATGCTTGGATCCGTTTGTCCCCGCTGCCATAGGTGCCGGCTGGCTCTGAGCTGATCCGGGGAAGGACTCCGCTTTCGGGCTGGCCTGGAATCACATAGGGACTGATCTTTTCCTTGACCGCGCCAAAATGATGCCCGTGGTGGAATACCCCGGTTTGTACTCCGTTCCACTTTTCCTCGTAAACTGAATTGGCCTCCCGGCCGATGGTGTAATTGACCTTTGCTGACGCCATTAGATCGCCTTCATAGCTGGCATCGATGAAAAATTTTCCGGAAAAAGTGCTGCCATCCAAGGTGGTAATGGAAATGATTTTCGCGCGGTTCTTTTTCACACCGCCAGCGCGCTCCAGCCACTGATTGCGGAAAACCGGGATTTTTCCCTCGCGAATAAAATCTTCAAATACAGCTTCTGCGACGTGGGGTTCAAAATTCCACATCGTCCGCTGTTGACCATCAATGGCGGGTGCACCTTGGCCGCGATTGCCATATTTTTCCCGTTTCTCCCATTGCCAGGCTTCCGGACGATCATAGTGCAGCCATATCCGATGGTAAAATTCTCGCGCCAGGCCCCCGATGACTGATTTATCGCCTGTGTCGGTAAAGCCCAATCCCTGGCTGGACATTCCGCCCAGATGCATTTCCGGACAAACGATGGCTGCCGTTCTTCCCATGCGAGTCGCCTGCACGGCGGCCATGATGCCCGCACTGGTGCCGCCATAGACAACCAGGTCGAAATTGGTGATGCCGCCCGCCAGTAGGGCGTTTGGCGCCAGCACCCAGCCAATCAGGGCGCAGGTTTTGAAAAGTGTTTTTACGTGCATTGGTAAGTTAATGAATATGTATCCAGCAGCTTTGAAATCAAGTTGCTTCTTGGCGCTTTATCTAAAAGCAGGGAGTCCATTTGATGCGACGGCGGCACGTGGGAATGGTTCTAACGGACATGCGGAACTGGTGTGCCTTTCTCTTTCGCCTGATTCAGTATCGGTTTCCGTGCTGGTCTCGACTACTACAGCCCCGGCATAACCATTTGGCAGCGGGAGGTCATATAAGTCCCACAGGTTTTGCTCCCGTGTAATGCCTGGCAGATTCAACGAAAAACGGCCATGGCCGGACGTTCTGGGGATTTCTAAGGCCCCAAGTTCATCAATTAATCCTACCCCGATGCATTTCAGCAAGGCTTCTTTGCTGGTCCATCTCTTAAAAAATTCTTTTCGCTGTTCGGTTTTCGGCGTGGAATATAATTCTTGCCGTTCCCCTGGTGAAAAAACCAATTCAGTTAATTCATCCCAGTTTTCAACCATGTCAATGGATTCGATGTCGATGCCCACGTCGCACCTGCGGGTCAAAGCAATCGCTGTCAATCCGCCCGCATGTGATAGGTTGAAATGCAGGTTAATTCCCGCATGAACTCTGGCCAGACCAGGTTTTCCGCGTGGTTGATAATCGAATTCGACCTTGGCTCTGGCTAAGTTTAAATAGGCACCCAAAATAGTGCGGAGCATAAAACGTCCGAAAACAAATTCGCAACGGGCTTCGCGATGCTTGAATTGTTCGGTCCGCCGGATTTCGTCCCGCGAAAGAACCTCGGCAAACCGGGCATAATGCGCTTCAGAATGGGGGACGGGGGCTAGCCACACTTGAATTTCCGTTTCACCAAGCGTAGCCACCTTGTTTCGTGAAACCGGGGAGTCATCCCAATTGGAAATCCCGCAGGTTCTGGTCGCGCCGTAATTGTTGCCCAGCGCAGGTCTCCCTATCTGCTGTATCGCCAGCGGGGAAGTCTCCGCTGCCAATCCAGTTTCGGAATTCTGTTTAAACGGAAAGAGGGAACATCGCTCAATGCTTGTTTGGCTCAAGGTATTCATCCTGTTTTGTTTTTGGCGCAGCCCTTTGATTCAAGCTGGCAGATTGCTGGATATAGATATTAATAAACAACCGGGCTGCCGATTTGCCCATGAGAAACTAGTTTATTGAACCGCCAGATGTCATTGTTGTGAAAATGTGCCAGCCTCCGATTGACAGTCAATCCCGCAAATGGGTTGAGCTTGGTCGAATTGCTGTGTTTTTTCCATTTTCACCGGTGCTGGAAAAATCTAAACTATTTGCATGAATGTTTTTGTTACTGGCGGCGCTGGATATATCGGGTCCGTTTGTACGGAGGAACTGCTCAATGCCGGCCATAAAGTTACTGTTTATGATAATCTCACGGAGGGGCATCGTTCTGCGGTGGATCCGCGCGCCGGGTTTGTTTTTGCCAAGCCCGAAGTCGAGGGCGACATTCTCGCTGCGGTCAAATCAGTGATGCCGGACGCCATCCTCCATTTTGCCGCCTTTGCGCTGGTGGGTGAATCCATGACCAACCCGAAGAAATATTTCCACAACAACTTTGTCAATGCGCTCAAACTCGCGGACGCCGCCGTGGAATGCGGTGTTAAAAAGTTTGTCTTCAGTTCTACCTGTGCCACCTATGGTCCCCCGGACCGCGTGCCGATGACGGAAGATCTGCCGCAGCGTCCGATCAATCCTTACGGTGAGTCTAAGCTGATGTTCGAAAAGGCCTTGATCTGGTACCAGCAAATTTACGGGTTGGAATTTATTGCTTTTCGCTATTTTAACGCCGCCGGTGCCAGTGATCGTTTTGGCGAACATCACCGCATCGAGTCGCACTTGATACCTAACGTGCTGTTTGTGGCTTTGGGCAAGAAGCCTCACGTGGAAATTTATGGCACCGACTATGCAACGCCGGATGGGACCTGCATCCGTGATTATATTCACATTAAGGATCTGGCTCAGGCCCATATTCTCGGATTGCAGCCTGGCAAGTGTGGTTTTTTCAACCTTGGTAACGGCGATGGCTATTCGGTAAAAGAAGTTATTTCCACGTGCGAAAGAATCACCGGCAAAAACATCCCGGCCATTGAAAAGCCGCGCCGCCCTGGCGACCCGCCCCGGCTCGTTGCCGCCGCGAACAAAGCCGTCAATGAACTGGGCTGGAAACCACAATTTCCCAAGCTGGAAGATATCGTCAAAACGGCCTGGGCTTGGCATCTGCGGCATCCGACCGGTTACGCGGATTGATTTTCCCGACCGGAGGTGCGTTGACAGCAGAACTTGCGCTTGCGCCGTGCTGTGCTAAGTTGGCCTTGCATTGCGCAACCAGAATAAAGAAGTCTTGATGCAGTGGAGTAAGCTGTCCCTTGGCGGCTTGCTAAGCGGTTTTGTTCTCCTGCTGAACGTGCTGGCTGCGGCTCCGCACCTGCACGAATGGTTTCATGCGGATGCCGGTCAGGCTCGTCATCAGTGCGCTGTCACACTTTTTGCTGATGGGCACCTGACGCTTGCAGCCGGCTCGGTTGTTTGTCCCCTGCCTGTCGCTCGCGCCGCGTTTTCTGTGCCACCTCCGGTTTTTGTCTGCCTTTCCGTCTTCGATAATCTGCCTCCCGGGCGTGGTCCGCCCCTGGCTTCCTTTCCTTCTTGATTCTGTTTGAGGCTGGTTTTCGGCCTCGTTAATTGTTCGTTTTAGCAGGTTAATAATAGGGCATCCGAATCTTCGGAGGCCGGTAAAGGTTCGTATGATAGAAATCTCGCACATGAAGTTGTTGGCTTGTGTACTGGTGTTAACGGTGGGGGTGTCGTGCCTTCGCGCGCAAGACACGAATCAGGTGGCTCAGTTGCAGCAGCAATTGCGGCAGATGCAGGAGAACTTCGAGCGGATTCAGCGCGACCAAAGCGCACAGATCGCCGCTTTGGCCAAAAAATTAAAGGCGCTTACCGAGCAGCAATCCGCCGAGACCGAAAAGAAAAGTCTGGAGGCGAAACTTGCCGCCGGGATGGCCGCTACTCCGGACAACTCCCCACCTCCCGAAAAGGCTGTCTGGTCGCCCGCCTCGCCCATCACGGTGGCGCGCGCCGGTTCCGCCTACATGAATATGAGCTTTGATGCCATGATGGCCGCCGGTGGTTCCACGGTGTCGGATCCCTCCTCCCAATTGCAGCTCGGGGACCACGATCCGATTAAGAATGGCTTTTCTTTGCGCAATGCTGAGATTGCCCTGGACGGGGCTGTTGACCCTTATTTTAAAGGTTTCGCCAACCTCGTTCTGAAGCTGGATAAGAATAATCAGACGGATATTGAGTTGGAGGAGGCTTACGCCCAATCCACTTCCCTGCCAGCCAACCTGCAAGTCAAGGCAGGCCAGTTTTTTGCCGCGTTTGGCCGGCAGAACGCCCAGCATCCCCATCAATGGGCTTTTGTGGATGCGCCGATCATATTTACCCGTGCCTTCGGGCCGGACGGTTTGCGTAATATCGGTGCGCAAGGTTCCTGGCTGTTGCCATTCCCGATTTATACGGAATTGTTCCTGGGTAT
>CAISVF010000480.1 GCA_903888765.1 uncultured Verrucomicrobia subdivision 3 bacterium | reverse complement strand
GCAACACATCCGGCACCCACGGCCGCAGGTGCGGCTGTGCCTCCGTCTTTGTCCCATACCCGATGCACAAGCGAATCGCGAGCAAGTCCACTGCATAACCTGACCGGTAAATGTCACCCGCTTTGCGATACTGGCTCAGCCACACCTTCAGTGTCTCATCAATCACCACGATCCGACCCTTGCCGGTCTTCGTCTGCGTGCCCTTCAAGCGGATTTCGCCATCGGTCAGATTGACCTGCTCCCAAGACAACCGCGCCGCTTCAAACGGACGCAATCCGCCAAATAGGCACAGCGAGACATATGGCACCAAATGTCCATGCTCAAACTGCTCTGCCGCGCGCAGCAAGGCCTCGCATTCGCTCACCGGCATTACCACTGGCTCCCGATCATCATCGCTCTTCAACCCTTCGATCTCGACGGCATAACAAGGATTATTCACGCACCAATGCCGTTTCCCTTTCATGCACCACAAAAAGAAACTGGACAGGGCCCGCCGATCGGCATCCTTGGTGTTGGCTGATACGTTCCGTTTCGACAGATAATGCTCAATGTGCTCGGGCAGTACATCGGTCACCCGCAGATTGCCCAAGTTGGTAACAAAGCGGGTCACCCGGATGCGCAGGGTGTCCTTGGTCAAGGCGCGCAATTCCTGGGTGGTCGCCAGCCAGTCGGTGAAAATCTTCAGCGCCTCGTCCAGTCGCGGGGAGTCCTTGACCGAGGCCGGCTTGCCTGTGCGCAGCCAGTGATCCACGGCGGTGGTTAAATCTTCGTCACGCTCCAGTCGCTTGAAGGCGGCCTCGGCGACCCCCACCTGATTATCCGTCAACCGCGTCGCCCGCAATGCCGCCACGCCATTGGCAGCATGGAATTCACCCTCCAGCTCGGTGAACCGAAACTGCGCTTCTTCGGCGCGAGCGAAGTTCTCGCGAATGCGCTTCCCATTGCGTCGGGTGCCGGTAACCCGCCAACTTGGGGTGCCAGTGCGCGGATTGGTGTAGGGCAGAATTTTGAACCGAGCCTTCGGTGTTTTCATTGTGCCCCATTATAGCGGAAATCGAGCAAGCAGTCAAACGATTGGCAACCGTTTTTTAAAAATAATATAATCCTAGGTATTTATATTATATCTACAGTCCGGATCGGACTTGGTCTTTTTTTGACTCCAGTTCCGCTTGCAGTTTTTTACGATCATACGCCAGTTGTTCGCGCAAAGCTGACTCGGCTTCAGCATTTCCGGCTACCTTGCTAATTTCACCCTTCAGGGCAATTTCCCGTTCGGCAATTTTTGCGGTATAGCGGGAGTCTAACTCAGCGAGGGCCTGCTTTTGGGCCGGCGTGAGTTTGGTGGCCGGTGCGGTTTTGTTCAAGCGCTCCATGGCCAGTTCGTAGGCGGATTTCATATGGCTAAGGTTAGCATCAGCTGGGAGGTTTTACCATGCTTTCCCAGTGGGTTAACGTCCGGGTATACTGATTCGGTTGAAAAAATAAATGGCTATTCCCACCAGCAAAATCATCACGGTGCCGAACAACACCAGCAGGAACTGAATTTGCTTTTGATGCTCGGTCGGTGGTCGTTTTCCCACTCGCGATGTTCTGCGTGCTTTCCCTGGCATAATGAATTCAGTTGCCGATTTTTCCCCTACGATCGACCGGGTCAAACTTGATGTTTTGCCCGATAGGCTTGATAGAGGCAGACCAAACCTAGCAAGGCTCCTATGATGATTAGCCAGAGTAAAATCCTGGCATTCTTGCGCTGTTGCCACGATTCAGCCCTGGGAAAACAAACTTTTCCAATGAAATTGAGAACGGGTTTGTTGCGTCGCCTGCTCATTTTTTGGTTGCTGGGTTTGGGGGGCCACTTGCGGGTTGTCTGACTCCTGTGAGTCTGTTTTGTGGAATTTAATTATGTGCCGGGTGATGAACTGTGTTTCCGGATTGTGGCAGGCGGCAGGCATTCCTTTCCCGCCTTTCCTTTTATAGTCTGGTTATGAAATCACATTATCACTGAGCAACGTCATGGTCGGTTTGGCTGGCTACAGCACGGCTCGGTCCAATCCCCAGGTGCGTCCATAAGCAAGCAAATCGCGGTCATTATGCACGCCGAGTTTACGGCGTATATTGTTCCGGTGAACGGCCACCGTGGTCAGGGCCATCCCTAATTGCTGGGAAATCTTTTCCTCATTCCAACCTGCTACCACTCTAACCAGCACTTCCTGCTCGCGTTTGCTGAGGACTTTATTGAATGCCTCCGGCTGATTCAGCCACTCATTTTTTACCTGCTCAAAAACCGGACTGAAATAGGGCTGGCCGGCGGCCACGGCGGTGATGGCTTCCAAAAGTACGGAGGGTTTGCTGGACTTTTCCACGTAGCCGTGAGCCCCACTCTGGGATACGCGCCAGATGTTGTACGGGTCCATTTGGCCGGACATGATCAAGAGCCTCAGCTTAGGCAGAATGCTAAGCAGATGCTTTGCCAGTACTAGTCCGTCCATTTTTGGCAGATTTATATCCACCAGGGCCAAATCCGGTTTGGCATCCAGGCACAGCTTTAGCCCGGCCTCGCCATCTCCCGCCATCCCTTTAACCGAAACCCCCGGTTGACGGCCCAGCCAGCAGCTGAGCGTTTCTGCCAGAAACACGTGGTCATCAATGATGACCACCTCAATCGGTTTGCCACGCTTCGTGTTCATGGGGCAGGCTACAAATTTATGAAGCTATTGCCAATTTCTTTTCCGGGGCAGGGGGTTTTGCGCCACACCAAGCTACCGAGGCACGGTCCCATGCACTTTGGACGCTGGACAGTTCGGGATTCTTTTTCCATCATTTTTGTCCGCCTATCCGGCGAAAAAATAAAATCTATTAAAATGCAATCGTCTGACTTGAATCACTTGAAACAACTGGTTGCGGAGTTGCGTGCTGACCATCAGGCCCAGAAAGCAAAGGAGAAGCGTGATGGCTGGACCAAATATGTCTCGCTCACCATGGTGTGTATTGCCGTACTCGCGGCTATCGCCACCCTCAAGGGGGGAGGATTCTCGACCCGCACGCTAAAGGAGATGAACGAGGCCACTTTTAACCAGGCGGAAGCTTCAGATCAGTGGTCGTTTTATCAGGCCAAATCCATCAAGCAAAATCTTTATCAGATCGAATTGGACCACCTGAACGCTGCTACGGTTCCGGATGCGGGCGCGATCAAGAAAATGACCGAAAAAATCGAGAAATATGACAAGGATAAGGCGGAGATCACCGCTTTGGCTAAAAAATTTGAGGCCGGTCGGGATGCCTCCCGTAAAACGGCTACCAGTGTGGCGGAACATTCCAAGGAAATGGGCTTAGCGATTACGCTCTTTCAAATCGCCATTGCTCTTGGGGCCATGTGCTTGATCGTTAAGAAAAAGCCTTTGTGGATTGCTTCCTCCATTCTTGGACTGATTGCCACTGCTCAGATGGTTTACGTGCTGTATTTCTTACCCATCTGATTCTGGCGGGCTACCGGCTGGGTATGAAATGACAACCGCGCCGTCGGATGGCGTTTTACCCGCTTTAGCGCACGGCGAAGGGCCGTGATTTTATAGCTTCAGTCCGGCTTCGTGCTTTTGCACGGAGGCATAAAGCGCATCTTTCAACTTGGCGCGCTTGAATTTTAATTCATCGATTTGTTGGTCGCTGGCGTATTCCACATCCTCTTCGATGCGGCAAATTTCGTCGTCCAACTGGTGATATTCTTCAAATGCCGAGCGGAATTTTCCATCGGCCAGTTTGAGTGAGCGAATCGTTTCGCGGTGCGCCGGAAACTCTTTTACGAACGGGTGATGTAAGTCCATTGGTAGTTCTCCATTTAGCAGGTTGACGGTCTTTGCGTTGTTGTTTTAGCGATCATGACCAGAGCCAATTAAGCGCAGGTTTGCTAAAAACGCCAGTCATTTTTTGTGATTTTCTAATCCTTTTTGCCGTACTGTCGCCTTTCCAAGCCGGTGCGGATGAATTAACTTCCCTGCCACTGTTGAATCATGCCAAGTGTTTTCATAAAGACTTACGGTTGCCAGATGAATGAGCGGGATAGCGAAGCGGTCGCTGCCCAGCTCGTAGCCAAAGGCTATTCGCTGGCCAAAACCGAGTCAGCCGCTGACGTTGTGTTGCTTAACACGTGCAGCGTCCGGGATTTCGCCGAGCAGAAGGCGATGAACAAGATGAAAAATCTGGTTGGCACTGCGCGCAAGGATCGCCCCGGCCAGATTCTTGGTTATCTCGGTTGCATGGCGCAGAGCCGGGGCCGCGAGTTGATTGATAAACTTCCGGATGTGGATTTGGTGCTCGGCACCCAGAAGTTTCATCGTGCGGCGGAACATCTCGACGAACTGCTGGCCGGCAAACGCGACAAAATCGTGGATGTTGCCCCTGAGGCAAAAAGCGAAGCGGCCATCCGCGAGCATCTGGTCAACGGCAGCGCCAAGACGTCCGTCTCAGCTTTCGTCAGCATCATGCAAGGCTGCAACCAGCATTGCACTTTTTGCATTGTCCCTGCCACGCGCGGGGAAGAGCGCAGCCGCACGATTCCCGACATTGTGGCTGAATGCCGCGAACTCGTGGCGCGCGGTGTGCGGGAAATCACTTTGCTCGGTCAGATTGTCACCAGTTACGGCAAGCGTTTTTCGCCGGCGGAATTGTGGGAGGGGGAGGGCATTCCCGCGAACCGGGGCGCTAGCGGCGTGGATTCTTGCGGCAATTCCGCCTTCGTCCAGCTCCTTGAGGCGGTGCATGCCATTGGCGGGCTTGATCGCATTCGTTTCACTTCGCCGCATCCCAAGGGTTATGGCGATGACCTCGTGGCCGCTTATGCGCGTCTTCCCAAATTGTGTGAGAGTGCGCATATTCCGCTCCAAAGTGGCAGTGACCGTATTCTCAAACTGATGCATCGGGGTTACACGCGCGAAAAATTTCTTGCCATCGTTGAGAAACTGCGCCGCGCCAAACCCGGGATAGGTATTACCACGGACATCATTGTCGGCTTCCCCGGCGAAACGGCAGAGGATTTTGAAATGACGCTGAACTTGGCGCGCGAGGTGCAATTTGATAACGCCTACATTTTCAAATACTCTCCGCGTCGGGATACGCCTGCCGCTGAGATGCCTGATCAAGTGCCGCAGGAAATCCGCGAGGAGCGCAATCATCGCTTGCTGGAGCTCGTGAATGCCATTGCGGCGCGCAAGTATGATGAGTTCATCGGGCGGCAGGTGGAAATTCTGGTTGAAGGACCGAGCAAGAAAAACCCGGCGCGCTACACTGGTCGCACCCGCTGCAATCGCATTGTGCTGTTCGATGGCAGCGCGCGCCATCAGGGGCAGCTCATGGACGTGAAGATCGAGCGTACCGGCTCTTTCACCCTTTACGGTGATCCGGCGGTGATTAACTTGTGACCGTTTTCACGCGTCGCGGAGAAGCTTGCCGCGTTTGGCCTTTGCCACGAGGCATACTGCTTCAATCAATCAGGGCAGACCACTGCCGGTATTGATGATCCCGCCTCCTCCGCCAATAACCGGACTGGCTAAAAGTATTGCTGACCGATGTCGGCAGATTGGAAAAAGTGACGCCGGATAATTTGAACGCTCCGATAGTCAAAAACCAAATAGCGATAAGTTCGCGCCAGCAAAATAATTTTATGGTTTTTCGAGCTGAGATAGCCTTTCCCGATCAAATGCTTTTAACATGGCCAGCAAAAAATAATACAACATAAAAATTTTATTAATGCACCCGCAAAAAGCTATCCGCTACGTTTGCGTCCCAGAATTTCCTTCTGCTGCAAGCTGAGGTAAGCGTTTGGATAGAAAAAAGCCGCTCCGGTTATCCGGAGCGGCTTTGGGGTCGCGTTGCTTTATGGGCGACGAAATAGGCATCGGTCACCGACCGGCGCAGTCCTTATTTTTTCTTCGCGGGCTTGGCGGCTTTGCGCTTTTCTTCGATGGCGGCCTGGGCGGCCGCGAGGCGCGCGACAGGCACACGATACGGTGAACAGCTCACATAGGTGAGGCCGGCGCGGTGACAGAACTTGACAGAATCGGGATCGCCGCCATGTTCGCCGCAGATGCCGAGTTTGATGCCAGGGCGGGTCTGGTTGCCCTTGGCCACGGCAATTTGAATCAGTTGGCCCACGCCGGTCTGGTCAATGGAGGCGAACGGATTTTTCTTCACGATTTCGTTCTCCGTATAGGCGCCGAGGAAGGAACCGGAATCGTCGCGGCTCATGCCGAGGCAAGTCTGGGTCAGATCGTTGGTGCCGAAGCTGAAAAACTCGGCGGTCTGGGCAATCTCATCCGCGGTCAGTGCTCCGCGGGGAACTTCGATCATGGTGCCAACGCTGTAGGTAAACTTGACTTTCTTCTCGGACTGCACCTGTTTGGCGACTTCGTGGACAATGGCAACCTGCAAGTCCAATTCCTTCTTGAACCCGACCAGTGGGATCATGACTTCGGGCTTCGGCTTGAAGCCTTGCTTCTGCGCATCGGCCGCCGCTTCGAATACCGCGCGAGCCTGCATGCGGGTGATTTCGGGGAATTTGATGCCAAGGCGGCAGCCACGGAAACCTAGCATCGGATTGAACTCGTGCAAGTCATGCACGCGGTTGATGATTTTTTCCACCGGAATGCTGAGCTTGCGCGCAAGATCCATCTGCGACTCCTTGGTGTTCGGGAGGAACTCATGGAGCGGCGGATCAAGGAAGCGAATGGTGGCCGGGAAACCTTTCAGGGCCTTGAAGATGCCGAAGAAGTCTTCCCGCTGATACGGGAGCAGCTTGGCTAGGGCGGCTTCGCGAGCTTCCAGCGTGTCGGCCAGAATCATTTCGCGCATCGCGTCAATTCGGTTGCCTTCGAAGAACATGTGTTCCGTACGGGTCAGGCCGATGCCGGTGGCGCCGAAAGCGACCGCGTTCTGCGTCTGCTCTGGCGTGTCGGCATTGGTGCGCACCTGCAGGCGGCTGAACTGCGAACACCACTTCATGAGCTGGTTGTAATTTTTGAATTTCTCGGTGGCCTGCGCGGCTTTGTCGCCGTGCAGCAAACCGGAGATGATTTCGGACGGCGCGGTTTTGACTTCGCCCGCATACACGGTGCCAGCCGTGCCGTCAATGGAGAGGTATTCCCCTTCCTTGAACGTGTGGCCGCTGATGGTCACGGTCTGCTTGTCGTAATCCACATGGACGCCGCTGGCGCCGCAAACGCACACTTTGCCCATCTGCCGGGCGACGAGTGCCGCGTGCGATGACACCCCCCCGCGGGCGGTGAGAATGCCTTCGGCCGCGATCATGCCGCGCAAATCCTCAGGCGAGGTTTCGACGCGCACGAGCAGGACTTTTTCGCCCTTCTCGGCGGCCGCAACGGCGCGCTCGGCGTTGAGATAAATTTTGCCGGAAGCCGCACCGGGGCCGGCCGGCAGCCCGGTGGCGATGGCAGTGGCTTTCTTGACTTCAGCCACATCAAAGATCGGCGCGAGCAACTGGTCAAGCTGATCTGCGGGGTTGCGCAGCACAGCGGTTTCGGCATCAATCAATTTTTCTTTGACCATGTCTGCGGCGAATTTGAGTGCCGCGGCGGCGGTGCGTTTGCCGTTGCGGGTCTGGAGCATGAACAGCTTGCCTTCCTGCACGGTAAACTCGATGTCCTGCACATCCTTGAAATGCTTTTCCAAAGTCTTGCGGACTTCGAGTAGTTCCGCGTAGGACTTCGGCATCTGGTCTTTCAGCTTCAGCACAGGTTCCGGCGTGCGCACGCCGGCGACGACGTCTTCGCCCTGCGCGTTGATGAGAAATTCACCGTAAAATTCATTCGTGCCATTGGCCGGATTGCGCGTGAATGCGACCCCGGAACCGGACTTGTCGCCGGTGTTGCCGAAGACCATCGCTTGCACGTTGACGGCCGTTCCCCATTCCGTCGGGATGTTATATTTGCGGCGATACACAATCGCGCGGTCATTCATCCAGGAGCTGAATACGGCACCCGCCGCGCCCCGCAGTTGATCCCACGGGCTGTTCGGAAACACTTTGCCGGTGCGTTCCTTGACCAGCGACTTGAAGCGCTTGACCAGTTCGGCCTGATCTTCGGCGGTGAGATCGCTGTCCACGATATCGCGGTGATACTTCTCGTGTTTGAAATTATGGATGACCGTTTCAAACGGTTCGTGATCCTCGCCCTCTTTTTTCTGCACGCCGAGAACGACGTCGCCGTACATCTGAATGAATCGGCGATAGCAGTCCCAGGCAAAGCGGGCATTGTTGGTGGCTTTTTCGAGTGCCACTACCGACTGGTCATTCAAGCCGAGGTTCAAAATTGTATCCATCATGCCCGGCATCGAGTCGCGTGCGCCGGAGCGCACGGCGACGAGCAGGGGCATGCCATTAGTGGCTCCGAACTTCGTGCCCATGATCTTTTCCATGTTCGCGACGCCAGCTTCCATCTGCGCCTGAAGTTCCGTCGGGTAGGTTTTCTTATGGGCGTAGAAGTACGTGCAGACTTCCGTGGTGATGGTAAAACCAGGGGGCACCGGCAGACCGATGCGGGTCATTTCGGCGAGATTGGCGCCTTTGCCGCCGAGCAGCGGCTTCATGGAGCCGTCGCCATCGGCTTTTTTGTTGCCCCAGGTGTAAACGTATTTGGTGGATTTAGCTTTGGCCATAAATTGATGTTATACTTTTTTTACTTTGTTGAAACGAGCGGTGAAAATAGCAAACAAGCACGGAGAGTCAATGAAACAAGGCATGAAAACCGCGTTGGCGGCGTAAAATGAATGGCTTGTTTTCAGAATATCCTCGGGAAACCCGCGATAGTGATCTGGATTTGTGCGAAGGCGAGCATTTCCTGCACAAGCCTTTCCAGCCCACCGTCCTCGCCTGCCTCATGCGCCAAATGCTGGAGACCGCGCCGAAATAATAAAATGCCTGGCATAATCACAAAGCCCGATTCTTTTATTCAATTAAGCCAAGCGAAATATCATGGCCTCGTTGCCCCGCTTGCCTCCGCAAGCCGTGGCCTCGCGGAGGTTTGCGCTGCGGCTCGGCTTCCATGCGCGGAATTTTTAAGGAATCCATGAACCTCGTAGCAGCCGACGTGAAGCTCAAAACAATGCGGACGAAAGCACTCCGATTCTCCTTACGTCGGCTGCTTCAGTTCAGGGGCTCAAAGCGCGAAATTTATTCATTGGGAAAATGCTTCTCCAGGGTAGTGGTCCGGGATGAGTTGACGCTGGGGGTAAACGAGACCGAGTCGATCTTCGTTGGTCGGTAACCTTGATCAGATAAAAGAATGCCTTAGTTTATGGCCCCGCATCGCCAGTTCTGGGGAATAGCCTTCTTGGAGCCTTGCGGTATATTTAACCCTCGATTTTCCGATGAAACCTGCTTTTCCCAACTTTGCCGTTCGCCTGGTTTGGGCGGTTGCCTTGGTTTTATTGGTGACATTCTCCGTAAATGCCCAGCGACAGATGGAAAAACTCGGCCGCGGCGTGGTCGCCATCCATAATAATTCCTCGCAGGTTTACCTCAGTTGGCGTTTGCTGGCAACGGATCCGGATGGCACAGGCTTCAACGTCTTGCGTTCTGCCAATGGGGCCGTGCCCGTACAGATCAATTCCCAATTGATCACCAACACCACGGATTTTCTCGATCTTTCGGCGACGTTCACGATCTCCAATGCCTGGTTTGTGCAACCCGTGTTCAACAGCGTTACCCAGGCGTTGAGTGCGCCATGGGGTTTGGCGGCGAATTCAGCGGTGAAGCAATACTTTTCCGTACCGCTGCACGCTACCGGCGGTGCGGCGGCTCCTTATGACGTGAAATTCTGTTGGGTTGGCGATATTGACGGTGACGGCGAATATGATTTTGTCGTGGACCGGATGTCCACCACCATCGCTACCAACGAGTTTCTGCAAGCCTACCGCCGCGACGGAACTTTTCTCTGGCAAATGGACATGGGCTACAACAGCACTAATCAATACAATATCGAACCGGGCGCGTCTGCTATTTCCATCGGCGACAAGGACAATGTGACGGTTTATGATCTGGACGGCGACGGGCGCGCAGAAGTCTGCGTGCGAACCGCCCGTGGCACCGTGCTGCCGGATGGGACGGTCATCACTGGGCCGGATGACATCACTCAATACCTTTCCATCCTCGATGGACTCACCGGTAAAGAGTTGGCTCGTACGACTTTGACCAATTTATGGCCGGGCGACGGGCCGTTGAACTGCCATTTTGGGATCATGTATTGCGATGGCGTGCGCCCGAGCCTGGTGATCGAAGGGGAAAACCGCAACGCCGCACTGGCGTTTCAGCGTGAGACCATGACTTTCGATTATCGCAACGGCCAGTTGACCCGGCGCTGGTTCTGGACGCAATCGACGAATTCGCCGATTGATTATGCCTGGGGTCATCAAATCCGCATTGCCGATGTGAATCATGATGGGATTGATGATTTGATCGAAGTCGGCTCGGTTAAGAACGGAGTGGACGGTACGCCTATATTTGGCACGGAATTGGGCCACGGGGATCGCTATCATACCGGTGATTTCGATCCCGACCGACCCGGTCTGGAAACCTATTCGATCCAGCAACTTAATTCTACTTTACTTGCCACAATGTTATATGAGGCGGGCAGCGGGAAAATTATTAAAAAATGGTATGCGCCGGTTGTGGTGGATGTCGGGCGTGGGGACGCGCTGGATATGGATCCACGAACGAAAGGGGTGGAATTGTTTTCGACGCAACCGGGAATTTATGATTGCAAGGCCAATACCATTTCCAATTCCGTGGCTCCGTTTCCTACCCTGGGGATCTGGTGGGATGCGGATAATATGCGGGAGATGTTCAGTGCCGCCGATGGAAATGGCTATAATCCCGTCATCAACAAATGGAATTATGCAAACAATTCTGCGGGGCGCATGTATTCCATTTACAACGAGGGGGTGCACACGGCCTACGGCGGGCGGCCTGCGTTTTGGGGCGATATTCTTGGCGACTGGCGCGAGGAGTTTATCGTGGTGGCCAACGACTATTCTGAAATCCGGATTTATTCGACTACCATTGCGGCAACCAACCGGTTGTATTGCTTGATGCAAAACCCGGAGTACCGCGATCAATGCACCTGCAAAGGCTATTATCAGGCCAGTTATCCGGATTATTACATCGGTGAGCAGATGCAGCCGCCGGCGATTCCGCCCGTATCCAGTGCCAAACTCGTCTGGCGCGGCAATTTGGGGGTTAACTGGGACACTGCCGTTACGTCCAACTGGTTCACGAATAACCTCTGGATTTCAAACACCACGCCGGTCTCCTTCAATTCGGGCGACACCGTGCTTTTTGACCTCAGCGGCTCGAATGCGAGCGTTAACTTGTCTGGATCCATCCAGCCCGGCTCGGTAACGGTACATTCGCCCAAAGATTACACGTTCAATGGCGGCGGGATGACTGGTGCGATGACGCTGACGAAAGCGGCCGCGGGCAAACTGATTTTCAACAATACCAATAACTACACCGGCAGGACGCTGGTTTGTGAAAGTCCTTTTATCGTGAACGGCGCACTCTCCAATACGCCAGTCACCATTCATGGCGGTGTTTGGTTGGATGGCCGGTTGGGCGGTAACGGCATCGTTAGTGCGCCGGTATCGTGCGAACCTGGTGGTGGCATTTCGCCGGGCCAGGGCACTAATTCGCCTGGCAGACTGACGGTTGCGAATTCCCTGAAGCTAAACAGCGCGCTCAGCGATTTTGATTTATCCGATGATCCAACGGGTGCCGTCAAGACGAACGATCAGTTGGTTGTCACCGGCGATTTAACTTTGCAGGGCACTAACACCCTGATAATTCATAAAATCAATGCCAACTTGCCGCCGGGCCTTTATTCACTGATGAAATATGCCGGTGCGCTCACCGGCTCGCTGCTCAATCTTACCGTGGCCGGACTTGATGGTATTCCCGTTGCGCTGACCAATCCTCCGGGGCAAATTGCTCTAGTCGTCAAGTCGGTTCGCGCGCCAACCAGCCTGATTTGGAGTGGGGGACAAAATGGTAATGCCTGGGATTTGGTGGTGACGAGCAATTTCCTCAATGGTGCGGCCCGGGATTTTTTTGTGCCCCAGGATGCCGTGCTGTTCAACAACACAGGCGGTGCGAACAGTAATGTTAATTTATCTGCCACGCTGTTGGCTGCTGCGGTCACGGTGGATGCCAGTTCCAATTATTTTTTCACCGGAAGCGGTGGCATCAGTGGTGGCACCGGGCTAATCAAGACCAATTCGGGTACGCTGACCATTAATAATGACAATTCATACTCGGGTCGCACGCTGCTCAGCGGCGGTGTTTTGGAAGTGAACGATCTTTCGGTTGCCAACGCACGCGGACCACTGGGCTCCGCGCCCGGCAAAAGCCCGACGAACCTGGTCATTTTCAATGGCGCGACCCTGCGCATCAATTCGCAGCAGGCTTATACTGACCGTGGCACCACCCTGCAATCCGGCACGAATATCTTCGAAGTGCCGACTTATGGGGCGCTGGTTAATTTCAGCGGTCTTTTCACCGGTGCGGGTGCGTTGCAGAAAACCGGTTCCGGAACCTTGATTCTTGGCACCAGCAATAATTTTTCGGGCGGCGTCATTATTAAGGACGGGGTGCTGCAACTCGCCACCGAAGCCGGCAATACGTATGGCCTAGGCACCGGCACTGTCACGCTGGACGGCGGTATTTTGAAGATGCTCGATGACAGTGGCACTTACAGCACCGAATATTACAATCTTTATGTGCCGACGAATTCCGCCGGTGAATTGAATTGTGATAGTCGCATTGATTGTTACGGCACTCTCACCGGCGGGGGCACGTTGAAAATGTGCATTCCGTTTGTCCGCACGACGCTTTATGGCAACTGGTCTGCGTTCACCGGCAAAATCAATGTGCTGCCTGGCGGCGCTGGCGATCCGCGCACCGGTGGCAGCGGTACGAACGGCGATTTCCGCATTAGCAACAGTTACGGCTATGGCAATTGCGCAATTTATTTGACGAACTGGATGTATGCTTACCACACGACGGCGAATACGACGGTGGCCATCGGTGAATTGTCCGGCGAGGCGAATGCTTTTCTGACCGCAGGGGCGTGGCAGGTTGGCGCTAGAAATACCGACGCCACCTTTGCCGGTCACATCGCTGGCAATTCCATTACCAAGGTGGGGGCTGGTGCCTGGAACTTGTCGGGGTCAAACTATTTTACCGGTACCACGACTGTAAATGCCGGCAAACTCATCATTAATGGCGACCACCACGCAGCCACCGGTGCGGTGGTGGTCAATGCAGGTGGAACGCTTGCCGGCATCGGACGAATTGGCGGTGTGACCACCGTTAACGGCATCCTTGCACCCGGTCCGCTGTTTGGCCTCGGCCCGCTCTCTTTCAGCAATAATTTGACGCTCGGCAGCACCAGCTCATTGCAAATGGGGATTTCCAAGTCCCCCAAAACCAACGATGCGTTGTTCGTTGCCGGCACCATGGCATTGAATGGCAGCCTCACGGTCAGTAACCTTGCAGGCACGCTTGCTCTGGGCGATGCCTTCAAGCTATTCAGCGCGACAGCGGTTTCCGGGAATTTCAGCAGCGTCTCGTTGCCGCCCCTTACCAACGGTTTGGCCTGGAACAAAATAGCATTGGCCTCCTCCGGTGCCATCACCGTCGTCAGTAACACTCAGCCGGTTGTGGGTAAATTTGTGGTTAATGGCTCTGCTCTGAAGTGGAGCGGCAGCAATGGCGTGCCCGGAAATCTATATTTTGTCATCACGGCGACCAATGTGTCGATGCCGGTTGCTCAATGGACCCCGGTTTTGACCAACACGTTTGATATGTTGGGTAATTTCATTTGCACGAACCCTCTCAGCATCAGCATGCCTCAAAAATATTACCGGTTGCTGGTGCCAGGGAATTAACCCGACTTTCCTGCCCGCATTGCCTTGTTTTGGTTGGGCGCTCCAGACTTTTTGTACAAGGTCGCTTGTGGCATTTCCGGAACTTCTGGCGAAAAACAGAGCGACAGATCTGTTGTCCTCTCTCTGCCAAACTGGCAACCAGTTTTCGACGATAATTCATGTTGTGGAAGGCCAGACTTGGGTCTTTTAAAAAAACTGTCTCACGAATTTTCCAGTGAAGTGTTTTGGCGAGCCATGCTTGCCTCCATAATCCCCAGTTTTAAGCGGATTTAAATTTGCATTATCTTGTGAGCGGTGTTACTTATATAGGTGAGTCTCATGGTTATAATCTGGGAATAAAACTGGCCCTGAATCCTGCGATTATAAACAGTGCCATCCCATAGGAAACATGCGCGAAAGTATTGATTTTATTGGTTTTTTGAAAAGCGACTGGCGGTTTAACCGCCACGCTCTGTCCCATAGTCTTTGGAGGTGGTAAAAAACCCTTATTTTCCGTTGTTTTCAAACATTTTGTATGGGATGGCATTGGATTATAAATATAAAGTTCCGGTGGTTTTTTATAAGGCCGTGTACCTACCGGGGCTTCCTGTCACTTGCTCGGTTTGCTGTGTTTTTTTAAAAAACCAATCAATTATGCCTAATAAAGCTAATGCTAAACCACCCTTGTCTCGGGTTTTGTTTTAGCTTTTCCAATGGCTGCTGCAAAAGTTTGTTCTGGTAATTGCCTTGATTTTGCTCGTTGTTGCACTGATTTATGGGATGTTCGTTGTGTTTGATTTTATGGGGCATACGGGAACAGAGCCATCCTCTGACTTGCCACCTCTACCGATTCACAAATCTAGCACACTGAACCCTCCAACCTTTGCGGTTTTACATGTTTTACGACCGGTTGGAAAAGTCTTAAGGACGTATCCGGCTGAAGAGTCACGTCTTGCTTTTTACCTTTGGACGCATTTTCATCGCTGCGCGGCGTGCGGTTCGTCAAGCCGTCCCGTTTCCGGCTGAATCTTAAAGCCGCAGACAAAAAAGTTGTTTTGCCTGGCTGGAACTTGCAGTTCATCTGGCATTTGAATCACCGTTCCGGTTCGGCCACGGCCAGAATAAGTCCAGGCAAGGGGCTTCACATGGCCAAAAAGAAAGACAGAAGAACCAGCCTTGGGTTGCACGGTTTTCAGCGTCAGAGTTTTTCCCGGCCAATGGAGTGAGAAGGCGTAGATTGTCTGGTGATCTTTGCTTTGGGTGTAGCGAACCTCGTCACCCTCGTGCCATACGTCACCTTCACGGGCACGCGTGGCATAGATGCCTTCACCGTTGATTTTCAACCAAGCCCCGGCGGTCTGGAGATTTTCGATGGCCTTGGGATGAAATGTGCCGTCGGGTCCGGGGCCAATGCCGACCATGAAATTGCCGCCTTTCGCGACGGAATCCACCAAGGACCGGATAATCCACTCGCCGCCCTTGTATTTGGTCGGGTCGGGATCATAGTCGAAGTTGCTGGCCAGGGGATAAATTACAAACCAAGCACGCTTCTTCGTTTGTCCTGATGTCGGAATCATGCGCTCTGGCGTTTCATAGTCGCCATATTCACCGATGCCCCGATTTCGAAACATGACATCTGGCTGGAGTTTCCGGAGGAGAGCCATCGTTTCTTTCAGTTGACTCCATACTCTTTTTCCGAGGCTGATATCCAGACAAACCATGTCAATCTTTCCATAGTTACTGAGCAGTTCAGTCAATTGCTGTCGATGCCGCACCATCATCCGATTCTCCTCCTCATGAGTAGGCGGCGGAGCGAGGAACTCAGCGTCTTTATTATCAGTGTAGCGACCGTTCTGCTTGGCATCTACACCCCAGTGGAAGGCGGGCGTGTCCTCAACAAAGACCGGGTCGCTGCCGTAAGGCCGGAAGTCGGCGTCATACCAATCCGTGTGGGAAAAATACAGGTCAATGGCCAGCCCGTTCCTGTGTCCGGCATCGCATAGCTCTTTGATGATGTCCCGATGGAAGGGGGTTTCCATGACACTATAAGCCAGGTCGCAATCCTCCACTTTCGGCCCGCCAGGAGACGTCCAATTGACCCGTCGTTTAACCCGGGTCTTGGTGTCGAACAGGGAAAATCCCTCGTGATGCTTGCTGGTGATGGCGAACATTTTCATGCCATTGGTGGCGAACAGTTGCGCCCAGTCTTCGGCATTAAATCCCATGGGATTCCAAGTCTTGTAAAGTTCCTGATAGGTCTGCTTTTGCTGGTAGCTGAGCGGGCGAAACATCCACGATTCGCCGCCTTTGGCACTGGGGATTTCCGCGTGTGCCAGCGTGTAGATGCCCCAGTGGATGCGAATGCCGTATTTCAAATCTTGAAAGGCCTCATACGCCGCTGGGGAGGCATGCTGATACTCGGGCACAGGTGTTTCCGAACTGGTATTAGGCTGAGGTGCCGCTGCCAATGCCAATGGCAGGAGGAAGCACAACATTGTGATGATGTGTTTAGTTGTCATAGATTTTTATGGGGCTGTCGGGATAAGAGCATGGTTAACTTGGTAAGGTAACAGTTGATTGAAATCGCGCATCGGTACGCAAGAGCCCGGGTTCCAACGTCATTTCCGACGTGCGATAGACATAGACCACGCCGTCGCACGGATTACAGCAGGTGATTTCGCGCACCTTGATGCCACGCCGGTCGCGCACCAGCCGATCCCCGGTGACTCCTTGGTTAATCG
>CAISVF010000479.1 GCA_903888765.1 uncultured Verrucomicrobia subdivision 3 bacterium | reverse complement strand
CCTAAGTCCGACAGGCTGCTAGGCCAGATATTGATCAGATAAAGCATGGTGGTAAAAAGGACGATGGCAAGGATAGTCAAAGCAATCATCCAAGCCGTCATATACTTCTGATGAAACGAAGGATTCTTTTTATGCCACAGCTGGAACTCCGGCACTCCGGTTTATTGCAATCCTTGGGTTTAGAGCATTTCCATCAAATATATAGCGATGCGCCTTTGGTTCCACGAAACAACGGTCTTTTAGGTTTTTGGCTTGGTTTCAGCTCAGTTGCAGGGTTTTCAAACCTGCGCCTTCCCTAAAGCCTCGCCAAAAACCAAAAATCATCGCTGCCCATCCCTACATCTTTTCTGTAAATGCGCTAGTGCTTCGCAGGTCAGCGCCAATAGGTCCAGTCCACCTCGGGAAAGAGATTGTCTCTGGATTCAATCTCGGCGAGCCATTTTTCGTCCACCTGCGTCACGGTAAGCTGTTCGTGCAGGGCGAGAAACCGCAGCAAATGATCTTTCACCCGGCGCCGGGCGTAGTCGGGGCTGGTGCCGGCGCGCAAGATGAACGGCCAATCGCTGGCCTGCGCCAAAAGGAGTTCGCGCGCAGCCTGACGCAAAGCTCGCGCCGTGAGGCCGGTGGCGGTGGGAAATTTTGCCGCCAGACCGCTCATCCATTCCTGCGCGATTTGCAGGTGGGGATAAATCCATTCATTCGTCTCGTTGAGCCACACGCGCCAATAACCTTCCTCGCCCCAGCTTGAGGCCCCGGGCGTGGCGACCTGATTGGTCTCGTGCCGGTGCAAATATTCGCCGGGCGTGATGAGGGACAGAATTTTCTGTTCGTTACACAATTTGCGCGCGAGAAAATCCAGAAACTCCGGACCTTCATACCACCAATGCCCGAACAACTCCGCGTCATACGGCGCGACGATGATCGGCGGGCGGTCCAGCAGCGGGGCGATTTGTTTGACCTGCGCGAGGCGCTCGTCGAGGAAATGCGCGGCATGCGTGCTGGCGGCTTGCAATGCATGATCGCGCTGGTAAATCTGCTTGGGTCCGGCCGCCCCGGTAATGCGGTAATATTTCAGGCCGGTAAACCCGCGGTTATCCGGCGAGGGCAGATAGGGTTTGACGTAGTCGAAATCCAGGTCGAACCCGATGTCCCGATAAAAATCGCGGTAGCGCGGGTCGCCGGGATAGCCTTCGTGCTTGCTCCAAACCTGCCGCGAGGAATCGAAGTCGCGGCCGAAGGCGGCCACGCCGTTGGGCGTGAAAATGGGGGCGAAGGTGCCGTTGCGCGGGCGCGGGCGCGCGTGCAGCACGCCATGGGTATCCAGGATAAACCAGCGGATGCCCGCCACCTGCAAAAATTCCTCCACGCCGCCGGCGTAAGCGCATTCCGGCAGCCAGATGCCGCGCGGATCCCGCCCGAAGCAACTGCGATAGTGGTCGCGCGCCGTGAAAATCTGTCCGCGCAGGCTGGCCGGATGCCCGGCCATCAGGGGCAGGAGGGCATGCGTGGCGGCGGTGGTGATGATTTCCAGGCGGCCTTCGTCCTGAAATTGTTTGAAGGCGTGAACGAGATTGCCGTCATATTGTTTCCACGTCTGGCGCGCGCGACTGAACCGGTCGTGGTAATGCCAGGCCTGATCGCGAAAGGCGCGGTCCCAGTGGGTGCGATGGATTTCCTTTTCCGCCAGCTCAATCAAACCGTCAAGATGCCGGACGTAGCGTCCGCGCAGGAGCGGATCCAGCAGCATGGCGCAGAGCGTGGGGGAAAGCGAAAGCGTGATCCGGGCCTCGAGCTGGTCGCGCCGCCAGCCGTCCATTATTTGCAGCAGGGGCAGATAGGTTTCGGTGACGGCTTCAAACAGCCAGCTCTCTTCCAGAAATTTTTCGTGTTCCGGATGCCGCACAAACGGCAGGTGCGCGTGAAGGACGAGTGACAGATAGCCTTGCATGGTGTGTGCCTGAGTTTACCCGTCAAACTGGTCAGAAAGCCATTCCGCAATTGACTTGGCGCGAAGCAAAATCAAAAAGCCGATCACGGCGGGAATTAATTTTTCCAGGCACGGCAGGGTGGCCACCGGCACCGGAGGTTTGGCAAAAGCGCATTCCGCCCAATACAGACCGAGGGCTAAAATAGTGGCCACCACGAACAGCGCCCCGACTAATCGGACGAGCATCAAAGCTCCGCGTTCGGGCGCGTCCATGCAGGCAAAAAGTTAGAGGTTATCGGCCAGCGGCGGCTGGAGCGCCGGATCTTGCGGGGTGGAGCCCACATCGCCGAGATATTCGGTGGACCGGCTGAACTTCAATTCCGCCGCGCGGCCGTCGGTTCCATCCGCCGAAACGGCAACGGCCGGCAAGTCATATTTTCCATCCGGCAGCGAGAAACGAAAACTGAAGGTTCCGTCGGCGCGCAGCTTGATTTCGTGGCCGCCGAGCGTGACTTTGGCATTCGGTTCCGTGGCCCCATAGATGACCAGCTCGGCATTGACGTTGAACCAAAAACCCTTGGCCTCCGGGCCGCCTGCACTGCCGCCACCGCCGAAGGGGCTGGTGGGGCTGGAAGCCAGCACCGGACTGGAAGCCCCGTAGGGTGTGACCGGCGAGGTAACGTCGTGCTCGAGGCGTCGGCGAATCAGCTCGGTTATCTCCAATGAGCCCATCCAAATGCGCCGGGTCTGGTCAATATTGATGATTTTAGCCAGCGCCTTCTCCTGTTCCGGCGTCCACACCCGGGTTGGTGCCGGTCCCGTGGTGGAAGTTGGCTGCGCGGAAGCGGCCGATGAAGCGGGAGCGATGGCGGAGACACCCGTGGCAGAAAAACGCGGCAGATCGGGGTGCCCGTGGCGGCGCAGTTCCTCGATGGCGCGGGCGAGCGGCACGTTCTCGCGCACGGCGTCCTCGATGATTTGCATCAGCTTGGCAAACGGATATTCAAAGGGAATGGTGGCAAACTCGGTGTCGCTCTCCACCGCCGCCGCGTCCGGGGGGGTAACGGTGCCGCTGGAAACGGCAATGCAAATCCACTTGCCGAAGGTGGAATAATAGCCCAACTCCGCCGCGTAAGAATTGCCGGCGCGCTCGACATGCGCGAACCAATGGCGCGATTCCGGGTGCACGTGGATTTCGTGCGCCGGATGGCCTTCAATTTTGCCGGCAAAGATCCGGAGCACCAGATGGCCGTCGGTGGATTCCGCATTGAACGCGGTCTGCTGTTCGCGGGTCAGGTCCCAGTGCGCATAAAGCCAGTGGGGATCGCGGGCGGTGAGAAACAGTTTCTTGGTGCCATAGCTCTCGGGCAGTTCGCCGCCGGAAAACTTCTGCTGGGGCGGCGTGGAGCCGAGGGAATATTTTTCGCCTGGACCGCTGCCGGTGGGGCCGGCTGGCGCATCGCCTTCCAGCAGGATGGGGGGAACATCCTCCAGTATCTTTTTACGCGTCACGCGCGGCGCGGTTCCGGCTGTTTTGGCCTTGCCGGCAGACGCGGCCGGAGACGGGGCGGTTGGGGGCGCCGGCCTGGATTTGAGCAGGTTTTTGACTGCCGCCACGGCGGAATCCAGGAGCGGGGGACGGGGACTGCGTCCTGGCTTTTCAGTAGTCACGCTTTTGGCGCGTTCGGAGGCCGCCTCAGTATCAGATTTTCTGACTTTGCTGGCCTTCGCTACAGCGAGTGCGTGCGAATCGGGTTTGGGTGCTGGCTTTTTTTTCATGACAGAGATTGCTTGTCAATCGGCTGGGGTTGTTGCCGGGAATTGAATTTAGGGGTAAAAAGGCGGTTTGGCAATGGTTTTTTTCAGGATGGCCGCATTTTGCTTTGGAATTTACTTTTCTAGCCGACGATTCGCTGGCAGTGTTTCGCTGGCTATGAAAAAGAAAATTATTATCGGCACCCTGTTGGGTTTTTTATTATTGATTGTAATCGGGGTGCTTGTCGCCGGACTTTTCCTGGGCAACATAGTGAAGGTGGGCATGGAAACGGTAGGGCCCAAAGTAACGCAGACCAGCCTCAAGGTGGATTCGGTGAGCGTGGCTATTTTCAGCGGTTCAGCGGGCGTTAACGGACTGGTGCTGGGCAACCCGGAAGGGTTCAAGACCTCCCAGGCCATCAGCGTTGGCAAAGCCCTCGTGAGCCTGGTGCCGTCCTCGCTGCTAAGCGATAAAATCATCGTCCGCTCCATTGAAGTGCGCTCGCCGGAAATCACCTTTGAGGGCAATCCTTTCGGCGCGAACAACCTCAAAAAAATCATGGACAATGTGAATGCGCTGGTCGCCGGAGCCAAGACCGATACCAACGCACCGGCCAAGACCGAGGGCGCGAAACCCGCAAAAAAGCTGGAGGTGGACGATTTTCTGATCAGCGGAGCCAAGGTCCATGTCAGCCTTACCGGCATGGGGGGCAAGGAAATGACCCTGCCGCTGCCGGATATTCATCTCACGGATTTGGGTAAAAATGATGCGGGCATCACCCCCGCCGAATTAATCAAGGAAGTGCTCAGCCAGGTCACCGAGGGAACTTTCAAAGCGGTGGGCAGCTCCGTCACTGACCTCGGCAAAGGTGCTGCCAATGCCGCAAAGGACGCGGGCAAAGCGGTGGGCGAAGGCGTCAGCAAGCTGGGCAAGAGCCTGGGCGGTTTGTTTGGCAAATAATCCAATCTAAAAAAATTCCGCAGCGCTGTGCGATTTTCATTGCCAGCGCGGCGGTTTGCTTTTAGGGTCAGATCGAACCCGAGGATTTATATGTATTTTGGCGTAGATTATTATCCCGAACAATGGGTCTTTCCCTTCGGCGGCAGCGCTGAAAATCCCGAGGCGCAGTGGCATCTTGATGCCAAATTGATGGTCGCCGCCGGTTTCAACGTGGTGCGCATCGGCGAATTTTCCTGGGGCATCAGTGAGCCGGAGGACGGCAAATTCAACTTCGACTGGCTCCGGCGCGTGATGGATATCCTGGGCGAGCATGGCATCCAGGTGGTGCTGGCCACCCCCACTGCCGCCCCGCCAATCTGGCTCACCCTGAAACATCCGGAAATTCTCCCGGTGGATGAACACGGTCTGGTCAAGCATGCCGGCACCCGCCGCGCCGCGTGCCTGAACAGCGACGCTTATTGGACCTATTCCAAGCGGATTGTCAATGAAATGGCCCGCGCCATGGGCGACCATCCGCAGCTCATTGCTTGGCAGATTGACAACAGTCTGGGAGGCAACTTTACCGAGGCGGCTTTTAACGAAGACACCCGCCGCGACTGGCATGGCTGGCTTGAGGCCAAGTATGAAACCATTGAAAAACTCAATGAGCGCATGGGGCTGCGCCATTGGGGCCAGACCGTCTCCACGTGGAATCAGGTGCCGATGCCCATGGCCGCCCCCACCTTGCATAATCCCGCACTGATGCTGAACTGGTGCCGTTTTTGCAGCGACACCATCGTGCAGTTCGTCAGCATGCAGGCAGATATCCTCCGGGAAATCTCGCCGGCCCGGCCCGTGACCACCAATCTTCGCGCCCTCCGCCATCGCTTCGATCACTTTGATCTGGCGGGCGTTTTGGATTTTGTCTCCATCGAAAGCTCCGCCGCGATCAAAGCCAAGCCCTCGGAAAATGCCTGCGAGATTGACATGCTCCGGTCGCTCAAAAAAGACGGCATCCGCACGCCGGACGGGGATACCGGGTTCTGGGTCATGGAGCAGAAGGCTGGCAACGTCAATTGGCAGGAGGTCAATTCGCTCGTCCGCCCCGGCGTGCTGCGAATGTTCACTTACCAGCTGCTATCGCGCGGCGCGGGGGCCGTGCTGTTTTTCCGCTGGCGCCAGCCCCGGTTTGGCTCGGAGAAATTCCACGGGGCCGTCCTGCCGCACAATCTGGAAGGCAGCCGCCGGGTGTTCAACGAAATTTCCCAGATCGGCGAGGAAATCAAACTGCTCGCCCCCGCGCTCAAGGATACGCGGGTGGTTGCCGAGGCGTGCATTCTTTATTCCCATGACAATGACTGGGTGCTGCAGCAACCGAACCAGCCAAACAAGCATTTCTGTCTGCGCGACCATGTCCAGCTGATCTACAATTCGCTGCACGATCGCAATATTCTCGTGGATTTCGCGCGGCCCAACGAGGACTTATCGCATTACAAAATCGTCTTCGCTCCTTCGCTGCACCTGCTCACCGGCAATGAGGCGGACCGGCTGAAACTTTACGTTCAGAATGGCGGCACCCTGATCGCCACGTTCAACACCGGACTGGTGGATGAACACAACCTCGCGCCGGACACGGGATTCCCCCACGACCTCACCGACTTGTTCGGCCTCGAAGTGCAGGAATTCGACATGCTGCCGCCAGCCGAGGAAAATCATCTCACGTTTAAAGGCGCTTTTCCCACCAGCCATCTGCATCCGGCGCGGCTGTGGTGCGATCTCATTGAACCGCGAGGCTGCCAGGTGCTGGCGAGCTATTCGAAGGACTTTTACGCCGGCAAACCAGCCATGACGCTCAACAACTTTGGCTTGGGTAAGGCCATTTACATCGGCACACAAAGCCACCAGCATTTTTACGATGACCTGGTTTTATGGCTCCGGCAGACCACCGGTCTCGCCCCCCTGTTGAAGGTGCCGGAGAACATCGAAGTATCCCTGCGGCAAAAGGACGGGGCGCGGATTTATTTCCTGCTCAACCACCAGAATTCGCCCGTGCGCATTCAGTTTTACAAGCCGATGCACGACTTCCTGACGGGCAATAATATTGTGGGAAACTACGAGCTGCCGCCGCACGGCGTGCTGGTGCTCGACGAACATCCCGAGGCGAAACTCAGCGCCTGAAGTGAAGGTGAAAATGGTGGGCGCTGAGGGATTCGAACCCCCGACCCACAGCGTGTAAAGCTGCTGCGCTACCACTGCGCCAAGCGCCCAACCGCCGTCAAATTACCCGATCCCTCGGCTGACAACAAGCACAGTGTCAGCGATCACGGCCGGCTGTATGGTTTTGCTCCGGCCACGGAGAAATTGACCGCTTTGAATTTGATTTCCTTGGTGGCGTCCATGACCCCCACAATCGTCTGCCAAGGTGCATTCGTATCCGCCAGCACGGCCAGTTTTAAATCCGGTTTTTGGGCCAGGCGCAGCTGCAATTGCTCGCGCAGTTGCTCCAGTTTCAAAAGTGGTCCGGTTTCATCCAGTTGCAACCGGCCCCTGCCATCAATCATCAATCGCAACGGCGGGGTCTCTGCCGCGCCGGGCGGGGTCGCCTGCGTGGAGCCAGCCAGGGTGATTTGGAGCGCCGGCTGCTGCCGGAAGGTCGTCGTGACCAGCAGAAAGATCACCAGCACGATCAGCACGTCAATCAGGGCAACGATGATGACGGCCGGTGCGGTGCGGCGTTTGCGAACGTAAAAGCGCATGTTATTTCCGGGCGTCGCCGGCGGGGCGAAGGGTTTCCGTCTCCTGATATTGCCGGCGGATGAATTCCCCGCACAACGCCTCCAGTTCCACGGCAAACACCTCCACCTTTTTGCTGAAATAGCTCCAGGACACCAGGGCGGGAATGGCGATGAGCAGACCAATCAAGGTCGAGCGCAAAATGAGCGAAATGCCCTGTGCCAGCTTCGTCGCATCATTCAAGCCCGTCTGGCCCAGGTCCCCGAACAAGGTCATCATGCCGATGATGGTGCCCACAAGTCCGAGCAAAGGCGCAATGCCAATGATAATTTCCAAAACCACCAGCCCGCGTTCCAGCCGGACGATTTCGTGCCGGGCCGTGGTTTCCAAGGCATGGACGTTCTCCGCCTTGGGCCAGTCGAGATGCTCGGCAGCGACCAGCAGGAGCCGGCCCAGCGGCGAGGCATGGCGCTCGCAAACCTGCCGAAGATGTTTTACATCGGTGCGGGTGCGGCATTGCTCGAGATCAGCGGTAATTTCCGGCGGCACCACCTTGCGCCACCGGAGCGTCCAGCCGCGCTCGCCGATAAAGGCCAGGCCGACGAGCGAGGTGAGGGCGAGCAGCAGATAAATAATGTTTTCCATAGGTTCAAAAAAACGGCCATCAATAGTAGTAAAAGGTAAAGGTGATTTCCCGAAAATTCGCGCCGATCATCCGCACCATATCCGGCGGCCATTTGCCGAACGGCGCGGCTTGCTCCACGGCGGCCTGACACACATAACTGAGGAGGGGACCCACATTTTCCTCCGCTGGCTGCACTTCGCTGATGCGCCCGTCGGGCAATAATTTAAAATGCACCGTCACATGCCCCGTGCGGTCCTGCGCAAACCGCTGGCTGTCCAGCAAATCATACCACCGCTGGGTCACGGCCTCGACAATGGCGCGGTCATATTCGCCAAAGGGGGTGGCCTTGGCATCCAGCGATGACCATAGCCGCTGCCGGCGTACCCCGCCCTCCTGCTTCATTTGCTGTCCGGGTAATTGATTGGCGCGCTGTGCCAGCGCCTGTTTGACGGTACGCGGACGTTCGGGGGCGGTAGGCTGGGCCTTTTGCGGATTGTCGGCCGCCGCCTTTTTGGCGATTTCCAGATCACCGCGGGGTTTGGCCGGCTCGGCCGCAGGGGCGGGCGGAACCGGTTTGGCGGGCGGCGTTTGCGGCGGCGGGGCAGCGGGCTGAAGCTTGGTCAACTTGGGCGCATCCTCGGTTTTGGCAATGTCGGTTTGTTTGCCATTCAACTTCGGCTGATTTTTTTCGACGCTTTGGTCGGGATTGGCCGCCTGGGAATTTTTGCTGGAATAAAATTTTGCCTCCTTCGGCGGCTCTGCTTCGGGATGACTCACGTCCGGCAGAAAATTGAGGGTAACGGTCATCGGCGGCTTGGGCACGAGCGTGGCCTGGGGATTTTTTTTCTCAGCCCGATGCCACCAGGCCGAGGAGGGCAGGTGCTGCCACCAGCCAAGTTTTTTCCCGGCCTCATAGCCCCCCCACGCGCCCAGATGCGCCAGCACCGAAAATACCAGCGCCAGCACCAACCGCTCCATATCGGAGCGACTGAGGCGCAGAGAATCAGGTTGGTCGCCAGTGTCGGCCATGAAAGCATATCTTGCCGCACGAGTGCGAACCGGGCAACTGCTAGATTATTTCCCGCCTTGCAGTTTCGTGGTGTTTTGGTTTCATCGCGGCATGCCAAAAGTTTCGCTAGCCACCCTCGTTAAGCATTGCGACCGAATTTTGCGCACCAGCGAAATCGGCGACTACCCCGGCGCCGTGAATGGGCTCCAAATGGAAAATTCCGGTGCGGTCACGCGCATTGCGGCCGCCGTGGATGCCAGCCTAGCCACCATCAAACTGGCCATTGCGGACCGGGCAAACCTGCTCATCGTTCATCATGGGTTATTCTGGTCACCATCCCATCCCTGGACCGGCAAAAAGTATGAATTACTCCGCCTGTTAGTGGAAAACGACCTGGCCGTCTATAGCTCGCACCTGCCGCTTGACCTTCATCCGCAACTCGGTAACAACGCCCGGCTGGCGACCGCGTTAGGTTTGCCGAAGCCGGAGCCCTTTTTCCACAGCCACGGACAAAAGATCGGGTTACTTTCGCGCCATAGAATATCCCGAACTGCGCTGGCGGAAAAATTGGCTCGTGCGACGGGTACCCAACCCCGGCGGCTGCCCGGCGGCGGGGAACTATGCACGCGCATTGGCATCGTCACCGGCGGCGCCGGCGGTGAATTAAAACAGGCCGCCGCCGAGGGGGTGGATACTTTCATCACCGGCGAAGGCCCACACTGGACGTTTGCGCTGGCCGAGGAATTGGGGCTGAATGTTTTTTACGGCGGCCACTATGCCACGGAAACCTTCGGCGTGAAGGCGCTGGCCAAAACGCTCGCAAAAAAATTCAATCTGCCGTGGAATTTTTTGGATCACCCCACCGGGCTGTGAGACCACGACACGTCAGTTGAACTTGGGCGTTTTCTTGCCGGTAAGGCCGGCCCACAGGCCTTTCAAATGTGCGCTCAAAGTCCCGATATCGCGGACGTACAGCACCACGAACACCCAGTTGGTGAAGCCGAGGTAGATAATTTTTTCGACGAAAGAAATTTTTTTCCGACGGAAGTAATAGTGGATACCGTTCTTGGCAAACAAATATGCCTGAAACGGGGTGAACCGCGCACTGCCCTTGTTGCCGGAAGTGGAGGAAACTTTATGCCTGACCAGCGGTTGCTGGAGAAAAACATTGTGGCAACCGAGGCTATAATCCAGATCGTCGTAGTAAATGAAAAAATCCTCGTCCATCAAGCCGTGCGCAGCCACAAATTCCCGGGTGAAAAACATGGAACAGCCCACGCTATATTGGGCAGCCTGCAATACCACGCCCGGCCGGGCTACTTCCACTGCGGGCCGGCCCTTGTCCACGCTGCGGGGAAAATTAAACCACGCCATGTCGCGCAAGCCGTTGCACCAGATGTTGTCGTTGTCTGCGTAGGTGATGATGGAAGACAATATGGTGCTTTTGCCGTCCAGCTTATGTTCGGTAAAAGCCCGCAATAACAAATCCACGGCGTCCTGGCGCACCTCCGTGTCATTATTCAAAACCCAAAGATAATCCGCCTGCTGCTCCAGCCCGAGCCGGATGCCGGCATTGTTCGCCTTGGTGAACCCGGCGTTATGCCCCAGCGGATGCACCACCACCGACTTTTCCCGGCGCGCCAGCTCGGCGAGTTGATCCAGGTCGGACTGCTTTGAACCGTTGTCCACAATGACAGTCAATAGCCCGGGATACCCGGTTTCTACCAGGGATCGGACACAGGCTTCGGTTAGCGAATAGCCGTTTCGGTTGATAAGAATTACGGCTACTTTCGGGAATTTATTCATGCCGATAATGGTGTATTGCGTCGTGAATCTATTACCGCCCCGGCCGGGCGGCAGCTACTAAAACGTTTAATACCATGCTCTCATTCTATTTTTAAGCCAGACAAAGGCGAGATTTTTAGTACCAGCAATGGCGCTAAAACGTCAGCCCGCTGGTCGCGCAATCCGGCAATGGCCGGAGCGGGGTTTTATTAAAGGTATCTAGCCAGCACCGGCTTCAGTTCGGTGATCGTTTTTTTGGGCCAGACCGTGCGGTCAGTCATGATGGCATTTTTCAAGGCGTCGTGACAGGGCCAGCCCGGTTCCAAAGGAATTTTGGGAATGACCCTGACTATGACTGCTTTGGCCGTGGCGGCGTTCCGGGTTACGTTGGCCACAACCATCTCCACGGTGACGTGCGCCTCATCGGCCTTCCAACAATCGTAGTCCGTAATCATGGCCATGGTTGCATAAGCAATCTCCGCCTCGCGGGCGCATTTGGCCTCGCCCAGATTGGTCATGCCGATGACATCATAGCCCAGCCGATGATGGGTGGTGGATTCGGCGCGCGTGCTAAATGCCGGTCCCTCCATATTAACGTACGTGCCACCGTCGTGGACGCGCACTTTCAGCGAACGGGAGGCCTGCAGCACTAATTTTCGAAGTTCCTCGCATACCGGATCAGCAAAGGCAATATGGCCGACAATACCGCGACCAAAAAAAGTGTGTTCAAAATCCCGCTTGGTGCGGTCAAGAAACTGGTCGGGCAAAACAATGTCACAGGGCCGGTATTGTTTCTGGAGCGATCCGACCGCGCTGACGCTGATGATCCAGGCTACGCCCAGTTTTTTCATGGCCCAGATATTGGCCCGATGATTCAGTTCGCTGGGCAAAATCCGATGGCCGCGTCCATGGCGAGGCAGAAAAACCACCTCCCGGCCCGCAAGTTGGCCGGTAAGAAAGGCATCGGAGGGGGCACCAAAGGGAGTTTTTACTTTCACCCACTTCTGGCCGGTGAAGCCCTCGATGGAGTAGAGGCCGCTGCCGCCAATGATCCCGATTTTATGATTTGCCATGTGAAATTTTTAACGCTGAACCACTCAAAAGACACGCAAATAAATTTTCATGGCTCTGCCTCCAAGGTCTTTGCGGCGGGATCGCAAGTTGCCGACCGAGCGGGGCAGGAGGGACCAACCGGATTGCCGCTTCTGCGGGGATTATTTCCCCGCTGACTTTTACCAGGCCCTCAGTTATGTTTCGGCAATGGAACTGTTTCATAAAATTCTTAAAATTTCGGTGGAAGGCGGGGCTTCCGACATCCACATCAAAGTCGGTACCCCGGTCATTTTCCGCATCAACCGTGAATTGATTTCCATTGAATGTCCCGTGCCGACGGAACAGTGGATGAACACGGTAGTGGATAAACTCACGCCGGTTCATCTCAAGAAAAAGCTGGAGGAGGATCGCGAAGTGGATTTTTCCTATTATGTCCCGGAGGTTGGCCGGTTCCGCACCAATCTCTTTCAACAGCGAGGTTCCTGGGCCCTGGCCATGCGCCATGTCAAAAGCCATGTCGCGAGCTTTGAGGAATTGGGACTGCTCGAGCAGATCAAGACCATCGCCGAGGCGCCGCGCGGCATCGTGCTCGTCGCCGGCTCCACGGGTTCCGGCAAGTCCACCACGCTGGCGGCGATGATCGAACACATCAACGCCAATTTCAAAAAACATATCATTACGCTGGAAGATCCCATTGAATTTGTCTTCGAGGACAACCAGTCGGTCATCGAACAGCGCGAGGTCGGGCTGGACACGGTTTCCTTTCACCACGCGCTCAAGCACGTTTTGCGGCAGGATCCGGATATCATCATGCTCGGCGAAATGCGCGATGACATCAGCTTTGGCGCGGCCATGAGCGCCGCCGACACCGGCCATCTGGTGGTCTCCACACTCCACACCACCACCGCCGCGCAATCCATCACGCGCATCCTGGATTTTTTCAAAGCTGACGAGCGCGAACAGGTGCGCCGCCAGCTGGCCGGCACCCTCCGGGCGGTGATATGCCAGCGCATGGTGCCCACCGTGGAAGGCAAAATGACCCCCGCACTGGAAATCATGATTAACTCTCCGCTCATCAAAAAAATGCTGGAGGAAAACCGGCTGGATAAATTGACGGCCGCCATTGAGACCAGCGCCGACGACGGCATGCTTACCTTCAACCAATCCCTGTTCAACCTGGTTAAAGCCGGCCGCGTCTCGGAGAAAGAAGCCTTGGGCAAGGCCAGCAATCCACAAGCTTTGGAGATGAATTTCAAAGGCATCTTCCTGAATGAAGGCGGCCGCATTGTGAGTTAAAATGTTGGTTCTGGGATTCATTAAAAACCCGGTTGACTAATCCTCAACCGGGTTTATCGTTTTTTACATGCGTATTTCCAAGAAGACCGACTATGCCTTGCGTGCCTTGTTCACGCTGGTGGACCATCATGGCGGTGCGCCGATTCCTATTCGCGAACTGGCCCGGCGAAATGACGTCCCCAAACGGTTTTTGGAGCAAATTATGCTCGGCCTGAAGTCCCAGGGCTGGGTGGATAGCACGGCAGGAATCCGGGGCGGTTACTTTCTTGCCAAAAACCCCGCAAAAATCACACTGGGCGAGGTGGTGCGGCATTTTGACGGCATTCTCGCTCCGATTGACTGTGTCTCGGTTACCGGCTACCAGCGCTGTTCTCAGGAATCGGTGTGCCGCTTCCGCCGGGTTTTTTACGACGCGCGTAATTTTGTCGCCGATCTGATGGACCGGTCAACTCTGGCAGATGTGGCCAAGCGTCTTCCCCTCTCCCGCATGGAAATTTCCAGTGGGTTTATAGGCGGGGAAGGTATTTAAATTTATTTTCATTTGCCCGTTGACAAAAATATGTTTTGCGAGATAATAACGACGTGTTAAGTCGTTTATTTAAAACTAAGGCTGTAAAATCAGTCTGTGCTTGCGGCTAGTTAAGCAGCTAAAACACGGTGTTTTTTATTTTTTTTTATAAAAACGACATGCAAAGTCGTTTATTAATTTAGGCAATGAGTACGATCAAAATAGAATCAAATGTTTCCGCCCATCAGGCACCTGCTTGGATGGATTTGGTGCAACGGCAAGTGCGGTCACTCCGTTTTGGCGTGGTACAAATTGTCGTCCACAACTCGCAGGTAACCCAGGTGGAAAAAACAGAACGGGTGCGATTTGATCAGAAAAGTGCCAGCTGAAAAAAATCTGAAAAATTTAAATAGAATATATGACCTATAAGCAATTAATCGCTGCCGCCTTCACCAGCATTTGCGTAACTGCGGCGGTATTTGCGGCCGATGATACCGACTTGGCCGCTCTAAAAAAGCAGCTCGCGGAGTTGGATCAAAAAGTGCGCATCCTGGAACGGGAACGGGAAATTGATCAAGAGGGCCTGGCCAGCGCTGCCAAATCTGCGCCTAAAATCTCCTTGGGCGCGAATGGTTTTGTCTTCGCCTCGGCGGAATCCAATTTTGTCGCCCAGATTCATGGCTTGGCGCAGCTAGACAGCCGGTCGTTTTTTAATGACGGTGGAGTGAACGGAAATGATGGATTTCTCCTGCGCCGGGCACGTCCGATTCTATCCGGTACCGTGTTCCATGATTTTGATTTTAACTTTACGCCGGATTTCGGCGGGACTTCCGTTCAAATTGTGGATGCTTACTTGAACTATCGCTATAGCCCCGAGTTTCAAGTCCAGGCGGGAAAATTCAAAACTCCGTTGGGTTTGGAACATTTGGCACCCGACCGCGACACCCTGTTCAATGAGCGTTCGCTGGCAACAGATCTGGTTCCCAACCGCGACCTCGGGCTGGATTTGCATGGCGACCTCTGGGATGGGGTGGCGAGCTATGCCGTGGGTGTTTTCAATGGCACGCCTGATTATTCCGGAACCACGACAAACTTGTCCTTTCAGGACAACAAATCTTTCGTGGCCCGCACGTTTTTTCAGCCATGGAAAAATTCCGACGTGAATGCGCTCCGCGGACTCGGTTTTGGCCTAGCTGGAAGCTATGCGGCCAACCACCCCAATGCAAACGTAACGGGGCTGACCCCTGGTTATCTGACTGACGGCCAGCAGACGTTTTTTAAATATATCTCCGGCGTAACTGCTAACGGTGCGCTGTGGCGCCTCGCACCGCAGGCATCCTATTACTACGGCCCATTGGGCCTGTTCATGGAATATGTGGTCTCAGACCAGAAAGTCAGTCCATCCACCAGCCTCGGCACGATCACGGAACTTCAGCATCGGGCTTGGGAAATATCTGGCTCCTGGCTATTAACCGGGGAAGACGCCAGTTACGCTTCCATCACCCCACTGCATCCGTTTGCCCCGGCCCACAATCAATGGGGGGCGTGGCAACTGGTGGCGCGTTTTGCCGAATTGACCGTGGATAATAAAACTTTTCAAAACAGTTTAGCGGATTCTTCCAAATACGCATCCGGTGCCCAAACCTGGTCGGTTGGCCTTGACTGGTTTCTCAATAAAAACCTCCGCGCCAATTTAAGCTACGCGCGGACAACGTTTGGCACCGCCGGCCCCATCGGCTCAGGAAATGTTTCGGCTCAACCCGAAAACGTGCTGTTCTCCCGACTGCAATTAGCCTTTTAACGGAAAACTCGTGTTATAAATTGTTATGAAAAAATTTCTATCTATCTGCCTGGCGACGACGGTGGTTCTTTCTGCTGGGGCCAAGGAAATCAAACTGCTGAACGTCTCTTACGATCCAACACGCGAACTGTATGCGGACTATAACGCTGCGTTTGCCAAATACTGGAAGGCCAAAACGTCCGACGACGTCATTATTTCGCAGTCGCACGGCGGCTCCGGCAAACAGGCGCAATCGGTCATCAACGGCCTTGATGCTGATGTGGTCACCCTGGCCCTGGCTTATGACATTGACGCCATCGCGGGGCAGTCGCGCAAGCTGCCGGCGGACTGGCAAAAGCGCCTGCCGAACAACAGCACCCCTTACACCTCCACGATTGTTTTCCTGGTCCGCAAAGGCAATCCCCGGCAGATCAAGGACTGGGATGACCTCGTAAAAAAGGACATCATCGTCGTGGTGCCCAATCCCAAAACCTCCGGCGGTGCGCGCTGGGCCTACCTGGCCGCCTATGCCTACGCATTGGAAAAAAATAATCACGCCGATGACGCCGCGCGCAATTTCATCCAGCGGCTCTACAAAAATGTGCCGGTACTCGACTCCGGCGCGCGCGGTTCCACTGTGACTTTCGCCCAGCGCCAGATCGGCGACGTATTACTGGCTTGGGAAAATGAGGCGCACCTGGCCCTGAAAGAATTCGGCGAGGACAAATTTGATATTGTCACCCCCTCCATCAGCATCCTTGCCGAGCCGCCGGTTTCCGTCGTGGATAAGACTGCGCGGCGCCACGGCACAACCGATGTCGCGACGGCGTATCTGGAATATCTGTATTCGGACGAAGGCCAGGACATCGCCGGAAAAAATTATTACCGCCCGCGCAGCCAAAAAGCGGCCGCTAAATACGCCGCCCAGTTTGCCACCATAAAGCTGGTCACCATTGATCAGGAATTTGGCGGCTGGGCGAAGGCGCAAAAAACCCACTTTGCCGACGG
>CAISVF010000478.1 GCA_903888765.1 uncultured Verrucomicrobia subdivision 3 bacterium | reverse complement strand
GTGATGGTGATGGCTCCATTATTCGTGATGAAAGTGAGCTGCGCCATTACCACGGCAGGCAGCAGCAGCGTTGCCCACAGCACCACAGTGTGAATCAAGGTTCGTATTGCATTCATGGATTATTTCCTCAAATGACTGGATTCAATGCTCCTTGTTTTGCCATTCCCATGTCAAGCCACTGCCACATCATTGTGAGACAATCTCCCATTGCCGTTTTCCACGGTTGGTCAGGCCGTTTAAATTTCCGGCTCTGGGCCGCGTCCCTTGTCTTTGCTTTTTGTCGGCGGCTTTTGGGATCGTGTCCGCTCGCGCTTGGCCTTCTGCTCTATTTCCCATTGCTCGCGCACGGTGGTTCGCACCGTCTGGCGACTGCGTTTGGAAATGGGGTGCTTTTTTGCCCAGCCTGCGCGGACAAGCTACCCCAACTTTTGGAGCGCGGCTTCGGCTTTTTTGGTTTCGCGTGGCACATTCAGGCAACGAGTTCGCGGACGATTTAAAGGCAGCGTCCGCTTTCCATTCTATCGGCATCGTAATTCAGGCTTTGTTCCTCGTCAATCTCGCCGTAGTCGAGTCCGTCCAAAAAATGGTTCCACAAGGATTCGACGCACTGCGGTTTCGACTCCGCCAGCAATTTCATGGCGTCATCCAGGTCGAGTCGTTCCCCGGTTGCCAGCGGCGTGGTCGCTGCGGATAGACCGATCAATTCTGTGATTTCTTCCGGGGGCAAGCCCTGAAAGCGTTCATTCGTTTTGAGCTTGTCTTGGTATTGGTCGTAAATCTTGTGCCGGGCGACGCCCCGACACCATTTCATAAAATCGGCGCTCCTATGCCCTGAAAATTTGGGCAGGCTGATAACGATGGCGTGCAAGGCTTCCTGCAAAACCTCATCGGCATATTGCGGACGGATTTTGCCGTTCACAAATAGGCGCATGGCTGGCTCAACCACGGCGAAGATGGCGTCAGCCAGCCTTTCCCGGTCGGCCAGCCCCGCCGTCAGCCGGTAAGTGCGGACAAGTTTGATGAGGTCGTCCATCGTGTGCGGAACGTAGGCTAACGATTTGCTGCGAAAATTTGGAGCCTAGTGGTAAGGCCGCTTTTCAAACCGGGTCGGGCGGCGTCCGCGTCCAACCTCAATTTTGAGGATGACGCCCGCTGATTGCAGCCAGTCAATCGCCCGTTTCAAACTGTCTTGCTTGAACCCCGGTTTTATCCTCTTGGCCGTCTCGTAAATTTCCGCTGATGTGAACTGATGCCCTAACAAAGGGTTTAATTAAACCCGCCACGGATGCACACCGATGTACACGGATAATAAAGGCGTTCGAAAATTGGCTCCGCTTCACCCCATGGGCACCCCATGGGGTAACGACCTGAAATCCATTTTCATGTGTGTCCATCGGTGTCCCTTCGTGGTTTTTCAAATTCACTTGCGGGTTTTAGGTTGAATGGGACGGCTTTGAGACGGGTGAGGCTGGGCGCGGATGGGAAAAGCGGTGGAGGGCCACCGCAATCCAAGACGCTGGCGCGTTTGCGGGGATGCCGGGATAACGCGAAGCGTCTGGGAGTGGACCTGCACTCGGGCACTTTGAGGGGGAGAGGGTGGTTATGGACAGTGAAAAGAAAAAGCTGAAATCCCGAAAGTTGAAATTCGGAAATGACCGGCGGCAGGGGATGGCGTTTTGCACAACCTCACTTTTTAAATCCGAATTCTACAGGTTTGTGTATTATTTTCCGTTAACGGAGGCAGGTGCAGTAAGTTTTTGTGCCGGGCGGCTGAGCCACGGAGGTGAGGGATGCCTGGCAGCATTCGTTTAGATTGGGCCGGGAGCCTGCCTTGCAATCCCTCGCCGCAGCGTCCGTCGCCATTTTCAGACAGGCAAGGAGATGGGATTTGATTTGAGTTTTCAGGGGCGAGTCCGGCACAATTTGACGAACGATGTCACGTTTTCGTCGCGCTATCCATGGGGTGTTTTCCAGCTATATTTTGCTGGCGGCCACCGCTGTTTATTCCCTGGCATCGGTGCCGGTGGCGCTGCATTACCTGGATAAGGAGCGCTTTGGTTTGTGGGTTTTGATGGGCACGCTGGTTGGCTACTTGAACCTGATTGATGCCGGAATGACCGGAGCGGCGGCGCGCCTTCTGATTGATCACAAGGATGATCGAGGTGGCGGACACTATGGCAGTCTCATCAAAACGGGCTGGCTGGTTTCGGTGGTACAGGGGGCGATCATTTTTCTGACTGGACTCGTTTTCGCCCACACTTTTGCCCTGGCGCTGGACATACCGGCAGCCTTGCAGCCGGAATTCATCCAACTGGTCAACTGGCAATGCGGGGTGATGGCCCTGGGTTTTGCCACGCGCATCTTAAATCTGATCCTGGGCGCGCATCAGCGCATGGACTGGGTTAACTATGTGGGGGTGGGCAGTTTGCTGTTGAACTTCATTACGCAATGGTTCCTGTTTCATTTAGGTTTCGGGGTTTTAAGCCTGGTTGGCGGCGGGTTGGCAGGACTGGTTTTAACCCTGGCGGCACAAGGATTAGCCTGCCAGATGCTAAAGCTCTGGCCATCGCCACAGGGCTGGGGGCGGGTTTCCTGGCTGCATTTTAAGGAGCTTTTTAACTATGGGCGGGATGTGTTTTTAGTGGCGGTGGGGACCCAGTTGATCATGACCAGTCAGATCATCGTCATCACGCGCCTCCTGGGATTGGAAGCCGCCGCCGTCTGGGCAATTGGCCTGCGGGTTTTCAATTTGCTCACGCAAATTGTCTGGCGCGTTTTTGACATGTCAGGCAATGCCCTGGCGGAAATGCTGGCCCGCGATGAACTTGCCCGGCTGCGGGATCGCTATCGCAGTCTGGCCATTTTGAGTTTTTCCTTTGCCGGTTGGGCGGCGGTCTCTTTTGCCGTCTGCAACAGCCTGTTTGTCACCATCTGGACCCACGGTAAGGTCCAATGGCCGGCCGGCAATGACTGGCTGCTGGCTTTGTGGATGTTTATTTCCACCGTGGTTCATTGTCACAATTCTTTTGTGGTAATGACCAAGCAGATTGGCTTTATGCGCTATCTGTATTTTATCGAAGGGGTGGTGTTTGTAGCGCTGTCCTGGGTTTTGGCGCCTAGCGGTGGGCTGCCCGCCATCATCGGCTGCTCAGTGCTTTGTAGCAGTGTATTAAGCGGGGCGTATGGAATTTGGCGGATCAGCCATTTTTTTGCGGTTCCCTTTCGCGAAGTCGCCTGGGGTTGGCTCCAGCCTATGGCCACCATGTTGTTTTTTTACCTGCCAGTAGCGGTTTTGATCTGGTGGGTGCCGCTCCCGCTTTCGGGAATTATCCGGCTGGGGATTAATGCCGGATTGGCCGGGTCGATCGGGGCTTTACTGTTTTTGCGCTACGGAATTCCCGCCGGTTTGCAAAGCGAACTTCTGGAGCGCGTTCCCGCCCGGATTGGTTTGTTCTTCAAAATGTTTTTGATTAAGCCTGCTCAATAATCTCTATGCCACGTACTCCCGCGCATCCTTTGGCCAAACATCCCCTGGCCAACCTCGACCAGAATTTTAAATGCTCTGTGCCCGTAAGTCACCGGGCCTTTTTGCACACGCTGATGCTGGAAGCCTCCATCAAGCAATGCGGCAAGTTCGTGAAAGGGACTACTTTGGATGTAGGCTGCGGGCGCAAGCCTTATGAAAAAACCTTTTTTTCCGGCGCGCAGAAATATGTCGGCATGGATTATCTCACCGACCGCTCAAGTCCGGATGTGGTGGGTTCGGCCACCGATATTCCGCTGGGGGACCACAGTTTTGATACGGTAGTTTGCACCGAGGTTTTGGAACATGTCACCGATCCCTTGAAAGCGCTGCGGGAAATGCATCGCGTGCTAAAGCCTGACGGCCATTTGATCTTAAGTACGCCCATGTATTGGCCACGACATGAAGTTCCTTATGATTATTTCAGGTATCCCTACGATGGCTTGCTCCATCTGGTAAACGCGAGCGGTTTTGAACTGGTGCAATTATTCAACCGGGGCCGTTCATATGCTTTCATCGGACAGGTTGTCCAACACACCCAGCCCATTGCCGCTCGCCCCGTCAACTGGCTTATTAATCGTTTTTTCCTCTGGTGCGAC
>CAISVF010000477.1 GCA_903888765.1 uncultured Verrucomicrobia subdivision 3 bacterium | reverse complement strand
GTGCAGCGTGGTGTTGTTCGTAACCAATGCCTCGTCGCAAACCGCGCCAAGCATCACCACGCAGCCACAAAGCCAGACAAACCAAGCGGGCACCATTGCCACATTTGTGGTTAATGCCACGGGCACCGCTCCGCTAAAATATCAATGGCGCTTTAATGGCACAAATTTGACAGATGGCGGCAGAATTGTTGGTTCCACCAACGGTGTGCTCCAAGTCATCAGCGTGCGCACCTTGGAAGTGGGAAATTATTCCGTGGTGGTTTCCAACTCTTATGGCAACGTTATCAGTTCCAATAGGGCGTTGACCGTGATTCCGGGGCTGTGGCCGGTGGATGCGGCGGATTTGAAAGCCCGCAAACCGCAGGCGACCGATGGAAATTATTTCATTGACCCCGACGGTCCCGGCCCGAATCCGCCCTTCCAAGTCTATTGCTATGGCATGGCGACGAATCCCATGGAATACCTGCCATTGGCTTATACCGGCGGAACTAATAACTATTCAAAATTTGCCGCTGGCGGAGCGAGAGGCGGATCAGATGTTTATACTTGGTGGAGTAAAGTCAGGATGGATCCATTGACGTTGAGACTTATTTCCTATTTCGTTGACGGAGGGAACGCGGGCAACAACAGTCAAGTTGCTGTTGAATATCGGTTCACAACTTCTCAAGGGCTTGCTTGGTATCCACCTGGGGCAACCAATGCTTCCACAGGATTTTATAATACATCAACGTATGGATATGGAGTTGCGTTCGATTGTATTGCCTATGGTTCTTCGCAAGGGCGAGCGAACATTAACTTGACAGACACGCCTTTTAATGTGGACAGTTCAGTGCAATTTGGTGTGTGGCCATCCAGTGCTGGGTCTGCTTCTGTAAGCACGAACAGAAAGGTGGTAAACATAACTGGCGGTGGATATTGCGGACTTTGCGGCCCTGTATTAAACGGTTCGGCAAGTCCATTACTATTTAGCTTCGATTCTGTTTTGATATCGACCCAAGCCCCGCCATACATTGCCGGGATTCAAGTGCCCAGCGCGCCATTGGCGCAAGGTGCCAACACCAATCTAACGGTGGCCGTGGGCGGAGCCGCGCCTTTGTGCTATCAGTGGCTGTTTAACGGCACGAACATTGCCAACGGCACGAACGTGACGCTGGCATTAAACAATGTCCAAGGCAGCAACACCGGCAACTATAGTGTCATTGTGACCAACAATTACGGCAGCGCCACCAGTTCGGTGGTGGCGGTATCGGTCAACGTGCCCGTGCCGCCGAACATTACTTCAAACTTGGTGACGCAAAGCACCGGAGTGGGTTCGTCGGTCACGTTCACCGTATCGGCCACGGGTTCGCCTTTGTATTACCAATGGTATTTGAATGGCGCGTTGGTTAGCGGTGCCACGGGAGCGTCGTTGAACATTCCCGCCGCGTCCACGAATTCGGTGGGCAATTATCAGGTGGTGGTCTGGAATTCAGCGGGCACCAATTGGAGCAGCACGGCCGCGCTATGGCTTAATAATTTGCAGATGTATGCCGGAGTCAATGCGTTTGGCCCAATTGGTGGCACTTGTCAGGTGCAATATGCCACGAACTTGAATACTCCGGTCACTTGGGTGCCATTGCAAACCGCAACCATCGTCACCAATCCCACAGTGATCATTGACTATGGCTCGGCCGGCCAGCCGCAACGGTTTTACCAGACAGTGCCGCAGTAAGAATATTCAGATCAAATCGGGCGGGGACTGGCAGTCCCCGCCCGACAATCACGGGATCGGGACTTGGGCATCAGCCAAGGCCAAGCTGTTGCAAAACTTGATCGAGGGTCAGGCGATGATGGGCCATGACTTCGCCGAGAATGGCGCGCAGGGTGCCGGGGCGGAGCGGGTCGTGGTTAGGAATGGTCAGGTGGTGTTCGCCGTCAGTCTGGGTGGTGAGGCGACGATGGGAGCCGAGCTGGCGCACAAACTGGTAGCCAAAGGCGCGACGCAGCGCCTTTTCCAGATCAGTGGCAGCCAGGTCACGCGGCAATTTCATGCGGTGGCAAGCAGTTCATCCATGACGCGATGCAGACGGATGACGGCGGGAGCCTGGCCAGGGTCAAAATGGCAAAGCACGGCTTCGCGGACGTTGACGCGAAGTTGATCCCAAGTATCGGCCTCGGTGACGATGGAATGGCCGAGGGCGCGGGCGGTAAAGCCGCCGTCAGTGTCATCTTCGATGATTTGAAAGACGATTTCGCTCATACGCCCAACCTAGCCCAAACGGCGGCGAGTGGGAAGTGAGAATAGCAATAAAACAATGCCGACGAGGGTGAATCGCTCTTTCGAGGGTGGAGGTAAGGACTCGTCCAGAAATAACATGATACAATCATGACGACTGGGGACGGATGGCGTAGTTCCATTCGCCGTGAAAACCGTCGGGAAACATCTGGATTGAAGCCAATTCCTCATCGGTGGGCGCTTTGCCCTTTTCGTAGCGT
>CAISVF010000476.1 GCA_903888765.1 uncultured Verrucomicrobia subdivision 3 bacterium | reverse complement strand
GCTTGCTCCGCGCCGCCACGCCGGTCGGGGCAATTATATGTGTGTTCTTTCTCGCACACCGGCCATCACTGCAAAAAGCCGGTCGGACCATGCTCTGGTGCGTGGCGGTTTTTGGAGTGGCCACGATGCTTTTCGGCCTGGTAAATGCACAATGCATCGGACGGTTTGTGGCTGCGCCAGAGGCAGTATGGTTCTGGCTTGCCTTTGGATTGATGGCCTTGAGCGGCGCAGTGGATAATGTCAGTGTGGTGGTGCGCGCAACGCTGGTGCAAATCCTCACGCCGGATGAAAAGCGCGGGCGGGTTTCGGCAGCAAACAGCCTCTTCATTGGAACATCCAACGAATTGGGAGCCTTTGAATCCGGGTTCACCGCACAACTCTTCGGCCCCATGATGGCCAATACGATAGCCACCGGCACAATATTATCAACCGTCGTTGGGGGGGCGGGAACGATCCTGGTGGTAATGGTCGTAGCTTGGTTTTGGCCGGAAATTCGCCGGTACGGCAAGTTGGCTTAATCAAAAACGGCCATTGGCGAGGAAAACGATGTGGCAACGTTCCAACAACACCAGCATGATTCCTTCTTAAGGGCGTGCTGGTCGTTTACAGCGCAAGGCACTCATGGCTTTGGGCGCTTGGCAAAAATATTTTCCCTTCGCGTCTTCAGGTCTTTGCGTTAATTTCCAATCCAGTGAAACAATTTGACTTTCTCATTCTCGGCAGCGGTATTGCGGGGCTTTCGTTCGCGTTGCGGGTCGCCGCTTTGGGCCGGGTAGCCATCGTCACCAAGAAAGACCGGGCGGAGTCGAACACCAATTATGCGCAGGGCGGCATCGCCTCCGTAACCAGCAAAGAGGACTCTTTTGAATTGCATGTTCGCGATACACTGGAAGCGGGCGCCGGCTTGTGCCGGGAATGGGTGGTGCGCACCATTGTCGAAGACGGCCCCGAACGAATTCAGGAATTAATTGAGCTGGGCATGAAGTTTTCGGAGCGGAATGCGCCGGGTGAGGCCGGTGGACGCGAATTGGATCTAGGGCGCGAGGGGGGACATTCCAAACGCCGGATTTTACATGCCAAGGACGTGACCGGAAAAGAGATTGAACGAGCCCTCCTCGCCGCCATTTCGCGCCAGCCCAACATTGAAATTTTTGAAAATCACGTAGCGATTGACTTGATTACCAGCCAGAAGCTCGGCTATGTCGGCGAAAACCGCTGCCTCGGTGCCTACGTGTTTGATAAAAATGCCAATCAAATCCGAACCTTTGCCGCACCGGTGACCATGCTCGCCACCGGCGGGTGCGGCAAAGTTTACCTCTACACCACCAACCCGGACATTGCCACCGGGGATGGCGTGGCCATGGCTTATCGTGCGGGGGCGGCGATTGCCAATATGGAATTCATCCAGTTCCATCCCACCTGCCTGTATCATCCCAAGGCCAAGTCGTTTTTGATATCCGAAGCCGTACGCGGCGAAGGCGGAATCTTGCGAACACTCGGCGGCCGGGAATTCATGGATGGATATCACCCCTTAAAGTCGCTGGCGCCGCGCGATATTGTGGCGCGCGCGATTGATAGCGAGATGAAAAAATCCGGCGCGGATTGTGTGCATTTGGACATCACAAACAAACCGGCGAGGTTTATCATTGAGCGGTTTCCCAATATTTATCAAACCTGTCTTGGCTACGGAATAGACATCACCAAGGAGCCTATTCCCGTGGTTCCCGCGGCCCATTATCAATGCGGTGGCGTAGTTACCAACGTGGACGGTGAAACAGACATAGCAGGATTATTTGCCATTGGCGAAGTGGCCTGCACCGGTCTCCACGGCGCGAACCGATTGGCGAGTAATTCACTGCTGGAGGCGCTGGTTTGCGCTTATCGGGCGGCAAATAAAATGACGGGCAAATCGCAGGAACAGCCGGAATTTAAAATCCCGGCCTGGCAGTCCGGAAACGCTCATAACCCCGATGAATTGGTGGTGGTCTCGCATAATTGGGATGAAATCCGGCGCTTGATGTGGGATTATGTTGGTATCGTGCGCACGAACAAACGACTGCTTCGCGCGCAGTCGCGGCTGGCCAATTTACAGGCGGAGATCCAGGAATATTATTGGAATTTCATTGTGACTGCCGATCTGCTGGAACTCCGCAATATTGCGACGGTTGCAGAATTGATTGTCCGCTGCGCGTTGATGCGGCCAGAGAGTCGCGGGCTGAATTACAACCTGGATTTTCCCGGCTTGAATCCTGATTGGGCCCAGCGCGATAGCGTGGTGAGGAAGTAAAAGTTCAGCGACTGCGCTTCAAATCATTGAGTGCATTCACGGCCTGTCCGACCATGCTTTTCAACTGCACGATTTCGTCCGTGTTCAAGGAAACTCTCGGGTTTTCGTCGAACTTGATAAAGTACTCTATGCTGCTTTGCCGGCGCCCGCTGTGAGCGATGAATCGCAGACCGGAGCGGGTCTTGAATTCAGCAGTGAAGGATGGCAGCGCGCTGACATCACTGGTGATTTTGGCGAGATACTCCAAGCCATTGGCGAGCGGTTCGAGTTCAAAGTCGTCCAGAATGGCCTGCTGCCGCGGAGCATTCTGACCATCCAATTCCAACATGATGCCGTAAGCCTTGCTGCCATTACTGGCATCAATCGTTTCCTTTGATCGTATGGAAACCGTGCCGACACCAAAGGAAGCCGATCCAATTTGACCAAACCCTTTGATGATGACGGTGTTGGTACGGGCTTCAAAATTTTCAATTTCGGTCTTTAAAACGTTCGTTTCCTGAGCGTGCATCGCCAAGGCAAGACCGGCGACCGTTAGAATAGAGATTAATTTGCGCATGAAATTACTTTTGGTTTTAACCTCCAAAAGTCCCGCATTGTTACTGGCAAAGGCAGGCAGCGTCAAATGGGAAACTTTGCATGCGCAGGCCTGCCCGAGGCCTGCCTCGGCGAGTATCGCCGGATGGATCCACCTTTCCTTCGGGAGGCTGCACTGCAAAAGGGGCCAATAAAAAAGGCGACCAGAGGATCGCCTTGGAAAGCCGATTTTTGGTTTAGGCCCAGAGTTTTTCGGGATACTTGCCCTGAGCAATGAGCTGGCGAATGCTTTCGACCACCTGCGGACGGTCTTCCCGATAGGTCACCCCAAACCATGAATCATTCGTGCGCAACACTTTGCATTTGGCCTGACCAGTAGTTACCAGTTCGCCAATGGTCGCCGGAATATAGCATTCGGACTTCTGCTCCCCGCCCGCCCGTTTGAGGAATTTTTCAAATTCCACGTGCAGTTGCGGAAACAGTGCCGGCGTAAAACCCCAGAAATTCATGGAGACAGCCTCCTCGCCGGAAAGCCTGGTGATGCTCCCGTCCGCTCCGGTATCTTTTGCGCCGTTCCCATCGGGCTCGATTTTCATCATCTCCACGATATGGGTAAGGTAATTGTCGGCGTTAACGCGGGAGACGCCGCGCGCCACGCTGCCGTGCGCGGACAAGGTGTTCTTCAAGATAAAACCCACCATCGCGTAATCCGGCGTGCCGGAGGTGAGGTGGTGCGCCAGCAATTGATACGCCTGTTGGCCGTAAAAATCATCCGCGTTAATTGCCGCAAACGGCTCATTGACAACGCCCTGCGCCATGAGAATGGCATGAGTAGTGCCCCACGGCTTGGTCCGGCCAGCCGGCAATGAATATCCCGGAGGAAGCTTGTCTAGTTCTTGATACGCGTATTCCACCGCAATGCGCTTTTCAAAACGAGCGCCAACGATTTCGCGAAATTGCTGTTCAATGTCCTTGCGGATGACGAAAACCAGCTTGCCAAAGCCGGCGCGCAGGGCGTCAAAAATAGAGTAATCGATGATGGTTTCGCCGGAAGGTCCGACCGGGTCAATCTGTTTGAGTCCGCCATAGCGGCTGCCCATGCCGGCGGCGAGGACGAGTAAAGTGGGTTTTGTCATAGCCCGCATATTTTAATTTGTGGCCAGAAATTGTCGAGCGTTCGATTGTTAACTTTAACTTGGTGAAGACAAAAATGCTCACAGCAAAATCAGCGGCGGGGAACCGGCGAGCTCAAGATTCAACAGGTTCACAAAATTAATGAATCTCCACAATATCACCCGGCTCCAAGGGGATCACGGTGCCATTGAATAGGACGTTGGGAACCAACCGAGCCCCCTCACCTTTTCGCGTGATGATGATCTCTTTAGGCTCATCCTGACCGAGATAATTTGCAGTCGCAATCGCCTGTGTCAACGTCAGGCCGGACACCCAAGGGACCCAGGGTGTTTGTACCGCACCAACGACTTTGACCCCGGAAAACTGCGCCGCTTGTTGCTGCCGCAACGCAGCATTCTGACCAGCCAGGAAGGCATTTTGTTCGTTCAAACGGGCCTTTGATTTTGTGGTGCAACCATTTAGCGCTAATACGGACGCCAACAACAAACCAGCAAATCGGCTATTCATTCGGATCTTTAACACCGGGGAGGCAAAACCGGTTGCGCTCTGTAAAAACAATATTTGCATCAGAAAAGACAGTCTCAGCCCAGAGACTTTTTCCAGGTTGCCACGGCCGATTTTATTTCCATGGCGCAGTTTGCCATTGGTTGAACAAACCGCGGCTTAAACCATGGAAAACTGCCCGTCAGATCCTGGGTCACCAGAATCTGACCATCGCAATCCGGTCCGCTGCCGATACCAATGGTGGGCACCGAAATGCTCCGGGTAATTTCTTTGGCTACCGGAGGGATGACGAGTTCTAGCACCAAAGCAAACGCTCCGGCTGCGGCCAATAGCTGGGCATCTTCCAGCAAGCGTTGATGTTCCGCTTCCTCTTTTCCTTTAAGGCGATAGCCCCCTTCCTCCAAAACATGCTGGGGCAACATGCCCAAATGACCGCAAAATGGAATCCCGTCGGCTATGATGGCTTCAATTTGCGGAAATATTTCACGTCCGCCTTCCGCCTTGACGAATTCGGCACCGGCATCCACAAGCACCTTGGCATTGGCCACAGCACTGGCCACAGTTCCATAACTGTTAAACGGCAAGTCGCAACCCAGCAAAGCATGGGGTTTTGCGCGAGCGGCTGCCCGCAGATGATGCACCATCTCCGGCATCGTCACCTGGGTCGTGTCAGGGTATCCGAGCACAACCATACCCAAGGAATCACCCACCAACAAAAAAGGGACCCCCGATTCATCCAGCATTTTTGCCATCGGGTAATCATAGGCGGTGAGGGCAGCGATTTTTTGGCCGCTACCTTTCATCGCCCGGATGGTCGCCGTGGTGATTTTTGGTGTAGTCATGTAATTCGTCAAGGGTTCTCCCAACTCGGCACTGGAGTGCGCATAGAATTTTGGACGGATTTCTATTTAAAACTCCGGCTCAGTTCCTCTGGCATGGTGGTCGCAGTGCCGACTTTGCCAACGACGATTCCGGCTGCGTGATTTGACAATGTTGCGGCTTCTAGCGGAGAGGCGCCCGCCGCAATCGCCAGCGTGAAACTGGCAATAACGGTGTCGCCTGCCCCAGAAACGTCAAAAACTTCCTGCGCCACTGTGGGGATATGAATCGGCTTTTGGCCTCGCTGGCAGAGCAACATGCCGAGTTCACCCAACGTGATCAATAACAACGCCGGCCGCAGCTCCCTGAGCAACTGCTCGGCGACGAGCATCAGATTTTTATCGGCAAAAGGATTTTCTTGCTTCGTTTCGTCCGGCAAACCCGCCAGTTCAAAAGCTTCTTTCCGATTGGGAGTAATGAGCGAAAGATTGCTTAAATTCAGCCGGTGTACCGGTTTGGGATCCAAGCTCAACCACACGCCTCTCTGGTGGCAAAGTGTTTTGATTTCATTTAACAATGACTGGGTAACCACCCCCTTGCCATAATCACCCACGATCACCGCGTCGGCAGTTGCTAGATTTGTTTTGAACCTGGCTATGAGCTTTGCCGTCGAGCGGGCATCTAAATCGCCGCGGGTTTCGCGATCAATCCGGACCACCTGTTGCTGGTGAGCCACAATGCGGGTTTTGATGCTCGTGTGACGAGCAGGGCTTCGCACCAATCCATCGCAGTCGATGTTTTGTTCCGCCAGCAGTTTCAATAGCTTACGTGCGGCATCATCCTGGCCAATCACCCCGAAAAGCGCCGCCGGCGTATTTAATGAAACCAGATTGCGGGCAACATTTGCCGCGCCACCAGGCATATAATTTTCCCGCTGGAAATCGACTACCGGCACGGGTGCCTCCGGGGAAATACGTGATACCCCTCCCCAAATGAACTGGTCGAGCATCACGTCGCCAACGACAAGGATGCGCACATTTTGTGCGGCTGTTAAAATCTGCCGAACCCGCGAAGTCGAAAGCGGTTTTGCACTCATGGTGGTTTATTTTACAAAGTTTTGATTTATAGGATTAATTCAGGAAAGCCGTCAGCGGACTGGTGGCATTGGCCATGGCTGATTGTGCGCCCAGGCCAATTTCAAAAGCGCTGCGTCCGGACTGCACGGCTAGCTTGAAAGCGATGCCCATACCATTAGGATCGCTGGCCACTGCGATGGCGGTGTTTACCAACACGGCATCCGCCCCCAGTTCCATCGCCTCGGCAGCGTGACTCGGCGCGCCGATACCTGCATCCACCACAACTGGCACCGTCGCCTGTTCAATGATGATGCGAATTTGATCGCGCGTTTGAATTCCGCGATTCGATCCGATCGGCGACCCCAGCGGCATCACGGCCGCGCAACCAATTTCCTGCAAGCGTTTTGCGAGGACTGGATCTGCGTTGATGTAAGGCAACACTGTGAACCCTTCCCTGACCAGAATTTCTGCGGCCTGGAATGTTTCAATCGGGTCGGGTAGAAGGTAGCGCGGGTCCGGATGAATTTCCAGCTTCACCCACTTCGGCAAACCGGCCGCCACGGCGAGCCGCGCAAGACGGACGGCTTCCCCGGCATTCATCGCGCCGCTGGTGTTTGGCAGGAGCAGATATTTACCGGCATCAATAAACTCCAGAATGTTGGCAAAAGGATCCTTTTTACCGCTCAAATCAGCCCGACGCAGTGCGACAGTGACCATTTCTGTACCGCTGGCCTCAAGCGCATCACGCATGGTTTCCGGAGATGAAAATTTTCCCGTGCCAAGAATCAGCCTCGAACCAAACTCGCGCCCGGCAATCTTCAGAAATTTATTAGACATTCTGGATAATTTAGAAAAAAACGTTGTTTTGTCGAGGTGGGATGCAGGGCAAAAGGAAGTCATTGCTTTTGCAATGAGGTTTTTAGTGGAAAAAACCGACCCGAAATTCATTTGTTCATGGCCCCCGCCACAAACAACGACACGTTGAATTTTTTGTCTGTACACATTTCGCCTTGAATTCTTGATCCCAAGGCCCCTACTTTGCGCCATTCACCTTGTGTTTATGAAAAACTTTATCGTTCTGATCGCTCTGGGTACTGCAGGAATCTCGCTGGCTGTGACAGCGAAAGAGCTTCCCTTAGTCACGCCGGCCAAAGCGGGATTGTCCGAAGCCAAACTCGCCGAAATAGATCGTTTCATGGAACGACAAGTTTCCGATCAGAAACAAGCTGGCAGCATCGTGATGGTTTCGCATGGCGGCAAGATCGGCTTTTTCCAAAGCTACGGCTTAATGGACCGAGAAGCGCAGAAGCCCATGGCAAAGGATACTATTTTTCGCATCTACTCCATGAGCAAGGCGATTACCACCGCCGGCGCGTTGCATCTTTATGAAGCCGGAAAAATCGGCTTGGATGATGAGGTTTCCAAATACATCCCGGGTTTCGCCAAGATAACGGTAGCAATCACAAACGGCCTTCGTCCGCCATTACGGCCCGTAACCATACGCGATTTAATGCTGCATATTTCCGGCCTTACCTATGGGGAAGGCCCCAGGGCACTCAAGGAATCCTTCGCACGCTTGAAACCGATGGAGTCCACGAATCTTGCGGAGATGGTGGAGAAGCTTGCGCAAGTGCCATTAGCATTCGATCCTGAAAGCGACTGGAGTTATGCAGTGGGAATTGATGTGCTGGGCCGGGTGATCGAGGTTGCCACCGGCAAGAACCTGGACGACTTTTTGGCCAAAACCATTTTTCAGCCGCTGGATATGAAAGATACCAGTTTTTGCGTGCCGCCGGAAAAGCTGGGCCGGTTTGCGGCAAATTATTCCCGAACAAATGGCACCTTGAATTTAATTGACGCACCCGCTAATTCTAAATTTGCAAGGCAAGTGACGCTTTTCTCCGGTGGCGGTGGACTGGTTAGCACGGCGCGAGACTACATGCGGTTCCTGTCGATGATCGAACAAGGCGGCAGCCTGGACGGACACCGCATTCTGAATCCAAAAACCGTGAAGCTCATGTCAAATAATCTTCTGCCCGACAAAGCCTTCCCGATTTATTTCGGAAAGGAAAAGCGCTATGGCACCGGCTTTGGCCTCGGATTTGCCGTCTGCACAGAGGTCACGAGTTGGGATCCAACAGCTCATGTGGGCGAATTTGGTTGGGATGGAGCTGCTTCCACTCATTATTGGATCAGTCCGGCAGACAAATTAATCGTGTTGACACTGGAACAAATCAGGCCCTACCAATGGGACACGGAGCGCGGCATCAAGAAGACCATCTACGATGCCATCCGGAAATGAAATAATCTGTATGACAGGTAGCATTCCCTGACGAGCTTCTTTCCAGTAAGCATCAGATTAAGAACGACCACCGTTCTATGTACAGCGTTTCTGCTGAGCCTACTCCAAAAATAAGCCCGTAAGGGAAAACCTAGCCATCGCCATCGGGAAATAAAGTCACCCGCAACGCTACATGTGTGGCTTTAATCCCGTCCTTGGCCGTAATTTCAATTGAGAGCGCTGGTTTTACTGATACCATTTCGAGAAGGTAATTTCTTCGATTTTTGCATGGATGCCATTGAAAGCTTGATTCCCGATGACAGCGGAGCAACTCCTTCGCTGGAACCGATTGCGATGGTGGCGCTGGATGCGGGGCGGATGTTGATGGAAGCGGGTGCCAGTGCAAACGGAATAGACGAGATCGTGGCTAAATTTGCTCGTGGTCTGGGTGCCGAACGGGTGGATTTGCGCATTGGCTACGCATCCCTGGCTATCACCATTGGCATTGGCCCGAACGGCATCACGCGGATGAGGGAAGTTGGGCATCTGGGGGTGAATCAACGACTGGATCAGGAGCTGTGGCATTTGGCAGAACGCGTGTCGCGCAAGGAATTTTCCACGGAGCAAACGCGCGCCGAACTTGCCAGACTGGCTACAAAAACTCCGCGCCATTCCGCCTGGGTGATGGCGGTTGCGGTGGGGTTGGCGTGTGCGGCCTTCGGCCGGCTATTGAAAGTAGATTGGCCGGGCACGGGGCCGGTGTTTATCGCAGCGTGTCTGGGGCAATTGGTCCGGCGCGAAATGCTCACCCGGCATGTTAACGTATTCATCTGCGCAACAATGGTTTCCTTTTTGAGCTCGCTGCTGGGAGGTCTGGGAGCGCGGTGGATGGGAAGCACGACGGTTACCACGGCGATGATTGCCTCCATTTTACTGCTGGTTCCGGGGGTGCCGTCGGTCAATGCGCAGAGCGATATCCTGGAGGGGCACCCGACGCTGGGGAGCGCGCGTGCGGTTACCGTGGTGGTGATATTAATTTTTGTGGCCGCCGGTCTGTGGCTGGGACAGGTGCTACTCGCCAACTGGCATTGAACGATGACCCTTGCTTTTCTCCTGCATCAAACGGTCTGTGGCGCCATTGCGGCGGCAGGCTTCGGCGTGCTGTTTAACATTGGTTTCCGCTCCCTTCCTTGGTGTGCGGTCAGCGGCGCACTGGCACTGGCGGTGCGGACTTATTGCCTTGATGGCTTGGGCTGGAATCTGGAGGCGGCGTCCTTTGGCGCCGCGCTCATCGTGGGAGCGGCGGTTCAAGTATTGCGAGCGCGCACGGATATTTCGCAGAACGCCTTGGACGTGGTTGGTTGCATCCCGATGGTGCCGGGCAGTTTTGCGGCCAAAGCCATTCTCGGCATGTTTGCGCTGACCTCGACCAACACCTTGGACGCCTCTGAAACCCTCATCACCGCCGTTCAATTCACCCTCCGTGTCACCTTCACAGTGGGGGCCATTGGAACCGGGTTGGCCATTCCAACGCTGTTATTGCGGGTGCGGGTGACGCGGTGAATGGAGATGGTACCGGCAACAAAGCAAGGCTGGTAGTGCAACGGGCTTGCGGTTAGGAGCCGGATTATTATTTAAAACCGGGCAGACTCTTAAGGGTCTGAATCCCTTGCTGGACGCTACCCATGGCTTTCTTCAGGCCGGGAGCATATTTATCTACCACCGAAGCAATGAGTTCTTTTTGGGGATCAGAAAGGTGGGTGTTTTGGGAGATCTTCTCGAGAGCGGGAATCGCCGCTACGACTTCGCCCTTACGCAAGGAATTGACAATGGTGGCCACGTCGCCTTGTGCCCCATCCAGTGCCGCAAAATTTTTCTGAACCACATAAGCAGAGGCCAGATTGCCGACTTCTTTGGCAACAGTAAGTTGATCCGACGTTAGCTTGGCAGCTTCGACCAGCTGGAAGGCGGAAGTAAGAGCCGGCACATCCAGTCCATTGGCCAGCGACTGGAGGGTGTTGGCGAGTTTGGCCTTAATGACATCATTGGCACCCACCGCAGTTTCAAGGGCGTTTACCTTCCCGGTCAGTTCCGAAGCAATCGTTCCCAACTGCTCATCGGTGGCGGACTTAGCCTGTGCCACCAATTTAGTTCCAAGTTCACTGGCGACCGACTTAGCTGTTTCCACGACTGATTTTATTGCCGGAGCAGTAACCGGAGCAGTTTCCACTGCTGCTGCGGCAGGTGGCGCGGGCGCGGCTTCAGTTGCGGGGGCCAGAGCCGGTGCCGGGGTGGGCACCGATGCAGGGGCTACAGTCTTGGAATTGTCACCGGGAGGCTGGGGTGATTCGGTTTTATTGCAGCCGCACAAAATAGCGACGGCTCCGACAATGACAAAAGTGGCGGTAAAGAGGTTTTTCATGGCTTGGCCATCTTAATTTATCGCACCATCCTGGCAAGCCTTTTGCGACCCGGTGTTGAAAATTTACTGAGTGCTTGTTAAGCTGCGCGCATGGGACGCCAATGGTTACATGCCAAACGTCTGGTCGCCGGTCTGAAAAAAGGCCGCACGACCGGTAAACTTGTTCGCGAAATTTCTGTAGCCGCCAAGATGGGTGGAGCAGATCCCGCGATGAACGCCCGTCTTTTCACTGCCGTGGAAAAGGCGAAGAAAGAAAGCGTGACAAAAGATGCCATCCAGCGCGCCATCAACAAAGGCGCCGGGATTGGCGACGAAAAGCTGGTCATGGAACATGTGGTATATGAAGGCCGCGCACCGCATAATGTTCCGGTTATTGTTGAAGTTTACACCGACAACGTGAACCGCACCGCCCCCGAAATCCGGGTGCTATTCAAGAAGGGACTGCTCGCCACGACCGGCAGCAACAAGTTCCTGTTCGACCATGTTGGCCTGGTTGAAGCCTATCATGCCGAGGCGAACAGCGACCGAGAAACTGCCGCCATCGAAGCCGGGGCAAATGAGTTTGAAACGCTCACGCACGAGCAGAACGATGACATCCCGGCAGAGGCTGCCGGGGCAAAATTCATCTGCGAGCGGACCGCTGTAGCGGCTGTTTCCAAGTGGCTTTCCACCAACGGATGGACCGTGGTCACAAGCGAACTAGGCTACGTTCCCAAACAACTCCCGGAATTGACCGAAGCCCAGTTGAATGAGGTCGGTGAATTTCTCCAGGAACTCGATGAGCATGATGACGTGCATCGAGTCTGGGCGGCGGTGAAGTAAGGATTTTCCAGCCAGATAGCAAAAAGCGCCGGGTTGAATGTCAACCGGGCGCTTTGCGTTTAATAAGCAAATTTATTTTGCGCCTTGATCAATCCACGCGCGGACCAGCCCCACTTGTTCCGGAGTCAAAGGCTTGGCTGGCGGACCGAAATTGCGGGAGCGCTGTCCCGGCCCATTAGTGCCCTGCGGGCCACCTGGATGGCGTTCCCCGGGGCCGTGATCATCGGCGCCTTCGGGTCCGCGAAAATGGGGCGGCTCGGTAACGGGTCCACCTGGAACCGCATTGCCGTCACGGGGTTGCATCGGACTACCCGCACCTTGCGGTCCGCGCCGTGCGCGTGGCTTGGGTGGCATAGCGGTTTGCGGATCCAATTGTGAAACTGATTTAACAAGAAGGCTGTTGGCGCTATCACCAGCGGCCAGAACGGGCCCCTGCTTGGTCCCTTTCAAGACGCCTTCGAGCGTATCAAGCCGCAGTTGCGCGCGCGGCCGCTCTGCCCCATGGCAGCGAACGCAGGAGGCTTTGAAAACGGGGGCAATATCCTTGTCAAAGGTTACCCCTGGCGTGGCTGCTGCCGGCGGCAATTTACTCCAGTCCACCGGTGTGGCCGCGACGGCAGAAAAACCCACGGTGACACATCCGGCCCATAAAACAGCATTCAAATATTTCATATACTAATTGCGAGGTTAAATAATTCCGGCACAAGATGCCGGATTTCCATCCAGCGTCACGTAAAAACTACCGGTTCAGAGTCGGAATTTCTACGTGGCGAACATCGCCAACAGCATGGTCGGCTGGCAGATTCTCGCCGGCCCACAGTTTTTGAGCCGTCCACCGCTCGGCGGGCGCGCTCCAGAATTCATCGGCGGGGGACAAACCAAGAGGCAGGAGTCCGGCGCTACACAAATACAAGCTGCCGGTGGAAATATAACTTTCACCCAGCGTCGGCTGATGGCCGCAAAAGCCGATTTGCAACCAGCCACCCGCGTCAAATGTTCCAGGGGCGGTGGTTATTTTTAGAATGACCGCCGTCAGGGCGCAGCGCACCTGGGCCGGCTTGACGTTCGCCGGCAAATCTTTTTTCAGGGCCATCAAGGCGAGGGTTTGAAAAGCGCCAAAACGATACGTCGTCGAGCGGCCGATGGATGGGAAGGTTCCGTCCGGAGCAATGAGTCGCTCCTGGATTTGTGCGAAGCGTTTGGCTCGCTGTAAAACTTTTTCCCGGGAGGCGGCAAACCGCCCATCGTTTTCATACAATACGGCCAATACGTCCACGAGCATCGGCTGAATGACAAAGCTGTTGTAGTAATCGAAATGGAAAAAATCACCATCCCCATAGACGCCATCCCCGCAATACCATTCCAGCATTTTACGAACGCACTCCTCCAGGCGCTCCGGCAGGGTCGGTTCACCAAATGCCAGCAGCGCCGCCTCAACCGTGGCGGCAAACATCACCCAATTGTTGCTGGCGGGCGTGGGGATCTTGCGCGAGGATTTCAAGGCGGTAACGAGCTGCACTTTAACCCTTGGTTCCAGCGGCTCCCATAGCGCTTTGCGAGCTCGTAATATTCCCTGCGCCAGAAATGCCGCATCCACCAGTGGCTGCGAGCCGGCAAAAAAATTCATGAAATCAGGTGATTTGGGGTCGGTCGCCGCATCCAGCGAGGACCGGGTTAACCGGATGAATTCCTGTTGCATTTTTAATTCATCACCGGCCAGATTTGACACCTCAAGCCACGGCGCAATACCGCAAAGCAAGCGGCCGAATGCCTCCAAGTGGGTGCAATTGTATCGCTTCGCACCAGGCTGTTCCTCGACCGGCATCTTTTGCTTAAGCTCCCGTCGGGATAAATTTTCCAGCACCGGTCGCGCGATTTTTTCGAGAATGGCAAGCCAGGTGCGCCGATCGCCTCCAGGGGGTGCCACAGCTGGAGTCGCCGCAAGCGTGTGGAGTGGCAGGCTGGCCGCCCCCAGCACTCCCAGAGCGGCAGCGGATTTGAAAAAATCACGGCGTGTATTCATAAACTATTAATCATTGTTTGCCGGTGCCGATGTGGTTTGCTCCAGCGGCGCCACCGGCACCAAAGTGGACAGGTCGCAGTCCAAACCGATGTCATCGGCATAATGCAGAAAGGCGACCTGTTTGGAAACCGCCTAAAAATTGGCAAACAGCAGCGCAGCGGGAAAGTCTAAATCGAAAATACCAGGTTCGCCGGCTTTGCGCGCCTGCCGAATGCGGTCACCTGGCGAAGGATGTGTATCAAAAAATCCGGTTCGCGAAAGCCCCACCGAATTTTCAAGC
>CAISVF010000475.1 GCA_903888765.1 uncultured Verrucomicrobia subdivision 3 bacterium | reverse complement strand
CGAAGCGGTATTTGCGAAATGCACCCATTTTGAAAGCGACGGCGAGATTTTCCCGATGGAGCCGATCCTGGTCGGCGATCTGGTGCAACAGGTGAACGATTTGAGCGAGGACGGCTTTCGCGTGCTCGCCGTGGCGACCAAGAAGCTCGGCGCGCAGACCACCTTCACCAAAGCCGATGAGAGCTCGCTCGTCCTGACCGGCTATCTCGCCTTTCTCGACCCGCCCAAAGATTCCGCCGCGAAGGCCATCACCGCACTGCGGCAAAACGGCGTGACAGTAAAAGTGCTCACGGGCGACAACGACCTGGTCACGCGGAAAGTGTGCAGCGAAGTCGGCATTCACGCAGAGAAGATCCTGCTCGGCAGCCAGGTGGAACACCTGACCGATGAGCAACTGGCCCAGGAGGTGGAAAGCACGGATATTTTTGCACGTCTCTCCCCGGCGCACAAAAAGCGCGTGGTGCAGGCGCTGCAGCATAACAAGCATGTCGTAGGGTTTATGGGCGACGGCATCAACGACGCGCCCGCGCTGCGCGCCGCCGACGTGGGCATTTCCGTGGACACCGCCGTGGATATCGCCAAAGAATCCGCCGACATGATCCTGCTGGAAAAAGATCTGATGGTGCTGGAGGAAGGCGTACTCGAGGGCCGCAAAGTGTTTGTCAACATTCTGAAGTACATCCGCATGGGGGCGAGCTCCAACTTCGGGAACATGTTCAGCGTGCTCGGCGCCAGCGCCTGGCTGCCCTACCTGCCCATGCAGCCGATCCAAGTGCTGTCGAACAACCTGCTCTATGATTTTTCCCAGGTACCGATTCCCACGGACAACGTCGGCACGGCGGTCATTTCCAAGCCGAGGCCGTGGCACATGGGTGAAATCTCCCGGTTCATCGTGTGCATAGGCCCCATCAGTTCCATTTTTGATTACACCACTTATGCGATGATGTGGTTCATCTTCAAATGCAGCGACGTGGCCCTGGTCGCGCCGGCCTCGCTCGCCGGTCGATTTGCCAATCCGGCGGACACCGATCACACCTACGCCGCCGCGCTATTCAGCACCGGCTGGTTTGTGGAATCGCTGATGACGCAAACGCTCATCGTGCACGTCATCCGCACCAACCAGATCCCCTTCATTCAATCGCGGGCGAGCTGGCAGCTCACAATGACCACGCTCGCCATCATGGGCATTGGGGCCGCGCTCCCCTTCTCGCCGCTGGCCCAATATCTGGGCTTCGTGCCGCTGCCGTGGCAATTCTGGCCCTTGCTCGCCATCACGCTGGTTTGCTACGTGGGATTGACCCAGCTCATTAAATCGTGGATGGTCCGGAAAAACTGGATTTAACCTTTTGTCCTTCCCATAAAAAAACCGCCCTTCTGCGCAAGCGGCAGGGCGGTTTTTACGGCCAATATGGGTTCAGTTTTTATTAGCCTCCAGCGCCGCCTTTTTCTTCTCCAATGAATCTTTCAACTGCGGCAGCCAGCGCTCCAGCCTGGTAAAAAACCGATCGGCATCGCCTTCTTTCAACGAAAGCATCAACGGCAATGCCTGCCAACCTGCCTTCTTGGCCCATAATGGATCCAGCTGCGGTTGGGTAGTGTAAAGGACGGCACAATAATTTTTCAAAGCCTCTCTTAAAAGAACAATCCGTTCTGCCGCCGGCAATAACTCGGCTTTTCGCTCCAAAACCTGCGCCCACTCCACTTGTGCTCGACTGCGCAAATTAATGCCCGCGACCGGTGAATTCACCACCTGCGAGTAAAAATTGGTGGCGCCATCAAAATCCAGCATCAGCGCTGCGCAATCCGCCAACTCACCGACCGCACGCACGCCCGTCTCATCTGCCGGATGCAAGTGGCAGATCTGGCCAAGCAGATTCGTGGCAATCTCCAAATTGGCCAGCGGGCGGTTGGTGTCCGCCGGGGCCGCCTGTTTGAGGGCCGCGACACAGGCAAACCGGACGCGCACGGCCAGCTCCGGCGGGCAATTGGTGTCGCTGAGAAGTTTGGTAAAATAACTGACTGCGTCCGAAAAACTTTGGTGACCCATCGCCGCCCGGCCGGCCATCAACTGGGCTTCGTGAAACAGCGCAGAGTTCTGCCATACCGGGTTTTGATAAATCCCCTCATAATTGGTCTCCGCCCCGATGAAGTTCCCGGCCCGGAAAAAATCATCGGCCAGCCACCATTGGGCGAACGGGGCCAGATCGTTCGTCGGGTACCGCGCCACAAATTCTGAAAACAGCCGGAATGCATTGGTCGTGTCTCCCGCCTGAAAACTGGTCCGGGCCAGGGCAAATTCCGCCTGCGGACGCAACTCGTGGGCCGGGTATTTTCCCAGCCAGCTCGCGTAACAGCCAATGGCCTCGGTCCAGTTGGTATCGCGTTCAAAAGATCGGGCCACCGCCAGGTCGGCCTGCGATTTCAGGGGCGAATCGGGAAATTGCTCGGCAAACTGCCGGAACACAGTCCGCGCATTTCCGGGCAAATTAAAATCCGTCAGGGCTTCTCCCAGGAGCAGTTGACCATTATCGGAAAAATCGCTGCCAGGGAATTTGTCCAGGAGCGCCCGCGCAGCGCTTTCCGCCCCGCTGATATTCCTCAGCTTCAAATTTACCCGCAACAATTGATAATAGGCACGATCGCCCATGGAACTGGCCACCGAGGGGAATAATTTGTAATCATCCAACACCCCCTGATAGCTCCTTTGTGCCGCGGCAAAATCCTCCAGCACAAACTGCGCGTCACCGGTCTTGAACTTCGCCACCGCCTGTTCCTCCGAAGGCGGAAGATGTTCCGTCGCCGCCTGGAAATCGGCCAGCGCCGGCCAATTGCTTTCCGATAGCCAATTACACCAGCCGTGCCCCAAAAAAGCCTGGCCCGCCAGCACCGAATTGGTATCCATAGCCAGCAACTGCTCAAATTTTTCGCGCGCCAGCACCAGCTGATTAGTCGCGGACCGATGCGCAATAAAATCCTTGAGATGCAGTTCTCCCAACGCCAGCAGAACATTTTCCAGCGCCGGCGAATTGGTGGACAGCGCTAGAAATTTTTCCAGGCTGGCGACAGAATTAGTGAAGTCATTTTGAGCTGCCGACAGGACGGCGAGCTTTAAAACGGCTTCCTGTTGTTGCGCCACGGGAACTGCGGACCCCAGATTCTCTGAATACGAGGCCACCGCCTCAGCGAGACGGTTCATTTTCTCCAGCGCGGCGCCCAGTGCAGCATTGGCCACGGATAAGCCATCGATAGATTTTCGCAAGGGTGCCAAGCGGATCAGATTGGTCGCTGCCGCGAGAGCGGCGGCAAAATCGCCCTGCTTAAACTTTACCTGATATAGCAAATGCTCCCGCCGCCAATCCATTTCCAGGGGTAAAGCCACCGAGCGGGGAAGGTTTAAAGCGGCAGCCGCACCCGCCAGATTTTTCTGTTCAAAATCCGCCTGCGCCAGCAATAATCGGCCTCGCACGACCAGATCAGCGCCTTCGTCCCGCCGGGCGGCACGCTGAAAAACCCCGTCCTCCTCGGTCAGCAAGGCCCCGGTTTGCAACCAATCGCCTGCCGCCCCGTATGCCGCCGCCGCTTCGACCACGGAGCGCAGACACCAGGGAGAAGCGGGAAAACTTTTCGAGAGTCCAGCAAAGGTGCTCGCCGCCGCCGAAAATTCACCAGCGGCATATTGTGCCTCTGCGGTCCAGAGCACAAACTGGTCGGCGATCGCGGAGCCACGGGCCATCGCCCGATTACCGGGATCCGTCAGCAAAGCGATGGCTTCAGAATACTTTGCCTGTTTATATTGGGCCTGAGCCTCATAGAGCAGCGCAGAAGCCGCGTTGGTAGATTTGGAAAATCTCTGGACAAACCGGGCAAAATCCATCTCTGCCCGGCTCCAGAATTCATCATGAAACTCGGCGGCAGCAGCGGCGAACGCCCGATCTTCCCGCGACGCGGCAAAAAGTTGTCCGTCCCCCAGTATGAGCAGGGAGAACAGCAGCAACCAACGCCGGGAAAAAAACATGCGCCGAATCTAAACGACCCGGCGCAGTGACAAAAGCCGAAACGAACCCGTAAAATTATTGTCCCGACTTGGCCGCCTTCATGTCTTTGGCGGTTTCCTCGGCCATTTTTTGGATTTTCTGCATCAGTGGTCCCATCCGCTGCTGCATGACCTGCATGGTTTGCTGCATCAGCTGCGGTTGTTTCTTCACAAAAGCCTGACCCACCGGCGACTGGTAAAAGGCGATCAAGCCATCCACTTCTTCCTGGGTAAAGGTCTCCCGATAAATTTTTGCAAAAGCGTCCTTCATTTTGTCCCAACTGAATTCCGTCTTCAGGAGCGCAACCATGCGGGACTGCTGCTTATCCATCACCGCCTGCTCCTGAACCGTCAATGGCTTGCCATTTGTGACCTGCTTCATGGTGGCTTTCATCAAACCGTCCATCTGAGCAAAGGCGGAGTCCATCATTTTCCCAGCCTGGGTCAGTTCCAATAGTTTTTCCACCGATGGATCCGACGCGGGAGCAGCCGAACTTTCCAGAGAAAAGGAGAGAACTGCGGCGAAGAAGATGGCGCAAAGAGCTTTCATGCCCGGATTCTGCTCCGGCTGTGGGGATTGTCAAAACATATTGAGCCCTAACCAATGTGCCCATTTGGACCTGCGCGGCAAATTGGGGGCGCAATCGCGACCCTTATTTCTGGCAAGGCTCCCAACCCGGTCAGCGACGGCGCCTTTCAGCTTAACACGCTTTTTAAATAATGGCCGGTGTGGCTGGCAGCGCATTGAATGATTTGTTCCGGCGGGCCCTCGGCAATAATTTTTCCACCACCGCTGCCTCCTTCCGGGCCTAGGTCAATAATCCAATCGGCCGTTTTGATCACGTCCAGATTATGTTCAATGATGAGCAAGGTGTTTCCCGTGTCTCGCAATTTAAAAAGCACTTCCAGCAACTTTGCGACGTCGTGAAAATGCAGGCCGGTGGTGGGCTCGTCCAAAATGTAAAAAGTTCGCCCCGTGGCCCGCCGGGCGAGTTCGGTGGCCAGTTTCACGCGCTGGGCTTCGCCACCACTCAAGGTAGTCGCCTGCTGGCCGAGCCGGATGTATCCCAAGCCAACCTCCGCGAGCGTCTCTAGCGGCGTGGATATTTTCGGCACGGCGCGGAAAAAATCCACGCCCTCATCCACCGTCATATCGAGCACATCTGCAATGTTTTTACCCTTATAGGCAATTTCCAGCGTCTCACGGTTGTAACGCTTGCCATTGCACGCTTCGCAGGTCACATAAACCGGGGGCAGAAAATTCATTTCGATCTTAAGAATGCCGTCTCCTTCGCACTTTTCACAGCGGCCGCCCTTGACATTGAAGCTGAAGCGGCCCGGTTCATAGCCACGCACTTTGGCGGCAGGGAGTCTGGCAAACAAGTCGCGGATGTGATTGAACATACCGGTGTAAGTTGCCGGATTACTCCGCGGCGTGCGGCCAATGGGCGACTGGTCAATCACAATGACCTTGTCGAGACCTTCAAATCCCTTGAGGGCTTTATGTTCGCCCGGGCGTTCCTTGGAACCGTAAAACTTGCGAAACAAAGCCCGCTGTAAAATATCGCTCACCAGCGTACTCTTGCCGGAGCCGCTCACGCCCGTGACACAAGTGAACGTGCCCAGCGGAATGCGCACATCCAGATTCTGTAAATTATTTTCCCGGCAGCCCAGAATTTCCAGCCAGCCTTTTTCCTCCGACGGCGCAATCCGCTTTTGGGGAACCGGAATACACAATTCCCCTGCCAGATACTGCCCGGTGAGAGATTTTGTGGCCGCGAGAATCTCCGGCAAGGTGCCGGCAGCGACCAATTCTCCACCATGGACGCCGGCCCCGGGCCCTAGGTCCAGTATGTAATCCGCCGCGCGAATTGTGTCAGCATCGTGTTCGACGACCAGCACCGTATTGCCCAAATCCCGCAAGCCTTTCAGCGTGGCCAGCAACCGGTCATTATCCCGCTGGTGCAGGCCGATGCTGGGCTCGTCCAACACGTACAGCACGCCCACCAGCGCAGCCCCGATCTGGGTGGCCAGCCGGATGCGCTGCGCCTCCCCACCCGAGAGCGTGCCGCTCTCCCGATCCAGCGTAAGGTAGCCCAAGCCGACGTTTTTGAGAAAGCCCAGCCGCGCCCGAATCTCCTTGATGACTTCCCCGGCGATTTTCTGCTCGAATTTGGTAAGCGGTAACGCTAGAAAAAATTCATCCGCCTTTTCCACCGAGAGGGCACAGACATCCATGATGGATAGACCGGGGATTTTTAGTTTGGAATTTTTGGTTTTTGCGGGAGCCGCCAAAGATTCTCCTCCCAGCGTGACGGCGAGTATTTCCGGCTTCAAGCGACGGCCCTTGCAAGTGTCACAAAACTGGGGTGTCATGTAGGCCTTAAGCCGGTTGCGGATGAACTCGCTTTCGCTATCAATCGCCAGCCGCTCCAGATTCGGCAGCACGCCTTCGAACGGGCGATCAATGCTGCTCACCTTGCCTCCGCGCCAGAATTTAAATTCCACATTATCCTCTCCGGAACCGTGCAACAAAACGTTTTTGAACTCCCCGGGTAAATCCTGCCAGGGAGTTTCCAGCGAAACCTTAAAGTGGCTGGCGACCGACCGCAGCATGGCCTTGTAGTAGATATTCATGCGTTTCCCGGCACGACGCCACGGTTGAATCGCGCTTTCAAGCGGCTCCGCAAAATCCGGCACCACCAGCGCCTCATCAAAAATCATTTTCTGGCCAAGTCCGTGGCAGGCAGGGCAGGCGCCCGCCGGGGCATTGAAGGAAAAATGTTTCGGCGTTGGCGGGTCATAACTCTTGCCCGTCGCGGGCGAACACATTTTGTTGGAGTGCAGCGTTTCGCTCCAGGAGCCCTGAGCGGCGGCTGGCACAGACTCTCCCTTGCCGGCCGGCAGATCTGCTTTGCCGGAAAGATCATGCAGGGTAAACATCACGCCGTCGCCGAGCCGGAGGGCTGTCTGGACCGAATCACTCAGGCGGACCCGGATTTTTTCGTCAATGACCAGGCGATCCACCACGGCTTCAATATGATGGAACTTTTTTTTGTCGAGTTTAATGCGGGTGGCATTATCGCCGAGTTCGACCATTTGACCATCCACCCGGACGCGGACAAACCCTTCGCGTGCGAGCCGCTCAAACACATCCCGAAACTCGCCCTTCTGGCGGCGAATGACCGGAGCCAGAAGCAGAACGCGGGTTTTTGCGGGCAAAGCAAGAATCTTGTCCACGATATCACTGGTGCTTTGCGTGGAAATGGGCACGCCGGTTTCCGGACAATGTGGCTGGCCGATATGGGCGTACAACAAGCGAAGGTAATCGTAAATCTCCGTGGTCGTGGCAATAATGGAGCGCGGACTGCTGCCGGAACTCCGCTGTTCGATGGCAATAGCGGGAGAAAGTCCTTCGATGAAATCCACATCCGGTTTTTGCAACTGGTCCAGAAACTGCCGGGCGTAGGCAGAAAGCGACTCTACATATTTGCGCTGCCCCTCGGCATAAATGGTGTCAAACGCCAGTGACGATTTACCGCTTCCGCTGAGACCGGTCACAACAACCAGCCGATCACGCGGGATTTGCAGCGTCAGGTTCTTGAGATTGTGCTCCCGCGCCCCGCCAATTTTAATGAATTCCTTGCTCATGGTGGTCTATTTCACGTCGAAACGAAAAATCAACCTACGACAAGCGCCGCAAAATGCAAAGCCGGAGTTTTCACTGCGACGGGCAGTAAAACCACCTTTCGCATTGACGATTTGACTCCGGCAAACCACCTTGGTCGTTCGCGTTTTTGATGAAAACGATCCTTTTTCTCTGTACCGGCAATGTGTGTCGCAGCCCGATGGCCGAAGGCCTTTTCCGGCATGCGGTCCAGGGCCGTGGCGAATTTCGCATTCTCTCCGCCGGCTTGGGGGCGGTGGATGGGCAGGCGCCCACGAATCATTCGGTGCAGGCGATGAAAGAGGTCGGCATTGATATCAGCTGGCAGCGCAGCCGGGCCCTGACTGCCGAACTGGTGCGCTCGGCCGATTTGATCCTGGGCATGACCCACAGCCATACCGAAACCGTGGCCTTGCTCTATCCCAAGGCGGCGGAAAAAACGTTTTTGTTGCGCGAGTTCGACGAGACGCTGGAGGATTACGAAAAAGACATCAGTGATCCCATCGGCAGTTCCTATCATGTTTATTTGGACTGCCGCGACCAGATCGAGCAGGGCATCGTCACACTTTTGAAATTTATGGAACAACACAACTTCCTTTCCAAAAATCCCACGCCGGCTTCCACCACGATTGTCAATTTTGCCATTGGTGCCGACCATGGCGGGTTTGAACTCAAGGAAACGCTCAAGGCGTTTCTGCGCGAGCGCGGCCTGTCCGTCATGGATTGCGGTGCGACCAGCCAGGATCCGGCGGATGATTATCCCGATTTTGCGCTGTCGGTGGCGCAGGCTGTTGGCGCGGGCAAGGCGGAACTGGGTTTGCTCGTCTGTACCAGTGGCGTGGGCGTGACCATCACGGCCAACAAGGTGGCTGGCGTTCGCGCCGCCCTCGTCAGCGATGAGGAAACTGCCGGCCTTTGCCGCCAGCACAATGATGTTAACACGCTCTGTCTGTCCGGCAAAAAAACTCCGGCGGAGCTGGCCCGGAAAATTCTCGCCGCGTTCATCAGCGCCAAATTCGAGGGAGGCCGTCACGCGCGGCGCGTGCGGAAGCTGGATTTGATCTTCGCCCCCGCCAGCTTGCGGTTGGCGAATGTGGATCCCGCAGTGTCCGCGGCCATAGATCGCGAGCGCACCCGGCAGCAGGAAAATATTGAACTGATTGCCTCGGAAAATTTCACCAGTCCGGCGGTCATGGAAGCCCAGGGCTCGGTGCTCACCAATAAGTACGCGGAAGGTTACCCGCGCAAGCGCTGGTATGGCGGCTGTGAAAACATTGATACCATTGAGCAGCTCGCCATTGATCGCGCCAAAAAATTATTCGGCGCTGAACACGCCAATGTTCAGCCGCACTCCGGCTCGGGGGCCAATATGGCGGTTTATTTCGCCTTCCTGAAACCCGGGGACAAAATGCTCACCATGGATTTGAGCCACGGCGGGCATTTGACGCACGGCAACAAGGCGAATTTTTCCGGCAAGTTTTTCGAAATTGTTCACTACGGTGTAAACCCGCAAACGGAGCGCATTGATTACGAGCAGATCGCGGCGATGGCGCGCGAGCATAAGCCCCGAATGATCACCATCGGGGCTAGTGCGTATGCGCGCACAATTGATTTCAAAAGGATGGGCGAAATCGCCCGGGAGGTCGGTGCCCTGCTCCTCGCAGACATCGCCCACATCGCTGGCCTGGTTGCCGCGGGCATTCATCCCAGCCCCATGGAAGATGCCGATTTCGTGACCACCACGACGCACAAAACCCTGCGCGGACCGCGCGGTGGACTCATTTTGACCCGGGAGAAATACGCCAAGGAAATAGATTCGCAGGTTTTTCCGGGCATCCAGGGCGGCCCGCTGGAGCATGTCATCGCTGCCAAGGCGGTTTGCTTTCAGGAAGCCCTGCAACCGGCTTTCAAGACCTATCAGCAGCAGATCGTAACCAATGCCGTCGCCTTGGCGGCAGGCATGCAGCGCAATGGCTATCGCCTCATCAGCGGCGGCACGGATAATCATTTGATGCTGGTGGATGTGGGAGCCAAAGGCATCACCGGCAAAGATTCACAAATTGCCCTTGATGAGGCGGGCATCACCGTCAACAAAAACACCATTCCCAATGAGACGCGCTCGCCCTTCCAGGCCAGCGGCATTCGCCTGGGCACGCCGGCGTGCACCACGCGCGGAATGAAGGAAGCCGAGATGGCGGCCATTGCTGACATGATTTCGGAAGTGCTCATGGACGTGAAAAATGTCGAAGCCGCCCACCAGGTGCGCGCCCGCGTGCGCGAACTGACAGCCAGGTTTCCCCTGCCGTATTGACATACCGGGTTTATGTTTAGCGTCGGACAAAAAGTGGTGCTGGTGGATGACGCATGGCCGGAAACGGTCAGGCAAATCTATTTGCAGCTTCCCGTGTTGGAAACGGTCTATGTGGTCCGGGCCGTTCGCGTGGGCGTGCGTGCGGACGAACTAATCATGGACATGCGGCGCGTGCTGGAGCAATCACTGCTGCTGGTTGGCCTGTACAATCCCACCAATAAACTGGGCGTGGAGGCTGGCTTCGCCGCCAGCCGGTTCCGCGCCCTGGATGAATTAAAACTGGAGGCGAGCGAGGCAAAGAGCGAGGAAAAGGAAACCGTGGCGTAGTGCCGCCAGCCTTCTTCGCATCGGCAAATTCGTGACTTGTTTCCGGCGCAAGAATCGCCTAGTTTGCGTTCATTCACACAATTGTTATGGTGGCCCCAAGCAAACTTATTATCGGCCTTATCGCCAGCGGTGAATCTTTGAACTTCGCCGCAGGGTTTGAGTGTTTCGGCGGCTGAACGTTTTCTCGGCGAAATAATCATTAACTACTTCCGGAATAATAAATCATCTATGTCAAACAGACCTCTCAATGTCGGACTCGTCGGCGGTGGCAAAGGCGCCTTCATCGTCAATCCTCATCAAAAAGCCATCCATTTTGACGGCACCCGTCGCGTGGTGGCGGGCGCGTTGTTTCCCGATCCCAAAATCGCGCTCGAGGAAGCGGCAAAGTGGCCTTACCCGATCACTGGTTATGGCTCATATGACGACATGATCGCGGCGAATAAAACGCTGCCCGAGGAGCAAAAGCTGGATTACATCCTCATCGTCACTCCCAACTTCGTTCACTTTGATCCGGCGATGAAGGCCATGAAAGCCGGCATCGCAGTCTTTTGCGAAAAGCCGCTCTGCCTGAATCTCAAGGAAGCCAATGAACTCGTCAAAACCTCTCGCAAGCTGAATGTTCCCTTCGGCGTGGCGCATACCTATCTCGGCCATTGGACCAGCCGCTTCAGCCGTTACATTGTCCAAAGCGGCTTGCTCGGCGACGTGCGCTGGGTGGATAGCTATTACATTCAGGGCTGGCTGGCCACAAAGCTCGAAGCCACCGGCCAGCAGCAGGCGGCGTGGCGCGTGGACCCGAAACGGGCCGGCGGTTCCGGGTGCGGCGGCGATATCGGCACGCATGCGCTCATGCAATTGCGCTATGTTACCGGCTTGAATGTCAGCGAGGTTTCCGCGCAGATGGAAACCTTTGTGGAAGGCCGCCAGCTCGACGATCATTTCACGATTTATTGCAAATTGAGCAATGGCGGCAAAGCCCTCGTACGCGCCTCGCAGATTTGCATCGGCTCCAAGAACGACTTGGGCATCGTGGTTGCCGGCACGAAAGGCACCTTGCGCTGGCGTCAGGAAGAGCCGGAGAGCATCACCATTTGCCTGCCGAACCAGCCGGACCGCGTGTATTGGCGCGGGGCGATCACCGGCGGCGATGGTTTCCTACCCAAGGATTTGCCCGCAGATCTGATGGCTGAGCCGACGATTCCGGCCGGACACCCGGAAGCGTTCCACGACGCTTTCGCGCGGCTGCACCGCTGCTTCGAGGTAGATGTGCGCAAATGGAAGGCTGGTGAAAAATTTGCCTGCGATGGCAGTAAATATGCCAATGTTCAGGATGGCTGGACCGGCATAGCTTTTATTGAAACATCGGTGAAGTCCGCCGCGTCCAATGGCAAGTGGACGAAGCTGCCCAAGCCTATTTGACATGAAGACCTGGATTTTCCTGGCTGCTTTCGTGGCTGCGAGGCTGCTGGCCAGCCAGGCCGCTTTTGTGGAGGTTGTTACCAACGGCGTCGCCGGTTTCAAGGATACGCCCATGCAACCCGACGGCAAATGGCACGTTCACGATCCCGAGCGTCCCCAGCCGCCCGTCGTCATGTCCGGCACGTTCAGTGAAAAGGCCACTCCGCCATGTGATGCGGTGGTTTTGTTCGACGGCAAGGATTTATCCCAATGGCGCGACAAGAAGACCGGCGGAGAGGCTCCCTGGAGGATTGAAGAAGGAATCATGGTGTCTGCCAAGGGGGACATTGAAACCACCAACCAATTCGGAGACATCCAGCTCCATCTGGAATTCCGTGAGCCCACGCCTGCCCAGGGCGAGGGGCAGGGCCGCGGCAATAGCGGCGTGTTTTTCATGGGCCAATACGAGATTCAGGTGCTTGATTGCTACATCAACAAAACCTATGCCGATGGCGCGACTGGCGGGCTTTACGGCCAGCATCCCGCCTTGGCCAACGCCTGCCGCGCTCCGGGCGAATGGCAGACCTATGACATCATTTTTAATGTGCCGCACTTCGGTGCGAAAGGTGAGGTGGAGACGCCGGCGTTTGTGACCGTGATTCAAAACGGGGTGGTCGTGCAAAACCATCAGGCGTTTCGCGGTGCCACCAACTGGCGTTCGCCTGGCAAATACACGCCCCACGGACCGACCGGCCCCATCGCGTTGCAGTATCACAATAATTCTGTTTCTTTCCGCAACATCTGGGTGCGCCCGGTTCCGGTGGTTAACGATCCTTGAAAACAACTGAAAATTAAAATTATAAAATAAAAATGAAAATCCTTGCTTCCCTGCTCATCATCGCGCTGGCCGTCACGGCGCTGCACGCCGAACCGAAAAAACTGCTCGTTGTCACCACCACGACCGGTTTTCGCCACAGCTCCATCGCCACAGCCGAGAAAGTGCTCGCGCAGCTCGCCAAGGATAGCGGCGAGTTCACCGTCGAATTTGTCCAGCAGCCGCCCGGCAAACCGGCGGATGTGAAAAAAGACGCCACCGACGAGCAGAAGGCGATTTTCAAAGCGGCGGAGGAAAAATGGGAAGCGAGCCTGGCCGCCGCGCTGCAAAAACTTTCGCCGGATTCGTTGAAGAATTATGACGGCGTCGTTTTCGCCAGCACCACCGGCAATCTACCGCTGCCGGATAAGCAGGGATTCCTCGACTGGATCAAGGCTGGCCATGCCTTCATCGGCTTGCATGCGGCCAGCGATACCTTTCACGGATGGCCGGATTTTGCGGCCATGCTGGGTGGTGAATTTGCCCATCACGGCAGGCAGGTGGGCGTGGAATGCCTGAATCAGGATCCGCAAAGCCCGGCCACGGCGCACCTTGGCAAGAGCTGGACCATTGCCCAGGAGGAGATTTACCAGTTCAAGAATTACGACCCCGCTACCGTTCATGACTTGCTCATTCTCGACAAACATCCCGAGAGCGGTGCCGCTGGTCATTTTGCGGTGTCCTGGAACAAGCCCTATGGCTCTGGGAAAGTGTTTTATACCTCGCTCGGCCATCGCGAAGATGTGTGGGATACGGATTCCGCCATCAAGGATCGCAAAAACGATCCGGCCATCAGCAAGGCTTATCAACAGCACGTGTTGGGAGGCATTGAATGGGCGCTTGGCCTCAAGACCACCGTCCCCGTTCAGTAACAGTGAGTTGGCGGGCCATATTGAAGCTTATGCATCCCTCGTCGGCTCGCCGGCGGGGGATTGGTTTTGGCACTACCAATTGCCGTGGCCAGTCCTCAAGCGGTTGCCGCCGCCTAACTTTTAGGGTTCAGCGATCCTTTGAATTGACTGCCGCACGAAAAATCCGCAGGCGATCGTAGTCAATCTTTCCCCCGAGTGAATCAAACACGGCCGTCAGGCTGCCGCCGTCATATTGCGCAAAAGCTGCGGTGACGGCTCGCAATTCCTCAGCGCTGAAAAATCTTTCCAGGGCCACTCTTTCGCCGCGCTCGATGCCTTCGGCAATATGCCCGAAAACTGTCCCGGGCGTTACTTCCCGCTCGCGGGCAATTTGCGAGACCGTGTGGCCGGCACGAAAGCGGCGCAACGTCTCGCGGGCGGAATCCCCCAGCCGCCCGCGCACCGGCGGCGGCGTGCCCGGCGT
>CAISVF010000474.1 GCA_903888765.1 uncultured Verrucomicrobia subdivision 3 bacterium | reverse complement strand
GCTGAAGGCATTTACAATTTTCGACTTCACAATGCGAAAGTGATAATTGATTTGCTTGCGCTCGCATTGCGTGATGAGATTTTTGCCGGTGGTTTCGATGCGGGCGGAATTGACAGGGTCAGCTTCCTCCGGCATATCGTTTAATATTTCCCGGTCGAGTTTCTTTCCGAAATCCATTTCCTCATTATCGGATAGTTCCGTCGCGCTCAGGGCCATTTTATCCACTCGCCGCTCGACATCGGTCGCCAGATCAAACAAAGACCCGAGCAAATTGGTGAATTGGGGCTGCCGATTTGTGTCCGAGGCCACAGTGTTTGAGAATACTTGAGTCAGAACATTCACGGTGTTTTGGACCATTTTGGCGGGAGCATCAGCAATGGCTTTGTCCACATCCTGGGCAAGAATCCGGCGATTTTGATCCATCTGCAATTTGAGGAAAAACAAGCCTCCGATAAAGATCACACCGCACAACGCCATGATTATGTAATTTTTATTCATAAAGTTACTGTGATTATTTTTGGGAATCTTTGCGTATCAGCGCCAAAGCCGTCAGGATGGTCAACACCAGTAAAAAAAGGCCCATGATACCCAGATCCACACGCAGCCGATACAATGGGGCGTTTACCTGGCGAGCCGATGCAGACAACGAGTGAACCATGGCGTCGAGTGACCAAAAAGAAACCACAGTCCACTTGGCGATGAGTTCGGCTGCTCCGGTGAGTTTTAGAATGGCACCGGCAAAAACCACTTGCGGAATGAGAAGGATGGGAACAATAGCTATGGCTTTGTCTTCATTTTTGACCAAAGAGGAGATCAGCAACCCCATCAACATGCCCCCGAAAGCTGTCAACAGCAGACAGCCGGTCTGCATCCAAATAATCGGATGGAATTTAGTTAACAGCAGGGTGATAGATAGCAAAGCGGCACATTGAATAAAACAAAACAGGCTGAGCACAGCTACCTTGGAAGCCAAGTAGCTTACCAAATTCAGGCCAATAGCTCTTTCACGAAGATATAGCGGCAGTTCTTTTACAATCTCCCGGGCGGAATTGATACAACCAAACCAAATCGAAGAAACCACCAACAGAAAACTCAGCATCTTCTGATTCATTGGCCCATTTGGCAGTTTTTCAAAATCTTCGCTATGGAATACCAACCCAATCAAGGCGGCAATGATCGGAGCCTGGACCAGCAAAAGAATGATGTTTTTATAGTCTTTGAGCACTACCGCCAGATAGCGCTGGGTAAGAATGAAAAATTGGTGAAGCATCCCGTTGGACTTGGCTTTCACGGGCGCTCGTAAATGTTCGTTCGCGCCATGTGTCTGGCCGCTGTGCAGGCGCCCTGAAATATATTTTTCATGATATACCGAGGTTTTAAACTGGTTTGCCCATGCCTCGGGGGTCTGCACGCTTAAACAATCGTACACCTGCGACATTTTCTCCACCTTGAAATAAGCCGGCAATTCCAACGGAGGACCGTAGAAAGCCAATCTCCCGCCAACGAGCACAGCGACCAGATTACAAAGACAGACGTTTTCCAAATTATGCGTGACACATACGACCGTCCGCCCGTCATCGGCCAACTTCCGGAATAGCGACATCATTCGCGCTTCAATGCCGGCATCCAATCCTGAAGTAGCCTCATCCAGGAAAAGCAATTGAGGATTGGACAGCATTTCGACACCCAGGCTTACCCGCTTGAGTTGTCCGCCGGATAAACTTAAATTTTTGGTTTGCCGACGCTCATGAAGACCGATTTGTTCGATCACGGTGTTAACTCGCTCTTCAATTTCAAAGCTTGATTTGAGGGTGGATAGCCGCAAGCGGGCGGCATAGGTTAATTCCTGTAATACTGTAAGCGGCAGGTGGACGATGTCTTTTTGCGGCACCAATCCGATTTGTTCGCGATATTTCCAGGCATTTTTATAAAAATCATCCCCATTTAACCGAATCATGCCCTCGGTGGCCAGCTGCCTGCCGGTCATTGCGTTCATCAAGGTGCTTTTCCCCGAACCCGACGGGCCGAGCAGGGCCACAAACTCATTTGGTTCAATGACCAAATTAATTTCCTGAAGAATTTTTAATTTGCCACTGACGGTCCGCCCCACATTTTCCAGAACCATTCTCCCGCCTTGTTTGACAGCCTGTGCTTTACGCTCTTTGCGAGGAGCGCTAACGGCTTGGAATTTTGCCAGCGCGAGATTTCTGCGGACAAAGAAATCGTTTAAAGTAATCCAGCGGCCATTCCAAAAAACCTCGTGGAGCATGCCGATCTCCTGCCGGTCTAAAAGCAATTCGATTTCGTCCGGTCTCATCCTGCCAAGACCTTTACCGTGCCAACGAAGATCGAATAATTCGACTTCATCCGCAGTTTCTGCTTGGATGGTCTGGTTGCGTGCCTCCGCTAGCGGAGTAGATAATGGCGTCTCGAAACTCGTTTGTGATTTTTGCAACAAAACCTGTTGAATCGAGACCCATTGACCATCCGAAAAAACTTCATGGAGCATCCCTATTTCATTTTCAGCCAATTTGCGCTCGATCTGAGGGAGGGTAAACGGTCCCGACTGACGTCCACGCCAGCGCAACATGTATTTGACATCGGGATCCATTTTATTTCGTCAAGGGTTACGAACAACCGTTTTTCAATTACTGCCCGATTTTGGTAATGCACCCATACTGGTAAAAATTGGCGGCAAAACTCCCTGGTAAACGGGGTCATCCGGCCTTACTCCAGCATTGGCTATGAGAGCGGGCAAATCACCAGAAAACCGCAATAACGGCGTCAAAGGCAAAGCGCGATTGATTGCATTTACGGCGCCATCACGAACAGTATATAATAATGCTGGTTCGCTCTTGCCATCCTGATACCCCCAGACAGTGCCATTAGCAGGCGTTTCATTCCAAGCAGGACTACCATCTGGTTTGACATGGCCGGCGAATACAAAATCACTTTTTGCCGCCTGGGAAATGGCTTCAACCAACCGAGACCCTTGTTGATAATAGGAAACGCTCTTTAACTTCTCAAAAAGTTTTTCAATCGCCGGTTGCAGCGCAGCAACCCGAGAATTTACGAACCAATCCCCACTGTGAATCTGGTCAACACCCAAAAGGCGCATTTGCTCCGGCAATGTGCGCAGAACGGGGGTAAAGTTAATTCCTGATTCTTCCGGCTGCTGGGCCATGATGGTGACCAATTCGCGCAGCAAGTATGCCCGGAAGACGGGGGAACCACCGGTATCCGCACAGAGAGCATCCGCTATTTTTAAGGGCGGCTGGTTGTAACTCATTCCCCTGAGGTTGATCAATTTGCTAAAACCCGAATTTCCCCAAGTTGAAGTAATCCCAGCCAAACTTGTATCGGTGAGGTTAAAAACCGCCACCTGATTGGTCAACATACATTTGCCTCCGAAATATCCGTAATCCAAGCTGTGAAATTCAACCCCACCAAGGCTATCCAATTTCCAACCCTGAACCACATGCCAACCGGGTTCGGTCACCAAAGCTTCCGAGGTGATCCATTCCTGTGACCGGGATGATTGTTCGTCGAAAAACAATTTGTAAAGGTGATGATTGCCGTTTACGGCGTAATCCCTCATAAGTTCAATAAACCGCTGCCGCGTCTCGGATTTTACTTTGGCCGGCGTCAGATTGATACTTTGTTTTTGCTTGAGGGACTGCCACAAAATAGAATTAGTGCCGGCAAATAAAGCGCGGGCGAGGTTTTCCGGGCTATCTTTCAAATCATTGACCGGCTTGGCCTTTTGGGCAGCCCGCTCATAATCGCTCTGATGAACCGGGATGGAACCAATTTCAGCGACCAACCGCGCATAATCAGCAATCGTTTTCGCCTGGCTAAGGGCTGCAACATCCGCATCTAATTTGGATAAATCAGACTGAGTATTTTGCAGCTTGGCAAGCAGTGATGCGCAGCGATTAGCTAATACAGGCGGAAGACTGACGAACACGCCCAGATTGGTGATGGTTTGGGAAAGCTGCTGCAACTCAGGAACCGCTGACAGAAGGTTGCCACGAATTTGTTTGATTTCAGCAGCATCAGATTGGGTGGAATTTACCTCCAGCCGGGTGATTTGGTCATCCACCTGTTGCTTGATGGCGGGAAGCATTTGCGCACAATAGCCAGCCCAGTGCGACCGAAATTCTTCCAGTTTGGGCTGGGTTTCATTCTGGAGATCCTTGGATAATTCCTGGTTTGCCAGACGCGCGAGGTTATAGTTGGAAACCACCGTGGCGAATTGGGGAAATGCTTTTATGTCACCAAACTGTTGAGGCAACTCTTTAAAGGCGGATTCATATTTGGCTAATGGATTTAATTGCCGGGTTATTTCGGTGTTGGCGGCAGTTACGGCCAATTTTAATGGTTCGGTGCGGAACCACGACGCCTGGCCGGCCTGCTTTAACAAAACTTCCAAGGTGCGAATCTGATGATTTTTCACCGCCTTATTAATTTCTGCCGTCAAGGTATTGGCCCGCTGCAGGCCCAGGTAGACAAATGACATGGTTAGCAGCACCAGTACCGCCGCCCCTGCGCCAGCCGCGACCAGCAGGACGCGAGTTCTTGATTGCCGATTGATTTTCCGCTGCATTTTTGCACTCTGCTGCTGGAAACGTGCCACCAGGTTTTCGGAAACAGGCCGTGAAAAACTCTCCAAGCGGGCATGCATTTTATGCAAACCGGCCAACTCGCTTTTGAGTTCAGCAATATTTCTGCTCTTACCCTGAGCCTCCTTCTGCTCGCAAACAAGAATGACATTGGTAAATTGCTCCAGCAATTCACTAAACTGCTCTTCTTTTTGGCGGGCCGCCGATTCCGCGTGGCACCAATCACGCACCCTTTCCAGCCGGTCAGGCCATTCCTCAGGCCATTGCAGTGAATGGTCCGTTTGCAATTGAGCCAGAAGATCGAGCTGGACCACGGCATTGGCTAACGCTCCACTGAGCATCAGGTTTTCTGCTTCTTGTAAAAGCTTACCACAACGCAAGATCTGGCCACGCTGCCAGGCTTTACCGGAAATTTTTGTTTTAAAACCGAAAGTCTCAATACTTTCTAATTCGCGCAGGGCGCTGGTTTCATCCGATTTCAAATACCGCTCCAGCCGGTTGAGTCGCTCTGCGAGAATTTTGGCATCCAAGCGAACCAGTTCAGAAGCTGCATTATTATCGGCAGGATTTAACCGGACGATGCTTTTGAGAGAAAGCAGGGCAGCTTCATCATTTTTGGCAAAAACAGCCTCCCGGTAAGCGGCATAGAGAGGATGCTGGGAGGTGATGCCCCGGGTGTAACAATCGTTTAACGCCGTAACGGCACGGGCGCTTACCCGCTCCCGACATGGAAAACCATGCTTCTGGCAAAATTGCCGCCACTCATCGAGTTGGCGGAATTCCAAAAGCGTAACCATGTCAAGCAAGTTGGGAGAGGTTTCCGCCAATTGAACCGCCTGGGCGGCAGCACCCGCCTCAATCATGTTCCGGCACTGCTCCAACCGTAGCGAGACGCTGGAGTAAATGGTATTAAAATCCTCGGCGAGTTTCGGGGCCATGGACGGATCACCTTCCCCATTCAGCGTGCTGCAGATGCGGCGAACGAGGCGTTCGGTTTCGATGGTATTCATAATGGCCGAAAATTAATTTTGAGATTTTGCGAGGCTGAGCTATTGACGACTTCTGAGAATTTCCCTTAAGGTCTCCAGATCCGTCGCTCTGATCTGGATAGTGGAACCAGTGATGACAAAGGCCAGCCGTCCGAGCGGGAGAGCCTGGCTATCTAATCCATTATCGGCGGGCAGACGAAACTCCGCATTCAAGGAAGGAGGAGCGGTGGACCGCAGTTTCTGCTGACGAGACCTCAACTGCGCAGATATTTGAGGTAGATTTTTATCCCAAGCCAGACGTTCTTCGATGGCTACCATGGCGGCAAGGTTGGACGTGGTCAAGGTGGTCTCGACCATATTGCGCCGCTCCCCGGTCAGTCCCGGGGCAATGGCCAAGTCACTTATGACAGCTTGATAAGCGGTCGCACATGAATCATCACCTGGAAAACCATACTCCAAAATTCCCAACCGCCCTTGGGTTACCAATTGGCATTTTTGGTCCAACTCCTGCCAGAACGGCAGGTCCGCACCTTGACTACCGATAAGATGGAAAAACTTTTCAAAGGCGGCAGTGGCGTCAATTTGTTGCTGTAAAGCCGCATTACGTTCCCGGGCTTGCGCTTGGACCACAGCCAAACAATCCGACCGGTATTTACGCCCTTTCACTGGTAAATTCGTACCGCAATCACCTGGTGTCATGTTCATATACAAACCGACCGACCTGTTATCGGATGCGTTCACTATATTTTCGAAAAGATTAAGATATTCATCGCCACCATGAAGAGTAATATTGGCGTTGGTATCGTATTCCGATTCGATGATGGCCTGGCAGCCGGCTGGCCAGAGGAGTATCCTGGGCTGGGTTGGTGGCGTTTCGAAAGAGAGCACCAACGGTGCTCTCAGTATGCCAAAAGCGCTTAGTTGCCCGTTCTTTACGGAAAGTTCCAAATTATGCAATCGGAGAGTTCCACCTGAAAAATACTTCGTCCGCTCGTCGGCATTTTCCATTGAGTCATATTCCCGGGGAGGCAAACCAACCAACATGACGTATGGGTCAGAGGAGAAGTGGCGTATATGCACCCAACCATCTTCCTTCGGAAAAAACGCCCCATCAGTTTCGCGAACGTTGCCATTGTTACGATTGGCCACGACCACCAAATGAATCGCCTGATTGGGGTCTTCGGTAAAAAAGCGATTGGGGCTAGGTAGATTGGTGGATTCGGCGATATCAGAATGGTTGGATTTGCTGGAGCCTGAAGCGTTCGTAATCGTTAATCCAAACGTCAGTCCCGACATTGGTTTCTGGTTTGGCGAATCTTGGCCGGGCGGTTGGTCAGTGGCCAATGCCATTCTGGTGGCAAAAGCTCGCACAAATGGATGGAGCCAAGAATCCTGCGGGCAATCGTGTTCCCAGTTTCGGTGTTTCTGAATCTGAAAAGTGTTCCCTAATGATTGTCCAGATACCACCCATCCCGCTCTTGCCAATAGCGAGTTTATAGAGCTGTGTGAAATCCAAAAAGTTAGTAAAAAAGCGGTGAACAGAATCAATTTTTCTGAGATCACTGCGTTGCATCGGTTGAATACAAATATAATATCAGGCGGTTGATTCATATTACGAATGCTTTTTAATGTTAATTAAAATTCAGCGATCCCAGAGTTTCTTCACGATCGTCATAAATAATTTTAGCCCAGGACATCAATCTTTTGCCCACCCCTTCCTTAGACTTAGGCAATAAATACTGCAGTCTTTCCTTAGCCGATGACAATTCGTGGAAATTTCTTTCAGTGTTTATAAACTGATTTAGACTATCAATGTTTGACTCTGACAAGGCCTCCATTAATTTAGGTTTTTGATCATCATCTTTTACCAGCGACACCGCCAGTTCCCTGGCTTTTTTGTACTCACTTTCAAATCCAAACGGCTCATGATAGTCTGTCAATTGCTGGCAAATATTATCCACTTCCCCCCAAATAGTGTTAGTCACAAATTTGTTCTGACTTGACGGGTTTGATTCGAAAGCTTGGAAGTTTTGAATTGCCCTGAGCTGTTGATCCCAAGATTTTAGCTTTTCCGATAAACCAGTGAATTTGTAATCCAGAGCGGATGAAATCTCAAAATTTGTCTGGCAAGCGAAACCACCACGACCATCAGGATATTGAATACTTAAATTAACACCATTTTTATAGGTCCCTTTAACATCGTTCAATAATGCGAACAGCTTTGCGTTGTTGTTTGCATTGTTGATGTGGAGATCTCCGCTAATGTCGCAATTCGCATCAATTCGCTCATTCCTTGGCCAGATCACTAGTTTTGGCATTGGATTATCATTTGGGGTTGGCGTTTCTGAAGTCGAGAACAGCACCAAAAGCGGATGCTCCAAATCATTTTGTACGACGTCAATTTTGGTTATGCTGATAAATCCGCTGGCCGAATCAAAGGATATTTTGAATTCGGCATTTTTTGCTTTCACATTGAATGAACCACTCTGTGTGCTGGGGGAAGGAGGGTTAGTTATTATGAGGTCTGCCACTTGAAAATAGAATTGCCCGTCGGCTGGACATGGAAATATATTTTTCAATTTTTTCGTGATTTCGCTGTTTGCCAATGCCCCTTGATCTTTTACCTTCGCTTGCAGCTCAGCCAAGTGACTTGTACTATGTTGTACAAGGTTGTTAGTTTGATTTTCAAAATCTATTAACTTTATATCCCTATCCAACCCCTGAATTTTTTCGCGCAGCCCAGCAATTTCTTTGTTCTTGGCTTTTAACCACTCACTTTTGGCCTCTTTGTTATCAAATGGCGGCGGATGTTGTAGAGATGCGTTTTCCTTATTGTAATGATCCATTTCATCACTTAAATCGCTTTGATCTTTTTGTCGCCTAGCACCTAGCTCAGCGTTTTTCTTAAGCGCGTCTGATTCCTTTTTTATCTGCTCTGTCAAGTCGGAACGCAATACCACGAGAGCCGTTTTAACCATGCCAGATTGGTGAATTGGCTTGGAGGTTGGCTGACTCGTCGCAGTGACTTGTCCTGGAGCACTTTGCGGCTCATTCGCTGGCGAGTTACCAGAAGGTGACCCAGTGTTTTGAGCTAATCCCGGATTGTTCGTAGAATCCGCATTATCAACCACAATATTCGCAGTTGGCCCGGGGTTCATGGCATGGTAAATGGCATAACCGATGCCACCCACTGCCACCACAAAGGCAATGATCCCAGCCCAAACCCACATTACCGTTCGTGATTTTTTTTGTTCCTCCGCGGCGGCTGAATCCCAAACCTCATTGACCGCCATATCGGATTCGACCCAGGCCCGGCCACCCTTGGGCCGGACACGCAAACCCTCCTCATCCGGCTTAACTGGCGTATATTTATCAGGAGTTTTCAAGGAGGCACCAGTTCCTTCACCGGGCAAACGAGGCGTTTGACCGCGATCCACCTGAATGACGGAAACCCGGCTCTCGACGGTTCCGCCCCCCGCATTGGTTATCACGACCTGATAGCGGCTGATTCCCAGCGGCAATAAATTGACGCGCAACTCGGCCTGATCGCCACCCGGGATGGGCTGCCGGCGCCCATCCCGCGAACAAGTAAACCACTGGTATTGGGTTGGCGGAGGGACACCCCTGGCGACCACCTTGAGCACCAGCGACTGACCTTCGATTAACTTCTGGTCCAATGGCTGAACCGAGATTTGCAGCGGCTGCGGCCCAGAGCGGGCATAGGCGGCAGTGAGTTCATCCAGGGCACCGCAGCGCAAACCTGACAGAGTTCTGAAAGCGGCACCGCGCGCCGTCAAGCGCGAATGCGCGGAGGTTCCGGAATAAACCAAACGCCAACGAAAATCCGTCAGTTCATCCCGCTCTTGAAGGAAAGTGGTAAAAGTCTGTTGCCAGGCGCTGCCGACCGAGGGCCGAACCACCATCAAGGCCAGGCTTTCAGCGATAAGCGGCAATGTTTGATCCGTTTCCAATCCATCGGCCAACAGGGAATCCTGCGCTTTGCTTTCCAGCAGAGCCGCTGCGTTCGCGGCATCGCCAGTAATTTTACTCCAATGTCTAGCCGGGTTATATATATGGCCAGCAAGAGTGAAAAGGTTGCCCCAGTCTTCGTTGCGCAGCAGTTGTGGTTCGCCCTGCCAATTATCACGCCAGCCACTCCAATGGAGAAAGACAACCGGAGGAGCGGCCAGACCGAGGACTTCATTCGGTTGAAAAACCAGGTGGTGAGCCGTAAAATTGGTGCGTTTGGTAAAATCCAAGCCAGCATCCACCATGCGGCTAAGAACATGATAGCGGGTGCCACGAATATCTATTATGCGGTGGGCACAAACGATGGGCTGCCGTCCAGTGGAGACAGCCAAATGTTCGTAGTAGCTGATCTGTTCAAGGCGCAACTGCAACGCTTCGCGCATACCGTCGCTACACGCTACCGTGCAATGACCTGAACGACCGGCGACCACACCGCGCGGGGCACTGGTGTAAATGAGTTGCTGGGGCATGAATCCTCCTGTTATCGGGCAGCGCCGCTTCCACGGGTCGCCACCAAGTCCGGGCAAAACTTCGATAACGCCCAAAGCGGAGGAACCTCCACTTGAAAAGGTTTCAAACGGGCGGGATCCGGAGCGTATGCCCCCTCCGCCACTTTGACGGGCGTATGACCAAAAGAGCTCACCGGGAAAAAGCACACATCCGCACTCAGCGCCTCCGCATTGGCCACAATGCTTGGGCAAATACCCAGCAGCAGTTCCCGTATCCGGCGGGAGTTGGCCAACAGCATATTGAGGTCCAATTTGCCTTTGCTGACAGGATATTGGATGCAACCATCGGGCAGCAAACTCTGCCATGCGTCATATTTGCCGACGATAACCCCCAGCGGCTCGGTTAACCGGTGGCTGGAAGACGCGCCCCGCAGATTTAAAATGCGCGAACGCATCTCCGCCAGAATGATATCCTGTTGATCCACGATGGGCTTTTCCAATTGCGGGTCCGCCGAGCCACGCATGGCATGACGAAAATCAGGATTATTGAAAGGATCAAACAGAAAAAATATGGCAGAAGCACTCGCTACGTGCAGGGCTCCCGGCTGCTCCACCAATCGGACTCCTGGCTGGAAGTGTTCCCCCGCATTATCATAGAAGATGATGGAACATCTGGGCTTGGACCGATCGGCAGCGCCCATGGTATAGATAAAAGGCCGGGGTAGCGCCACAAAGCGACCCTGTCGAGGCAGTCGCTCGTACATGGAACCTTCCATGACGGTTTTCACCACGTTGATTTTTTCAGGGACTCCCGCCCCGAATAAACTACTGCGCATGTCATTTAACGCCGCATTACCCGTGGGGTCGGCATCCTGCATGGTGATGCCAAATTGTTGGAACAAAACGCTGGGCAGCATTTTACTCATGACGCTCAGGAAATACGATTTGCCGGCACTTTGGTCTCCAACAAGCGAGAAAATGTGATGGGCTTCCTCCAAAAAGCCCAGCGGCAGGCGCCGACGGCAATGCGGACAGGCTATCTCAGTACAAGCTACTCCCATGGCATCCAGAGCTTGCCCCTTATCGTTGAAGCGCATCGCATGAAAACGTTGTTGCACGTCCTCGCCAAGTATGGGATCCCCTTTCAAAGTTTCATGCACACTGATGTGCATGATGGCACCCGGATCAAACTTTAACCAACAGGTAGGACAAGAAAACCGGCCAATGGCAGGATCAATTACCGCCGGTGCCGAGGGTTCATTCTGGGGCGGAGGCTCTGCCGGCGGCATGGCTCCGGCAGGTGCTTCAGGAATGACCAAATGTTTTCCACAGGAAGGGCAATCCACCTCCATACCGGCAGCCTCCGGATCAGCTTTTAACTTGCGACCGCAACCAGAACAAAGAAATCGAATTTCCATATCAATAAAACATCCCCAAATTCAGTCTATTGTTAGCAGGCGCATTTTTGCACCTCAAATTTATGCTGCCCTGAGTAAATGCCCGCAGGTTTCTGCCTATCAAACCCTTGGCCTATGCTGGCACACTTTTACGAACATTTGTTTAGAGCTTATCTTGCGCACTTCCAGAAAACCTCTTTAATTAGAGCCATGGTTGCCACGGCACTTACCCAAGAGATGCCCCATTATTTGTTTTAACAGAATTAACAACCACACAGATTTTGGTTTTTTTTTGACATTTTTTGGCTTTATCAACAGCGTTCCTTTTTGACGTTCCGCGATCTTGCTATAAGCAGGAAAGCGCTAGTTAACGAACTTGCAAATTGGGGGAAGCGGAGCGGAGATTGGAGATCACTCTTTTCCTGCTTCGCTTCCGCTCCTCGGAGTGCGCAATACCCAGCTTCAGGACGGGGCGGAGCCATGCTCCCGCGCTCCGGGCGGTGTGGTAGCGGGCGGGAGTTGGCTATCCGGCGTAGCCGACCACGACGTAAGTCCCACTTGGGCCCGCCATGAAAAGCCGGGCAACTGTTTAGAATGACGAACTTTTTCTTTGCCGGGTAACCACCCAAGGCATCCCACTCCAAGATTTTTCTTGTCAGAAAGGGGTGGTTGCCATCATTTAAGGTTATTCCCATAACACTCCATCCATTGCCAGTGACGGCAGGTGTTTTGGAATGAATCCGATTTGGCTTAATAACGGTGCTGTTTTTTATGAATGCTTCCGGAGATGGTTTTTTAGAACGCCTGCTCAAGGCAGGCAATCGAAAAGTCAATAATGCACGGCGATGGCTGAGAACCGTGAGTTGGGCGGTTCCCGGGGCGGTAATTACCACACTCGCGGCAATCTGTTTGGGGTGCAATCGAGCAGACGCCCAATTTGTGGCCTTCAACGACCATGCCCCCGGCATTATTGGCGTAACCACCCATTCCAATGCGACCACCTGGAACATTTTTGGCAACAGCCCCGGAGCGGGTGGCGCTTTGAAAGACATCATCTCGGGAGCCACGCTCCCGGTCAGCGTCGCCATTACGCACACAGGCAGCGTCAACCCGGCGGCCAACGCAGCCAATCCGAGTATCGGCACCCCTTTGTATAACGCTTTCAACGGGTACGTCGATTTTACCGGCGGCACCAATTCGGACGCTGTCGCGCATGTGGTCGGCAGCGCGACGGTGACCTACACTTTCACCGGGCTGAATCCCAATAAAACCTACAGTTTCAAGGGCAGCGCCGTGCGCGGCGTGGCGACCTATACCAACCGCTGGTCGTTGTTTGAATTAGACGGCGCGGTTGCCTTCACCAGCGCCCACACCAGCGGCGGTTATACGAATGGCCTGGCGGCTAATCAGGTGGCCATCAACACCGGCAGCAACACCAATGGTGACATGGCGGACTGGGAAAACATCGTCCCGGGAACCAATGGTTCGTTTGCCGTGCTGACCACGCAATACACAAACAGCATTCCCAATATAGGCCTGGCCAATGGACCTTACGGCTATGGGCTCAGCGGCTTGCGACTCCAAGAATTCGCCGCCACAAACCTGCCTGCCCCGACGGTGCTGGCCGCGACCAATCAGGGAAACAACCAGTTGCTGGTGGTCTTTTCGATGCCGGTCCAAGCGACGGGAGCGACCAATCCGGCCAATTATTTGCTGACGAATTCGGCCGGCATCGTTCCGGTCTGGAGCGCGGTTTTGGGCAATAGCAACTGGGTGGTTCAACTCACGACGGCGAGCCAATTACCGTTTGGCGTGCATCGCCTGATGGTCAATGGGATCGCTGACGCAGCGACGGGGCACCAGCTAATAGCCACGAACACCCAAGTGGTTTACACGAACCTGGGCTTCACCTTCGGCTACATGCAGCGCCAGCTCTATTTCAACCTCACCGGCACCAGCGTAGCCAGCCTGACCAACAGCCCCGGCTTTCCCAATAACCCGGGCCAGATTGATTATCCCGCCAGCATGGGTTGGCCCGTGGAAAACCTCACCAATAATTATGGCGGCCGGATGGCCGGCTATGTGGTGCCGCCGGTAAGCGGACTTTATTATTTTTCCGTGCACAGCGACGATAATTCGCAGCTATATTTAAGCCCGAACGACAACCCCGCGCAGAAAGTTTTGCTGACGCAAGAAACCGGTGCGGGCGGCAGCTTTGACGCGCACGCCTCCAGCGCCGTTCCGCTGATCGCGGGCCAGCGCTATTACATCGAAGGTTTAATGAAGGAAGCCACCGGGAATGACTATTTTTATGCCGCTTGGAAAACCCCCACCAATATGGCCTGGACCGTGATCCCCGGACAATTCCTGGGCAATTATTTAACCAGCAGTAATGGAGCCATCACCATTATCCAACAACCCGCCAGCCAGAATGTCGTCGCCGGACAAACGGCCACCTTCAGCGTGGAAGCCGCCGGCAGCTCCGGGCTCACCACCAACGTCACCTACCAATGGCAACTAAACGGCCTGGACGTGGCGGGCGCCAATGGCCGCAGCTATACCTCGCCGCCGCTGGGCACCACCAACAGCGGCGCGATTTATCGGGCAGTGGTCTCCGTACCCGGCAAAGGCCTGTTCAGCAGCAATGCCCTGGTGACGGTCTCGGCTGACACGGTGCCGCCGGCGGTGACGCAAATTTTCAACCTGGGGCCAACCAACCTGGTCGTGGCATTTTCGGAACCGGTGGATCCCGCCGGCGCAACCAACCCGGCCAACTATACGTTCACCAACGGAATGAGCGTCTTGCTCGCAACGGTTTACGGAACCAACACAGCGGTACTGCTGACCACGGCACCGCTGGTGTACGGCAGCAATTACAGCCTCGTTATCAATAGCATCCGTGATCGCGCCGCCGTGCCAAATGAGATCGCCGCGAACACCCAGGCCAGCTTTCTGGCTTTGCCCTATGCGCAACAGGACATCGGCAGTGCCAGCAACACTTCCTACCTTAACCTGGCCAGCAACGGGGTCACGGTAGTGGCGGCAGGACGTGATTTAGGCGGCCTGGCGGATCAGGCGAATTTGCAATATGAATTGAGAACCGGAGATTTTGATGTCAGCGCCCGGATTACCGGCTTGAACTGGGGAGATTTATGGACGAAAGCCGGCCTGATGGCCCGGGAAAGTCTGGATACCGGCAGCCGATTTGTCGCCAGTGTCGCCACGCCCGACTTGAATGGGGTGTTTATGGAAACGCGGGATCCGGCCTATTCCCCGGCCCTTTCCCTGGGAAGCTTTCCGGCAAATTATCCTGACACGTGGATACGATTGAAACGGACGGGCAATGTTTTCAGCGGTTTCGCCAGCTACGATGGGCAGAGTTGGACATCCCTGGGCAGCGTGACCATCGCCATGCCGGCACAAATCTATTTCGGCCTCGTCACCAGCAGCCACAGCCCCACTCAGACGGCGATGGCGCAGTTTGCTGACCTCACGAATGTCACCACCAACATCACCACCAGCCTCCTACCCAATCCGCACGAACCACCCGGACCCTCCAGCCGCACCACGCCCATGGCCATTTCAGAAATCATGTACAAACCGGCAACGCGCGCGGACGGGCGAAATCTGGAATTTATCGAACTGTACAATTCAAACCCGTTTTTTCAAGACATCAGCGGCTACCAAATCGTGGGCGACAACTTGAACTACACTTTCCCCAGCAACACGATCGTGGCAGGCGGCAGCTATCTGGTCATTGCCGCATCACCCACCGATATTGCCAGCGTCTATGGCATCACCAATGTACTCGGCCCCTATACCGGAAGCCTTAAAAAAACCGGCACGCTCCAAATGTTGGACGAGGCAGGAGCCGTCCTGCTGACCATACCTTATGCAAACCTCTATCCCTGGCCGGTGGCAGCCGATGGCACCGGACACTCGATAGTGCTGGCCTATCCCAGTTATGGCGAAGGTGATCCCCGGGCCTGGGATATCAGCGATGTCGCGGGCGGTTCACCGGGCGTGATGGAATGTTACCATCCCAGCCCGCTGCGCAATGTGCTGATTAATGAGGTGTTAGCGCACTCAGAAAATGCGTCGGTGCCCGCATTTGTGGAACTGTACAATCATGGCGGGTCAACCAACGATCTTTCCGGCTGCATCATTACCGATGACACCAGCGTCGATAAATTCATCATTCCACCGGGCACCCTGCTGCCACCGGGGGGATTCCTTGCCATCGACGCTTCGCAACCCGGCTTGGCACTCAATGGTGCGGGCGGCACGATCTTTTTCTGCAAACCGGATCACAGCCGGATTTTAGATGCAGTCCAGTACGAAGCCCAGGCGGACGGGAGGTCAATGGGGCGATTTCCGGACGGGGCCAGTGCATTTTATCCACTAAACACCCGCACCCCCGGCGCCAATAACAGCGCCATTTGGATCGGGGACATCGTGATCAACGAATTGATGTACGACCCCATCACCGGCAACGATGATGACCAATACGTGGAACTGTACAACAAAGGCACGAATAGTGTGAATCTGGGAAACTGGCAATTTACCGCCGGCATATCGTTGGTATTCCCGACCAACACCACCCTGGCACCAAACGGCTACCTGGTGATCGCCCGGAACCTGACCAATCTATTCAATAAATATGCCAACCTGAATCCGAACAATACCTTGGGCAATTTTGGCGGCAAATTATCGCACAACGGAGAGCGCGTGGCCCTGGCGATGCCGCAAAATCTGACAACCACCAATAGCAAAGGCCTGACAACCAATATCATTTATGTGACGCAGGACGAAGTAACGTATAGCTCCGGCGGACGCTGGGGGCAATGGTCGGCTGGCGGGGGAAGCAGCCTGGAATTAATGGATCCGCGCGCCAATCACCGGCTGGCGGCAAATTGGGGCGACAGCGATGAAACGCATAAATCCAGCTGGACCAACATTGAAAACACCGGCGTTTTGGATCTGGGGAAAAATTACGACCCCTCCATGGACTACGCACAAATCGGCATCCTCGACGTGGGCGAATGCCTGGTGGACAACCTGGAAGTTCATTCCAACACGAGCTCCATCAATCTGGTGGCCAACTCCGATTTTGAAGCCGGCGTCACCAACTGGACGTTTCAAGGCTGCGAAAGCCGGTCGAGCCTGGAAAATGAGGGCTATGCGAGCGGACATTCCCTACACATCCGGTGCAGCGACCGGTTCTGGACGGGCGACAACTCGTGCGAGGTGGCCCTGACCACCAACCAGATGGTCAACGGCCAGTCGGCGACCCTGCGGTTTAAAGCCCGCTGGCTGCGCGGATGGCCGGAAGTACTGATGCGACTGAACGGCAACTGGCTGGAGGCCACCGGGCCGCTGCCGGTGCCAACCAATCTCGGCACTCCGGGAGCCCCCAACAGCCGCTATCTCACCAATGCCGGGCCGGCGATTTACGAAGTGAGCCATGCACCGGCGGTGCCCGCCAGCAATCAACCCGTCGTAGTGACCGCACGCGTGCACGATCCGGATGGCGTGCAAAATCTCACGCTCAATTATCGCATGGATCCAGCGACCGCATATACCGCAGTGCCCATGAAAGATGATGGCACCGGCGGTGATGCCCTGAGCAACGATGGCATCTTTAGCGGCATTATCCCCGCGCCGGCCACCGGCAGCAATGCCATCGCCGCCTTTTATATCTCAGCCAACGACACCCGCGGAATCAGCACGCGATTCCCGGCACTGCTCAATAACAACGGCATACCACCGGAAGGTGTCATTCTGTTTGGCGACAGCAATCCCGGCGGCAGTTTCAGTGTTTATCATTTGTGGCTCACGCAAACCAATGCGAGCCGCTGGGCCGCCCTGTCAGACCTGAGCAATGAGTCCTGGGATTGCACCATGGTCAATAATTCACGGATCATCTACAACGCCCAGGCCCGGTTCGCCGGCAGTCCTTATCATCAGGGCTTTGATACCCCGTTTGGCGCGCTGTGCCATTACAAATGGATATTCCCCGAGGACGACAAATTTCTAGGGGCCACTTCCTTCAATAAAATCCATCAGCCAGGCAATGGCGCGGGCGATGACGCCAGCCTCCAGCGGGAGCAGACAGCCAATTCCTTTTTGCGCACCCTTGGCGTGCCGTGGCTCAATCGCCGCTATGTGGCGGTGTATGTTAACGGGCACCGGCGGGGCACGCTCATGGAAGATGCGCAATGTCCGGACGGCGATGTAGTAAAAGAACATTTCCCGAACGATCCCGATGGCTGGCTCTTTAAAATGCAGCCGTGGTTTGAATTCGGCCCGGCTCCGGGGGCGGCTTCCATTCTCTTTGCGAACAGCGGGTGGTGCACGTTGTCAAACTATACCACTGCGGGCGGCTTGAAAAAGCCGGCGCGCTACCGCTATAACTTTGAGATTCGCCGAACGCCGACTTCGGCCAATGATTTTACCAATGTGTGGTCGCTGATTGACGCGGCCAACTCCTACAACACCCCCAATTATATTGCCAACATGGAAAATATGGCGGATCTGGAAAACTGGATGCGCGTCTTCGCGGCAAACCACGCGGCGGGCAATTGGGATTCGTTCGGCGCACAAAACGGCCAAAATCTTTACGGATATATAGGCGCGCTCAACACCCGATATTCTTTATTGATGTGGGATTTTAACATCGCGCTCGGCAATGGCGGTTCCTGGGAACCGGGGACAAACCTCTTCAAGGTCACCGACCCGATCACCGGCAAATTATTCACCACGCCGGTTTTCCGCCGGATGTATTGGCGGGCGCTGCAAGAACTGGTAAACGGGCCGCTTGATCCGGCTATTAGCGGACCGCTGCTGGATGCAAAATATGGCGCCTTTACCGCCAACAGCCAGACCGTGGAAGATCCAAACACCAAACTCAAACCGTGGCTCAGGCAAGCGCAAGCCAGCATAGCCGCCCAAATGGCCAGCGAGGACACGCCGATTTTCAGTGTCAACCCCAACATCACGCAAAGCAACAATGTGGCCTATATCAGTGGCACCGCACCCATCACAGTGGATACTGTCTGGATCAACGGAGCGGCATGGCCGATGAATTGGACAACGCTCACCAATTGGACAGTCACTGTGCCCTTAAAAGCGGGCACGAACAATCTCACGGTCGTGGGCATCGACCGGCATAACCAACCGCTGCCGGGCGACACGACCAATGTCACGGTGATTTTTAATGGCAACCTCCCAGCTGCGGCCGGCCAATTGGCCATCAACGAGATTCAGTATAACCCGGCAATCCTCAACGCGCAGTTTGTTGAGTTGTATAATAATTCCACCAACACCACGTTTGATTTATCGGGCTGGGAGTTCAAAGGGCTGGCCTACACATTCCCAGCGGGATCGCTCATTGCGCCCAATGCGTTTCTGGTGCTGGCCGCCAACCCGGTGGCTTTTGCGGCCGCCTACGGAGCAACGAATCCGGTGTTTGACACCTACACCGGCACCCTGCAAAGGGATGGGGAAACCCTCTGGCTATGGCCGCCCGGAACCAACGCGGCAAGCGATGCGGTGGTGGCCAAAGTCAAATACGCCAGCACATTGCCGTGGCCGACCAACGCCAATGGCACCGGGAGTTCCCTGCAATTAATTGATCCGCTGCAGGACAACTGGCGCATCGGCAACTGGAACAGTTATGGGCCACCCGCGGCAGCCACTCCCGGCAAGACCAACTACGGCTACGCCAGCCTGCCGCCATTTGCCCCGCTATGGTTAAACGAACTCCAGGCGGACAACCTGAATGGCATCACCAACCGCGCCGGCCAGCACGCAGCCTGGATAGAGCTATACAATCCCACCACGAACCAGTTAGCCTTAACGAATCTCTACCTGGCAAACAATTATGCGAACCTCACGGCCTGGCCGTTTCCGGCCGGGGCTACGATCAATCCGGGCGGGTTCAAGCTGATCTTTGCGGATGGGCTGACCAATCTGGCAACCACCAACGAACTCCACACCAGTTTTGTGCTGGCCAGCGGCACCGGCTCGCTGGCTTTAAGCCGGCTTTACAACGGGCAGCCACAGGTGCTGGATGCAGTGGATTACAGTGGCCTGGCGGCAAATCATTCCTTTGGCTCCTTCCTCGACGGCCAGAGTTTTAACCGCCAGGATTTTTTCTACGCCACCCCCGGACGGACCAACGACCCCACGGGCGCGCCGTTGACGGTTTACATCAATGAATGGATGGCCGGCAATACGCGAACCTTGCAGGACCCCCTGGACAGCAACAAATACGACGACTGGTTTGAACTTTACAATCCGAGCAGCAACACCGTCAATCTGGCCGGGTGTTTCCTGACCAACACCTTGAATGGCACGCTCTATGAAGGCTCGCAAATACCGGCGGGATACACCATCCCACCCCATGGTTTTCTGCTGGTATGGGCGGATAAAAAAACGCCCACCGGCAGCGGTGATTTGCACGTCAATTTCAAATTGAGCAAAAGCGGCACAAGCATCGCCCTCTATAACGCCAATAGCAATCTGGTGGACTATGTCACTTTCGGGGCGCAAACCAGCGACATCAGCATGGGGCGCTATCCAGATGGAAACGCCACCATTGCGCTGATGCCCACGGCCACGCCACGCACCAACAACGTGGTTCCCAACACCCCGCCGGTGTGGAATCTGATGGGCAACCAGTTATTGGTGCTGGGACAAACGCTCTCACTCACGGCCTCGGCCACGGACACAGATTATCCGGCACAAACACTCGCATACGGATTGGCAACCAACACCCCGTCAGGAGCAACGCTCAATTCTTTAACGGGCCACTTCATCTGGACACCGTCAAAGGCTCCCGCCACAAATTCCATCACCCTAACCGTGTCCGATAATGGCACGCCCAGCCTGAGCGCCACGCAAACATTTCAGGTGCAAGTGGTGCTACCCCCCGTGCTCAGCACTTTAAGCCTGGGGAATAGCCAGTTATATTTTAGCTGGCCAAGTTTCCCGGGGTTGAGTTACCAGCTGGAAACTTGCGATGATCTCTCCACTTTGAGCTGGGTCCCGCAGGGAGGTCCGGTTGCTGGAACGGGGTTCTCCATCAGCGTGACCAACAGCTTCGACTTTTCCAGCCAAAGATTCTTCCGCCTGCGCTTATGGTCGCAATAAAACATGTTGCGGGAGCGCCCGTTGCCGCAGGCACAAAAAATCGGCCAAGATAACTCAAGGCCGATTTTATTAGCGGGGAGAACAAGAACAATTACCGGACAAGAGTCCGGCAGAATTTATCCAGCCGGTTCAAGCCTTTTTCGATATTTGCCAGGCCGGTGGCGTAGCTCAAGCGAATGTAGTCGTCGGCTCCGAAAGCGATGCCAGGGACGGCCGCAACCTTCTCGGCATCCAACAGCCGGGCACAGAACTCGGCAGACTTCAAACCAGTTTGAGCAATGTTCGGAAACAGGTAAAAGGCACCCTTGGCATTGACGCAGGTGATGCCGGGAATGGAATTCAGCTTGGCGTGGGCGTAGCGACGGCGTTTGTCAAACTCGGCCAGCCACAGGGGCAAATGATCCTGCGGCCCGGTAAGCGCGGCCACCCCGCCCTTTTGGGCAAACGAGGTCGGGTTACTAGTGCTATGGGATTGAACAGCGTCAATGGCCTTGGCAATCGGCTCGGGTGCGGCGAGGAAACCCAGCCGCCAGCCGGTCATGCTCCAGGCCTTGGCCAGGCCGTGAACGATGATGGTGTGGTCAAAGTGAGCCTGGGAAAAGCTGGCCACACTTTTGACCTTGGCCCCATCATACAGCAGATGCTCGTAAATTTCGTCGCTCATGATGAGGACGCCTTTTTCCACGCAGATGTCACCCAGAGCTTTGGTTTCCTCGGGGGTATAGACACTGCCGGTGGGGTTGCTCGGGGAATTCAGAACGAACAGACGAGTATTGGGCGTGATCGCCGCGCGGAGCTGCTCGGGCGTGACCTTGAACTCGGTTTTATCCGTGGTCTGGATAATGACGGGCTTGGCACCGGCGAGCTTGACCATTTCCGGATAGCTCAGCCAATAGGGCGCAGGAATAATGACTTCGTCGCCGGGTTCGCAGGTTGCCAGGATGACGTTGTAGCAGGAATGTTTGCCCCCGCACGAGACGATGACCTGGGAGGGCTTGTAGCTGAGGCCGTTTTCGTTTTTAAACTTGGCGGCAATGGCCTCGCGCAATTCCGGAATGCCGCTGCTGGGAGTGTATTTGGTAAAACCGGCAGCCAGCGCCTTAGACGCGGCATCTTTGATGTGCTGGGGAGTATCAAAATCGGGCTCACCAGCGCCAAAACCGACAACATCCTCGCCGGCAGCTTTCATGGCTTTGGCCTTGGAATCAATGGCTAAGGTCAGCGACGGCGCAAGTGACGCGGCACGTTGAGAGATTTTATAATTCATAAATGGGCGGGCGAAATGTTACGCAGAAACCGCCCCGGAGCAAGTCAGGAAATCAGCGTAGATTTCCGACGAGGTACTGGATGGTGAGTTTCCAAACCGGCGAGCCGGGCAATACTCGAACGCGCCACGCCTAGCCTCACCCGGCCGATTGGGAAATCGGCGATACAGCATGCGCTACAGCTCGCCAGCGGGCTTAATTGCCAAATGGCGCGGCGCGCGGCGTTTACGCCGCTTATCCATTCATAGGCCCGCAGGTCAACTGATCCGCCGGCGCCGGTTTGGACGCTGAAGCGGCGTGAACGCCGCGCTCCAAGAACTGTGCCAAGTTGCAGCCCGATGTTGCCGGCGGCGGAAAAATCATTTCGTTTCCGACTTTTTGGCAGCCTCGATAAGCTGCCAAAACTTGGGATTTTCCTGCAAAGCTTCATCCTCACCCACCTTGATGCCGGAGCGGAAGAAAAAATCCTTAAGCGTGTGGCGACTCAAAATGCGATGGACCAGCACGCCGAGCGGATGGCGCTCAAAGTAAATCCGGTAATCGCCCAGGCGGAAGCGGTGCAAAATATGACCATCACTCTCCAGCCGGCCAAAATCTTCCAGCTCACTGCCAATGACATGCTGCGGCAACCCGCGAAAGTCACCCAGGATCTGGAGCTGCAATTCCTTGGGCATGCGCCCGAGTTCGGCAGCGCTGGTGGGCGTGAAGATGATTTGAAACGTGTTCATCAAATAAAAAATATAAACGGGCAACAAACCCGCAGATGAAAAGTAGTGATTTCCCCGGTTTTGAAAAGGTCAAAAACCGGACGCGGAGCACCGGGGGTAGCTTGACACTGTTCTCAATTGCCAATCGATCTGCCTTCGCCGGTTTGGACGCGGAAGCGGCGTGAACGCCGCGCTCCAAGAACAGTGTCAAGATGGGCCTGAGCACCGGCTCACCGACCACCGGCGGCTCCGCGACTGGCATCCGATTAATATTTCTTCAGCTCGCTTTGCACCAGTTGGATCAACGGCCGGATCGTTTCCGCGCTGAATTCCAAGCGGCAGCCGGCGGCCTGAAACAATTCCGGCAGCGGGCGCGATCCACCCAGCGACAGACCTTTTTTGTAGGCCAGCAGAGCCCGGGCCCGGTCCGCTTTGGAATTGGCCCAGACTTGCAAGGCTCCCAACTGGGCAATGCCGTACTCCACGTAATAAAACGGATAAAGAAAAATGTGCAACTGCCGGTGCCAGGAATGCAGGCGAGCCGCCGCATAGCCTGAATAATCCACGTCGCCACCAAAGCGGTCCATTAATTGGCCATACGCCGCCTCGCGCTCGGTGCGGGTGTGGCCGGGATGGGTATAAATCCAATGCTGAAAGGCATCCACCACGGCCATCCACGGGAAAAACCCGATGATGCCTTCGAAGTGGGTCTTGCGCGCCCGGTTGGCCTCGGCGGCGGGATAAAATTCCTCAAGGAATTCAGCGCCCAGCAACTCCATGGCCATGGAAGCGACCTCGCAAAACTCAATCGGAGCACTGCGATACGGATACAAATCGTCGCCGCGGGTCGCCTGCGCGTGGAAAGCATGGCCGGCCTCGTGCAGAATGGTCTCCACATCCCGCTGGACGCCGACTGCATTCATGAAAATAAACGGCAGGCGCGCTTCGGCCAGCGTGGATTGATAGCCGCCCGGCGCCTTGCCTTTGCGATTGTCCAGATCCAGCAATTTCAAATCCTGCATCTGGCGGAAGCCCCTGGCCAGCCCGGCATCAAGCTGATCGAAAATCTTCTGGGTCCGCGCCACCATTTCGCCAACATCGCTGAACGGGTGCAAGGGCGGTCGGTTTTGCGGATCCACTGCCAAATCCCACGGACGCAATTTGTCCACGGATAAGAGTTGTTTGCGCCCGGCCTGGAAGCCGCGAACGACCGGCATGATTTCATTTTCAATGGCGCCATGAAATTTCACACAATCTGCTGGCGAATAATCAAAGCGGCCCTTCTGGCGGAAAACATACTGGACATAATCAGGAAAGCCCGCATTACGGGCGATTTGCGTGCGCAATTGGACCAGCTCATCAAAAATTGCCTCGCACTGGTCCACATCTTCCAAGCGGCGCCGCGCCACCAACTCCCACGCCTCCTGCCGCAGCGCACGATCCGGTTCCTCCAGAAAGCGCCCCATCTGGACCAGCGTCCGTTCCGCGCCGCGAAATTGAACCGTCTGGGCGCCGATAAGCTTTTGGTATTGTTGGCCCAGCTTGGCCTCGCGGGTTTCCAAGGCCACGTTCTCGGGACGAAATAAGGCGACGTGATTGGTTATGTCCCGGTCAAAGACTGCGTAGCGCGCCGGGGGGAGGTTTGGCCGTTGCGGATGGGCAACGTACAACTGCTCCAGTACGAACTGACGAGGTTTCACGTGCGGTTCCACATTTTCCACAAAATACAAATAATCCTGCTCCGCCTGGGCATTATCCGTATGGCAGGTCATGGCGATATTGCGGCGGGCAGATTCCTCGTCCAGGGCGGCGTTCAATTCGCTCCAGGCGAGCAACCAGGCCTCCAGTTCAGGAACGTTTTGGGCCTGAGCAGCGCGCTTTTCCAACTGATCGAACAGCGGAGCGACCTGCGACCAGTCACCGAGATTGAGGGAGGAAGGGACGAAGGAACGCGGCCTGGCGGGCGGCAAATTTCCAAAGGGCAATAAATTCATGACTGAATTTAAACAAAAATTTCAGCCAGGAAAATATATTTGCGCACCGGACAATAGATCCACGGGCCAGGTCAAATCCGGCCCGGAGCCGGGACCATTCATTTAACCACGGATGGACGAGGTAACCCGGATAAATGCACGCGACAAAAGCAAGGGGGGCAAAAGTTATTCCTGCCGATGCCCGGTTCCCAACTTGTAGCGCCGGACCAACCGGTGGCCGGATCTTGCCGGGAGGGTCACGAACCTCCGGGCAGCTTCGGCACGGAAACCGGGGCAACAAAGTACGCTTTTACCTTGGCCACGGTATTCACAACGGATAGTCCGTATTTGGCGCGCAGTTCGTCCTGCGTGGTGGCGTGCTCAATGAATTGATCCGGCCAGCCGATCCGCACGACGGAAGTCCCAATGGATTTTTCGCTAAACAGTTCCAGCACGGCAGAACCATACCCGCCAATGAGCACATGATCTTCCAAGGTCACCAGCAAATCCGCCGCGCGCCCGAACTGCTCATGTACGGCGGCATCAATGGGCTTGGTAAAACGCGGGTTAATGACCGCAACATCGTAGCCTTCCGCCATGAGCTGCTCCGCCGCTTTACGGGCAATGGCATTCATCGGACCCAGTCCGAACAGGGCGACTTTGCGCTGGCCGTGGTTAACGAAGGTTTGTTGCACCAGCGCCTGGCCAACGGCGATCAAGGCGGGCTCCGCCTTCACCGGGACCCCTTCAGCCGCTCCGCGCGGATAGCGGATGAAGGTGGGGTGATTGACCGTGGTGGCCGTGTACATCATGTCAGCCAGTTCGTCCTCGTTAGCCGGGGCCATGGCGATCACATTCGGCAGGCAGCGCAGATAGGAAATGTCAAACACGCCATGATGGGTCGGACCATCGTTGGCGGAAAGCCCGGCGCGGTCCATGCAGAAAATGACCGGCAGATCCTGCAAACAAACGTCATGGTGAATGCAATCGTAGGCGCGCTGGAGAAAACTGGAATAAATCGCCACGATGGGACGCAGTCCCATGGTCGCCATGCCGGCCGCAAAAATGACCCCGTGTACCTCGGCAATACCCACATCGTAGTAACGCTCGGGCATGGCTTTTTCCAAATGTTTCATGCCGGTGCCGCTGGGCATGGCGGCGGTGAGGCCGATGACCGCTTCGTTGCTCCTGGCCAGCTTAACGCAGGTTTGGCCCATCACATCCTGATACATCGGCGGGGTGCCGGGACGCGTGGCGGGCGTCTCACCGGTCTGGGCGTTGTATGGTCCCAGACCATGAAATTTTTCAGGCTGCTTCAGCGCCGCTTCAAAACCTTTACCCTTTTGGGTCAGCACATGAATAACAATCGGATGATCGCAGGCCTTGGCAAATTCCAGGGTGCTGATGAGCAACGGCAAATCATGCCCGTCAATCGGGCCCAGGTAACGGAGCCCCATCTCCTCGAACAACACCGGCGAGCCATGACCGCCCCGGCCATCGGACTCGACCTGACTGGTGGTCGGATGCAAACCCACTCCCGTAAGTGCGCCCTTGAAGCCCCCCTCAGCCCGATGCGCCAGTTTGAGCGCGAGTTCGCCCTTGGGCAGGCGCCGGACAAAACCCTCAAAATCCCGGGCCAGCTTGTTGTAGGACGGATTGGTGATGAGCTTATTCAGATAACCGGAAATAGCGCCCACGTTTTTGGCGATGCTCCACTCGTTATCATTGAGCACGCCGATGAATTTTTTCGTGGTGTGATTGACGTTGTTCATCGCCTCGAAAGAGATGCCGTTCGTCAAGGCAGCATCGCCAAAAATGCAGACCACATTTTCATCCGAACCCCGTTTATCCCGCGCGGCCGCCATGCCGAGCGCGGCCGAAAGGGCGGTCCCGGCATGTCCGGCGCCAAAACTGTCATGCTCACTTTCGGT